>JARGPD010000116.1 GCA_029212845.1 Planctomycetota bacterium
CTGGTGCTCCAGTCGCGACTGCCCCACCATCCGCAGCTGGTGCATCAGTCGCAGGTGCCGCACCGTCCCCAGCTGGTGCTCTAGTCGCAGGTGCCGCAACGTCCGCGGCTGGTGCTCTAGTCGCGGGTGCCGCACTGTCCGAGGCTGGTGCCCCAGCCGCGGGTGCCGCACTGTCCGCGGCTGGTGCTCCAGTCGCGACTGCCGCAACGTCCGCAGCTGGTGCGTCAGTCGCAGGTGCGGCGGCTAGCGTGAGTGCCCGTGGCTAGCGCAGCTCGAAGCCGTCGAGCAGCAGCCGGAGCGCGTCTTCGCTGCCCTCCACCTCGGGCGGGAACTCCGCGAAGACGACGCAGTTCACGTCCTCGGACGAGAGGTTCACGCGCATCGAGTCGACCCAGGCCCCCGTGTCGCGGAACAGGCGCTCGCGGATGTAAGGCACGCTCCAGCGACCGAAGTCGACGCGGCCGCGGTTGATCTCGCCTCGGAAGACCTGCTGCGGGTCCTGCTCCCACCTGCCGAGCTTCTCCAGGTCCACCGAGCGCGGCTCCGGCGGGAACATGAGTCCGGGCGCCCGGTCGTCCTTGTGCAGCTGGACGATCACGTTGTCGGGCCAGCTGGGGTCGCGCTCGACTCCCTCCTCTGCCACCAGCCTCGCGATGCGATCCCCCGACCCGAGCTTGTGGGCCGAGTCGACCTCCAGCTCGAGGGGCAGCTCGGTGCAGGCGAAGCGCTCGGCGAGCAGCTCGCCGCCGTCGATCGCCCGACCGAGGCCGACGAAGGTGCCGAAGGCGGCCCCGGCCACCGCAAGGAGCCCGACCCCAATCAGGATGATCGCGCTCTTGCTCTCGTTCTCTGCCAGTGCCATGTCTACTCGTCGGTTGCGGGTTGTGCGTCCGGGTCCACGAAGGCCGGCGCGGAGTCCACGCGTGACCACAGGTCGAAGGGCTCGAAGAGGTCCTCGAGCGCGGCCTCGTCGAGGGGCGTCGCGGTCGGGGCGCGCACGTTCAACGTCGTACCGCCGAAGTCCGCCCCGCCCGAGAAGCGAATGCGCACGACCGGCGTGTCCCTTCGGAAGACCGGCAGATCTTCCGGCGCGAGGTCGAAGGTCTCGACGATCCAGCCGCGCACGCCCCCCTCGCGGGTGGCCTCGGGCTCGAGGCTCTCGGCGCCGACGAAGCGCACGGCCTCGACCTCGCGCCCCTGCAGGGTCAGCTCGACGGCCTCGACCTCGCCGATGCCTTCCAGCGCCTCGAGGGCCCCCACGTCGAAGGCCAGGTCGAAGTCCTCGCGCGTGCGGCCGGAGTACTCCTGCAGCAGCACCTGCGTCTCGTCCGCCACGCGATAGAAGGCGATCTGCCGCTGGTCGAAGAAGGGCAGCACGAACAGGGGCGCGTAGCCCGCCGGCGGCGCCTCGAGATCGAAGCCCATGTAGGCGCTCAGCTGGCCCCAGACGTTGGCCGGCGCGAGGGCGTTCTTGACGCCCAGGAGCGAGAGCCCCGCGGTCAGGACCGCGAAGCCCAGGCAGCCGATGCAGCCGCCGATCGCCCAGCGGCGCTGGCTCTTGGCGGTCAGGGTCGGCGCCGCACCGGCCAGGGGACTCTTGAAGGTGTCAGAGGCCACGGCCGGTCACGCGTTCCAGTCGTAGAAGCCCTTGCCGCTCTTCTTGCCGAGCTCGCCGCGTGCGACCATCTCGGAGAGGAGCGCGGGCGGGGTGAAGTGCTCGCCGACCTCTTGGCTGAGGTACTCGGCGATCGAGAGGCGCACGTCGAGGCCGACGAGGTCCGTCAGCTTGAGCGGGCCCATCGGGAAGCCGTAGCCGAGGGTCATGGCCTTGTCGATGTCCTCGGCGCTGGCGACGCCGCTCTCGAGCATGCGGATCGCCTCGAGCCCGATCACCAGGCCCAGGCGGCTCGACGCGAAGCCCGGCGAATCCTTCACCAGGATCGGCTCCTTGCCCATGCGGCGGGCAAGCTCCATCGACGTCTCGACGGCCTCGTCCGAGCTCGTCGCGGTGCGCACCACCTCGACAAGCTTCATGATGTGGACGGGGTTGAAGAAGTGCATGCCGGTGACGCGCTCGGGGTGCTTGGCCGCGGACGCGATGGCTGTGATCGGAAGGCTGGAGGTGTTCGTGGCCAGCAGGACTTCCGGGCCGAGCGCGTCGCCGAGCTGGCGGAAGAGGCTCTGCTTGAGGTCCATGCGCTCGGGCACGGCCTCGACGACCAGGTCCACGCCTTGGATGGCGGCCTCCAGGTCGGTGCCGCCGCTCAGGCGTGCCTTGGCGGCGGTGGCGTCCTCTTCGGTCACCTTCCCGCGGGCCACGCCCTTGTCGAGGTTGGCGGCCACCTTGCCGATGCCGGCCTCGACCACCTCGCCGGCGATGTCGAAGAGGCGGGTGGTGATGCCGGCCATGGCGAGCACCTGGGCGATGCCGTGGCCCATGGTGCCGGCGCCGAGCACGGCGGCGGTCTGGATCGAAGCTGCGTTCATCTTGCGGGGGGAGTCGGGGGTCAGTCTTTGGGGATCCCCGGCCTACTGGCCAGGGATCAGCACGATCTTGCCGAGCACCTCGCGGTCCTCGAGGGCCTGGTGCGCGGCCTGGATCTCGCTCATGCCGACCACGCGGTCGACGACGGGCTGCAGGTGGCCCAGAGAGGCCGCCTGGAAGATCGGCTCGAAGGCCGTCCGCGGGCCCATGGTCGATCCGAGCACCGAGAGGTTCTTCATGAACAGGTGCGGCAGGGCGAGCTCGACCATCGGGCCGGTGGTTCCGCCGCAGGTGACGAGCCGGCCGTTGCGGGCGAGGGCGCGCATGGACTCGGACCAGGTCGCCGGGCCGACGTGCTCGACGACCACGTCGACGCCGCCACCGCTGAGCTCCTTGGCCTCGCGGCCCCAGCCCTTCTGGCCATGGTCGATGACGTGGTCGGCGCCGAGCTCGAGGCACAGCTCGCGCTTCTCTTGGGTGCCGGCCGTCGCGATCACGCGCGCGCCGATCAGCTTGGCGATCTGGATCGCTGCCACGCCGACCCCGCTGGTGCCGCCCAGCACGAGCACGGTCTCGAATTCCTCGAGGTCGACACGCGTGACGAGCATGCCCCAGGCGGTCAGGAAGGTCAGCGGCATCGCAGCCGCAGTGATCGGATCGAGGCCTTCGGGCAGGGGCGTCAGGAAGCGCGGCTCGATGGCGACGAACTCCGCGTCGAGTCCGTCCATGTGCTCGCCGCGGATGCCGTAGTCGCTCGAGAGGTGGTCGAGGCCGGCCTCGTCCCAGGAGCTCTTGCCCGAACTGTAGCCGGGCTCGATGACGACCTTCTGGCCAACGACGAGGCCAGAGTCGCCGGCCTCTTCGCCCAGGGCGACGACCTCGCCGGTGCCGTCGCAGCCGAGGATGCGCGGGAAGGGCATCGGCATGCCGGGCATGCCGCGGCGCACCCAGAGGTCGAGGTGGTTGACCGAGACGGCCAGGACGCGAACCAGGACCTCGTCCGGGGCGGGGGTGGGCGGCTCGACGTCCTCGAGGCGGATCACCTCGGGGCCACCATGTTCACGGATCAGGGCGACTTGCATAGGCGCAAGAGGATAGCGCCTGCTCCGGCGGCCCGGACGGCTCGCCCCGAATCGTGGTCAGGTTCGCGCTAACGCGGCCGCCCAAGTCCCCCCGTACGGTGCCGAGACCGACGGTACGGAGTCGCGACTGCGAGCCATCGGGCGGGGAGGGCGGCTGTCGGGCTCAGCGGGTGGTGGTGCGGACGAGCGAGCGGCCGGTGGTCGCGCCAGCGGCGTCGTACTCGAGCACCTGGAAGGCGAGCTCGGCGCCGGGGGGCAGGCTGGCCCAGAAGTCGTCGGGCACGACCGCTTGGCCGGCGAGGGGCATGCGGAAGGTGCGGGCGGAGCGCAGGAGGGTCCCGGTCTCGCTCCAGGGGCGGTCCTCGAAGCTCGGGTTGTCCACCGCGAGCAGCAGCTCGTAGCTGTGGTCCGGGCGGGCCTGCCAGGACAGGCTGGGTGCGCCGGTGGGACCCGGCTCGAAGGCCATCCAAGCGATCTGGGCATCGGCCTCGGCCAGATCCGGAGCGGCCCTGCGACCAGCGTCGGTGACCGCCACCCAAGCACTGCCGTTCCAGGCCGTGCCGTCGGGCAGGTCGCTGCGCAGCTGGTCGCCAAGCAGGGGGAGGGCGGCCAGGGACAGGAGCCCGCAGGCCACGGTGAAGGGTCGCAGGATCCGCAGCCGCTCGAGGCCCAGGAAGACCGGGAAGACGACGGCCACGAGGAAGGGGTAGAGGTGGCGCCCCTGGGGTTGGGAGAAGCGCAGGTTGAACCACAGCTCGGCGGCCAGGATCAGGACGCAGCCCGCGGTCAGCAGCTGCGCGATGCGGCCCGCGGATCGCGTCGGGATGCCAAGGTCGTTGCTGCTGTCGGCCTGGGACTCGGCGCCGACCGCTTGGGCCGGCTTGGCCGTTGGCGGCAGCAGCAGACCGCGCGTGATGCTCCTCAAGCCCACAACCCCACCGACCGCGAAGAGCGCCATGACCGGATAGCTGATCCACGGCTCGAACCAGACGGAGGTCCAGCCGAGGTCGGCGAACCAGGTCAGGAACAGCACCAGGTGGTACCCCCAGATGCCCGCGAGGTCCCAGACCGCCGGCTCCTGGCCGACGGTGTTGTGCAGCGGGCTCGCTTGCTGGTAAGCCCACATCCAGAGCGGGTGGCCGGACTCGAGCCAGCCCCACAGGTAGAAGGGGCCGGCGGTCATGGTCAGGGTGAGCAGCGCGGCGAGGCCTCCGCGCAGGTCGAGCTTGGGCCGACCGGCCAGCACCGCGGCCAGGCCCAGCAGCGGCAGCAGCACGAGCCCGTTGAGCTTGGTCATCGCGGCCAGGCCGACGGCCGCCCCGGCCAGGCCCGCGAAGACCAGCCGTCGACGCGGCTCGCCGGCGTCACCCGCAGCGATCCACTCGGCCATGGCCCAGAAGGCGAGGCACCCCCAAGCGGCCAGCATCGCGTCCATGTTGATGTTGGCCGAGAGGAACTGCAGCTGGGGCGTGAGCGACAGGGCGGCGGTGAACCAGAGGGCGCGGCGCTCGCACCCGAGTGCCCGGCGCAGGATCAGGAAGCTGGCGACCAGGGCCAAGAGGGCCCAGGGGATGGCGCTCGCGCGCAAGAGCCGCAGGGCGTGGATGGCGGCCGTGGCTTCGGGCGTCGAGCCGGCCTCGTCCAGGCCATGCAGGTAGCGCGCGCGCGAGCCGGGCCGCTCGAGGGCCGCGTCCAGGTCGAGCCCCTCGGCCGCGATCGCCGACTGGAAGGCGCCGTCGCGCAGGAAGTGCGGACTCAGGACCGGGGTCGCCGCGGCCCCGTCGGCACCCACGGCCCGGTAGAGCGGCAGGGTGACGTAGAACCACAGCGGAGGCAGGATGCCTCGCTCGAGCACCTCGAGCTCGACGGTCGGGGTCGCGCTCGGGGTGGCCAGGTGCCCCTCGAGGTCCAGGTAGCGCACGTACTCGAGGTTGCTGTCCTCGTCGGGGCCCTCGAACATCGGCGTGCGCCAGGCGTGCGCCAGGGCCAAGCCGGTGAAGGTCGCCAAGACGAGCAGGAGCCAAGCCCGTGCAGCGCGGTCGGGTGCGATCCCCCGCGGGCAGCTTCCGGAGTGACCCTCGGTCACGACGACTCCGCGCGGGCGGCCTCGAGGTAAGCGCGCGGGATGCCGATCTCGGCCACCAGCACGCGGCCCGTGTGGGCCGGCCCCTGGGCGACGAAGAAGCCTGGCTTGGGGGCGACGAAGGTCACGGTCAGGTCGGCCTCGATGGCCGCGCCGAGCACCTCGCCGGTGTCGCCATGCAGGCCGCTGGGGACATCGACGGCCACCAGGGGGCAGGTCGCCGCGTTGGCCAGGGTGACGACCTCGGACCAGGGCGAGCGCAGCTCGCGCTGCAGGCCCGTGCCGAAGAGCGCGTCGACGATCGCACCGGCCGCACCGAGGCGTACCTCGAGGGAGGCCAGGTCCGAAGGGCCGGCGACCTCCATGATCGGTCGACCAAGGTCGCGCCAGAGCCGCGCGTTGGTGCGCGTGTCCTCGGACAGCTCGGCCAGCTTGGAGAGCGGCCCGACGAAGACCACGCGCACGGCATGTCCTCGGTTGTGCAGGGTGCGGGCGATCACGAAGCCGTCGCCACCGTTGTTGCCAGGCCCGCACAGGACGACGACCTCGGCCGTGGTCTTGGCCGCGCGCAGGACCTTCTCGAGGGCGGCCGCGGTCGCACGGCCCGCGTTCTCCATGAGCAGCAGGCCGGGGATGCCGTGCTCTTCGATCGCGCGTCGATCCAGCTCGCGCACGACGGCGCACGGGAGCGCGCCCTTGGCGAGGTCGGAGTTGGGAGGGTTGGCGGCCATGGCTGCCCGCCTAATCTACTTCAACTCGGTCGAGATGCACTCGCCGCCGCTGCCTTCGGACAAGGCCTCCCAGTGGCGCACCAGCCCACCTGGAGCGCCGACCAGCAGCGAGTCGAAGGCCACCTGGCGGTAGCGGTTCTGCTCCAGGAGCGCTGGGATCATCAGGTTCAGGTTCCAGCGGGTGCCACCCGAGGGGGCGCCGTCGCTCAGGACGACGATCGTGTCCACCATCGGATCCTCCAGCACCAGCTGGATCGCGTCGTAGACGTTGCCCGCTCCGTAGGCCTTGCAGTCGGCGTAGAACTCCTTGGCGGCTGCCAGGTTCTTCTTCTTGGCCTGGACCAGCTCCTCGGACCACGGCACCGGGTCGTTGATGAAGGGCACCACGTTGAACCAGGTCTCCTCGGTCAGGCGGTCGAGCACACGGGTCAGCTCGGCCCCCACCTGATCCTTGGGCAGCTTGCCGTCCTTCTCGTTCCAGATCGAGCCCGAGAAGTCGATCAAGAAGGCGACCCGGTCCGAGAGCAGAGGCAGGCCGGCGAAGGCCACCGTCGCTTCCCCGCGATCGACCTCTCGCTCTTCGCTGCCTGGGACCCAGTCGTCGCCCAGGCCATCGAACCAGCGCCGCCAGGGGCGCGTGTCCAGGCGGTACTGCATGCCCGAAGCGCGCTGCAGGGCGTCGACCAAGGCCCACTGGAGGCGCGGGCGCTCTTCGGCCTCGAGCCGCGCGATCAGCTGCGACAGGGCCTCGAGCTCGCCGGCACGGGCGCGCTGCTCGAGCCCGCGGATGGCGGCCTTGCGCACGATGGAGGACTCGTCAACGAGCAGCGCGGCCAGGAGCTCGCTCCCGCCCTCGCCGCCGGCCTCGCCGCCTGCGAGCAGCGCCGCCGCCGCGCGGGCACCCTCGGGCTTGGCGTCCGCCAGCTCGACGACCCACTTGGTCGTCGCCTCGGCACCGAAGACCGCCTCGTGGGCGAACAGGGCCGCTCCACGCACCGCGCCGTCGGAGTCCTTGCGCATCAGCTTGACGAGCTCCTTCTGGAGCTCGCGCTCGAGGTCCCCGGTCAGCTCACCCGCGAGCGCGAGGCGCTCGATGCTCCACAGCAGGAGCCGTCGCACCTCGGGGTCACGCTCCTTGAGCGCCTTGCCCATCAGCTCGGCCTCGACCGCCTTGCGCCGGCCCATCAGCTCGGCCACGCGAGTTCGAACCAGCTGGTCGGAGTGCTTCAGCCCGCCCTTCCCGAACAGCACCTTGAGCACCTTCTCGTCGGTCACGTCCGCCAGATCGATCTGGGCCTCGTCCGCCGGTCGCGCCTTGTCATTGGCCAGGGCCTCGACGACCACCAGCCAGGCCTTGGTGCTGCCGATGTCGACCAGCTTGTTCACCGCCGCGCGGCGCGTCTTCTCGTCCCGATCGGTCAGGTCACGCTCCAGCTCGGCGATGCGCTCGTCCTCGGCGCGGTCGAGCGAGGCCCCTGCCGCTCCGGGCAGGACCATCGAGGGAGCCGCCAAGGGATCCACCGAATCCCGGGGGACCTGTGCGATCAACGAGGGAGCGAGGGTGACGGCGAAGAGCCAGGTGGCGACGAGCGACTTCATGGGCACGGACGGCATCAGGGTTGTTCGGCTTCGAGGTAGCGGTTGGTCGAGTCCACGTGGACGCCGGCCCCCCCAGCGAGGGCCTCCTCGGCCACGTCGCGCAGGACCAGGCCCGTGTCGATGGCCTCGCGGGCGATCACGCTCTCGGGCAGGTAGGTGTCCCCCCCACCGGCGAGGAAGGAGTTGGTCGCCAGGCTGTAGGTCGCTGCTGGATCCAGGGGCTCCCCGCCGACGGTCACCGCGACTAGCTCCAGGTCGGGGGCCTCGCCGCGATAGTGGACCGTCATGCCGCTGAACTCGATGCCCGAGTGCTTCCGGTCGGTCAAGGCGCGCTCGACGGTGGTGAAGAGCTCGGCCCCGGTCAGCTCGATCGCGACGAGGGTGTTGCCGAAGGGCTGCATCTCGAACAGGTCCCGGCGCCGGACCTCGCCGGCCTCGATGTCACGCCGGATGCCGCCGCGGTTCTGGATGGCCACATCCGTGCCCAGCCGGCTGCGGAAGGCATCCGTGATCCAGTTCCCGGCCGAGCCGCTGGCGACCCCACGGCTGCGGAGCAGCGGCGCCTCGAACCGGCCCACGACCAGGTCCATCTCCTCGGCACCGATCGCGGTCAGTGCCGCACAAGCCTCGGCCAGGGCCGCGTCGTCCAGCTCGGCGTCCGGCGGCAGCTCGACCAGGTGCGCCGAGCTGCTCAGCACCGCGAGGGTCACCGGGTCGAGGTACAGGTCCACGCGCCCCATCACCATCGCCTTGCAGCCCGCCTGCACGATCAGGGTGTCGCCCTCGCGGACCCCCTCGGCGAGGGTCGTGTGCGAGTGGCCGCCGACGATCAGCGGGAGGTCGGGGTGCGCGCGCGCGAGGTCGCGATCGGCGCTCACCCCGAGGTGCGTGATGGGCAGGATCAGGTCGACGGGCTCGGCGAGGGCTTCGAGCTCGGCGCGAACTGTAGCGAGCTCGAGGCCCGGCTCCACGAAGTCGAGCGCGCGCGCGTCCGCATGGGTGATCGCGGGCGTCCCCGTCGTCAGGAGTCCGACCAGCGCGACCCGCAGGTCACCGACCTGCTCGATGCGGTAGGGCACGCACCACGCGACGCGCTCGCCGGTGGACGGCTCGCGCACGTTGGCCAGCACGTGGGGCACGATGCCCGCACCGAGCAGGTCGGCCAGGTACGGCACCCCATGGTCGAACTCGTGGTTGCCGACCACCATCGCGTCGTAGCCGATCTCGCCGAGCAGCTCGACGAAGGCGCGCCCGTCGTCGACCAGCCCCTCGGGCGTGCCCTGGAACCAGTCGCCGCCGTCGACGACCAGCACGTGGGCTCCGTCCGCTCGCGCAGCCGCCTCGGCCGCCGCGAGCTCACCGGCAAGCCGCGACAGCCCCCCCCGCGGCGGCGGGTTCTCGCGGTCGACCCAGCGCCCCGCGAGGGGCTGGGCCTGGCCGTGGATGTCGTTCGAGTGCAGCACCACGAGGTGCAGCGGTTCGGTGTCCGCTGCGCGGACCGCGCTGCAGGCGCCGGTGGCGAGGACGAGGCCCAGGAGGGCAGCGATGGGGTGGAGACGTGGCAGCATGGTCGGGCGCGATGGGGCGGGGGCCACCACGATAACCGCGCCGGCGACTCCATGGACGCTCGGTAGCCCGGGTGGTGACGCTCGGCCTGGCGAAAACCCACTCCCGTGCAACCCTCCCATTGTTAAGGAAGGCTGGAAGGAGGGCCGGACAAGCCCGGACAAGCCCGAACAAGCATCGGGGGGACGGCCGCCCACTGGACGCCGCCCCCCCATCGCTATCCCCGCGGCTACTTGCCGGTGATCACGAGGTCCTTCGGCCAGGCCACCTCGCGCGACCAGACGACCTCGGCCTTGCCCTCGGCGGGCACCGACAGGACCCAGGTCAGGATGCCCTTCTCCTCACGCTCCTTGGCAAAGCGCTCGGCCGTCGAGACGGAAGGCGTCGCCCCGTCCAGGCTCACCCGCAAGCGCTCGTCGCTCGAGCGCGGCAGGACCTCCTGCACGATCACCTGCACCGGGCTCTTGGCCCCGACACCGAGGGCGCCGAAGTTCTCGACCACGATGCGCCAGGCCTCGAGTTCGGTCGCCTTCGAGCGCAGGAACGCGGGCCCCTCGGAGAAGTCCTCGACCTTGGAGCGCACGATCGAGACCCCCGCGTCGGGACCGAGCGGCATGTCGAAGTCCTCGCCAGGGTGCACGCCCGCGAGCCAGGTGCGCCCGACGTAGTCCGCGCCGACGTAGGCCGAGGCCTCGCCCGGGAGCATCTCCCAAGGACTGGTGTTGGTCGCGCGACCGCGCAGCCAGACGCGCTCGGAGACCGAGGGCGCGGCGTAGTGCTCGACCTCGATGTCGAGGGTCGCACGACCGACCAAGAGCGTCGTCGGCAGCTCGCGGGACTCGACCGTCTCGCGCCGCGGCAGGCGGAAGCGCACCGAGATGCCGGCGTTCTCGGCGCCGGCGAAGGTCGGAGCCCAGGTGCCCTCGACCTCGGCGTCCTCATAGAACATCAGACCCGCGCCGTCCTCGGCGTAGCCGAGGTCCTTGAGCGTCTCGAAGCGAACCGAGGCGGCGACGCTCACGTCATCGTTCGGGTCGTACAGGCCGACCCACGAGACGCTCGGCTCGGGCCCGCGCGTGCCCAGCTCGGGCCGCGCGGTCGACAGCAGGATCGGCACCTCGGGCCAGTCCTCGCCCGTGCGCTGCCACACCTTGGCCCGGTAGACCAGCTCGGCCGAGGACAGGTCCCCCGCCGCGCGCAGGTCGTAGGTCGGGGTCCAGCCGGCGTCGCCGACGAAGTACTCGACCTCGAGGGCTGCCATGCCGGCGCGACCGACCACGTCGACGAAGACGTCCCAGCTGTGGGCGCCGCCCGTGGAGGTCGCGCCGTCCAGCTCGGCGTTGGCCGCCTCGAGCGCAAGCCGAGCATCCTGGACCGCCCACTGGGCCTTGCGGTCCCTGCTGCGCGCCTTGCCGAGCTCGTCCTCGTAGAAGCGCAGGCCCTGCTTCCAGCGCTTGGTGTCAGCGCGCCCGGCGACGAGCGCGTCGGCGATGGCCGCGCGCTCCTGGGTCAAGAGGCGCTCGTAGAAGCTGACCAGTCGCTGGGTCACGTCGCGCGCATCCTGGGCGCCGACGTAGCCGGCCTTGGCGGCGATGACAGCTCCGCGCAGGGCCTCGAGGCGCTCGCCGCCGGCCTGCTCCCGGAAGTGCCGGCGCGTCTCCACCCCGACCACCTCGCCACCGGACGCGCGCACGCGCACGCTCGTGGGGTCGATGCCAGAGGGCAGCCCGCGCAGTACGAAGGAGCCCTCGGGCACGGGCAGGGGCGCGCGCCGCGTGACGATCGCCCCCTTGCCATAGAGGGTCACGTCGGAGATCGCGGAGCTCAGCTCGTCGGCGGCGCCGGCGAGCGGCGCGGCCAAGGACAGGAGCGCGAGGGAACGAAGGGATCTGTGGATGGTGTTCATGGTCTTGCTCCTACCAGCTCAGCTCGAGGTCTTCGGGGAAGGTCATCGAGCTGGTCCACTCGATCGTCGTCGGGCGATCCAGGGCGATGGCGACGACCCAGGTCAGGATGCCGGACTCCTCGCGGTCGCGGGTCCAGCGGGCGTCCCGACTCACGGGCGGGTTAGCGTCCTCGAGCTCGATCTCGAGGCGCTCGTCGGTCGAGCGCGGCAGCACCTCGCGCACCACCACCGCCGCCGGCCGGGCCGCGCTGGTGCCGGCGGCGCCGTGGTTCTCGAAGCGCAGGCGCCAGCCGTCGGTGTACTTCTTGCGCGTCGCGAAGAAGCCCGAGGTGCTGGTCTTGCGCTCGAGCTCGATGCGCTCGAAGGTCACCATCGGGTCCATGCCGAGGTGCAGGTCGAAGCGCTCGCCGAGGCGCACGTGGTCGAGCTGGGCCTTGCCGACGAAGTCGCCGCCGAAGTAGACCGAGCCCGGTCCGGGCAGCAGCACCCAGGGCGAGTCGTTCTTCGCGCGCCCGCGCAGCCAGACGTTCGGGTCCAGGGCCGGGGTGCAGAAGCGTTCGGCCTCGACCGCCAGGCTGGCGCGGCCGACCAGCACCCGGGTCGGGTCCGGGCGCGACTCGATCGACTCGCGACGGGCGACGCGGTAGCGCAGCGAGCTGCCACCGGTGAGCACCGAGGCGAAGTAGGCCGCCGGGTCGAAGGGCGCCTCGTCGGCGTTGAGCTTGGCCGTCGAAGGCGCGGGGGAGCCCGGGGTCGCCAGCAGACCGCGGTCCGGCCCTTCGTAGGCCGCCCGCGCACGGCGGCTGACCTCGACGGGGTTCATCAGTCCGAACCAGACCGTCGTCAGGGCCGGCGGCGCCGCCCCGACCTCCGGCCGGGCCGTCGAGAGCAGCAGCTCGACGTCGGCCCAGTCCTCGCCGGTCCGCTGGGTCACCTCGGCGCGGTAGACGAGCTCGACCGACTCGAGCTCGGCGTCGACGCGCAGGTCGTAGATCGGCTGCCAGCCGGCACCCTGGATCAAGTACTCCAGCTCGAGCGGACCGCCGCTGCCGCCGGTCGGTCCGTCGAGCTCGACCACGACGTCGCGCACCTGGTGCCCGGCCCCCCGCACCCCGAGGGTGTGCTCGTCGTTGACCCGGGTCAGCGCCGCCTCGATGGTGCCCAGCTCGGCCTCGAGCCGGCGCCCCTTCTCGAGGGTATCCAGCAGCTCCTCGCCGAGGAACTTGCCGCTCTCCTTGAGGCTGTCGAGGTCGGGCAGGCTGGCCTCGGCGCCGACCTTCGAAGCCGGACCGGGCTCCAGCAGACCGACCAGGTGCCCGCGCAGGGTCTGGTTCGCGGCGAGCTCGTCGCGCTTGGCCTCGAGCTCGCGCACGAGCCGGCGCTGTTCGGCCACCAGCACGGCCATGCGCTCGTCCTCGACCTCGCGCACGAAGCGCTCGCGGGCCTCGACCCCGAGCACCTCGAGCTGGGCGCCACCGATCGCGCGCACCCGGACCGAGCCGGGGTCCATGCCAAGCGGCAGCCCGGGGAAGACAAAGCTACCGGGACCGTCGACGCTGCCGACGCGGGTGACCATCGCCGAGCCGGGGTAGACGGTGACCGTCTCGATCTCGCTCGCCACGACGCCGGGGTCCCCGGCGGGTGTGCTCGCACATACGAATAGGAACAGGCCTGCTAGGCTCATCGGATACTCCTGGGTGATGCAGGGCGAGGCGCGCCACGAGCGGGCGCCTTCAGGTGACGGAACGTCACGGGGCGGACGGAGTTTGGCAAAAGCGGGGACGATCGAGGGGGGACCTCACCCGGCGAGCGGCCTCAGTAGCCGGCGGCCTGGCCGTCCTTGCGGGACTCGCTCGCGCCGTGGTACACGCCCGTCCCCGGCTGGCGCAGGATCGCCTGGTAGCCGCCGAAGGAGCCGGGCCGCGGCCGCAGGACATGGCCGCGGGCCTCGAGCTCGGCGCGCACCTCGGCCGAGTAGCCCGACTCGAGGCTCACGTAGCCGCCGGTGTCCATGACCTGGCCGGTGGGCTGGCTGGAGCCCGTGTGCAGGATGCGCGCCGCGTCGCCGGCCTCCTGCAGGTTCATGCCGAAGTCCAGCAGGTTGATCAGCACCTGGGCGTGGGCCTGGGGCTGGGTCGCGCCACCCATCACGCCGAAGCTGATCCAGGGCTGCTGCTGGCCGTCGGCGCCGGGGCGCGTGACGAAGGCCGGGATGATCGTGTGGAAGGGCCGCTTGGACGGGGCGTAGCTGTTGGGCCGGCCGGGCGTCAGGTCGAACAGCTCGCCGCGGTCCTGGAAGCCGAAGCCGAGGCCCGGCGGGCAGAGGCCCGACCCCATGCCGCGGTAGTTGGACTGGATCAGGCTGACCATGTTGCCGGCCTCGTCGGCCACGGTCAGGTAGATCGTGTCGCCCTGCTCGAGGCTGGCGGGCAAGGCCAGGCCGGCGTCGACGGACAGGGCCGCGCGCTCGGGGTCGATCAGCGCGCGGCGCCGGTCGGCGTACGGCTTCGAGATCAGCTCGGCCACGAGCGCCTCGGGGTCGACGAGCGTCGCGGGATCGGCGTACAAGCGCGCGCGGTCGGCGAAGGCTAGCTTCTTGGCCTCGACGAAGTGGTGCACGAAGTCCGCACTGCCAAAGCCCATCCCTTTCAGATCGTAGGGCTCGAGCAGGTTCAGGATCTGCAGGGCGGCGATGCCCTGGCCGTTGGGCGGCAGCTCCCACAGCCGCGCGCCTCGGTAGCTGGTCGAGACCGGCTCGACCCACTCGCTGCGATGGCCGGCGAAGTCCTCGAGGGTGAAGGCTGCCCCGTTCTCCTGGAGACAGCGCACCATGACCTCGGCCATGTCGCCTTGGTAGAACAGGTCGCGCCCGCCGCCGACGACGGGGCCCATGGCCAGGCCTTTGCGAGCTCCAGCCTCGGCGCCCGAGTCCCCTGCCGCGAGCGCCTTCACCTGGGCTGCACCGAGCCGCTCGAGGGTCTCCGCGAGGGCCAGGTTGGTCCACAGCTCGCCCTCACCTGGCGGCCGTCCGTCCCTGGTGAAGGTCTCGACGAAGCCCGGATACTTCGACAGGCGCGGCGTCGAGAGCTGCCAGTAGTAGGCGATCAGCTGCGAGACCGGGAAGCCCTCGCGCGCGTAGCGCACGGCAGGGCTCAGCACCTGGTCCATGGGCATGCGACCGAAGCGCTCGTGCAGGGTGAACCAGCCATCGACGCAGCCCGGCACCGTCACCGGCAGCGCCCCATAGGACGGGATCCACTCCTCGCCCGCTTCTGTCAGCTTGGCCTGCAGGTCCTCGAGGCTCTGCCCTGCCGGCGAGCGCCCCGACCCGTTGAGCCCGAACAGCTGCTGCGACCCCGCATCCCAAACGATCGCGAACAGGTCCCCACCCATCCCGTTGCCCGTCGGCTCCATCAACCCCAGGGCCGCGTTCGCCGCGATCGCCGCATCGACCGCATTGCCCCCCGCCTTCATCACGTCGAGCGCCACCTGCGTCGCCAGCGGCTGGCTCGTCGCCGCCATCGCCTTCGGCGCGATCACCTCCGACCGAGTCGCAAAGGGCAGCCCCGTCACCCGATCCCCGCCCTGCGAGGGACCAACGAAGGACGAGAGCAGCGTGGCAGTAGCAAGGACGGTCATCATGAGCGTGGAGAGGGAGTGGAGCGAGGCCTCACCCTAAGCCCCCACGCCCCCCCTTGCCAACGCCTACCCCCACCCCAACGCCCCAGCCCGCCCCAACGCCCCGGGAACGCGCCAACGGTACGAACGCGCCAACGGTACGAACGCGCCAACGGTACCGC
>JARGPD010000262.1 GCA_029212845.1 Planctomycetota bacterium
CGAGGTAGGTGAACTGTTGGATCACCTCCTGGGCCGACCCCGCGAGGTCGATCAAGCCGAGGTCCATGGGATCGGCGAGTATACGGTCGTTGAATGCCTGCGCCGCCTGTGGGTATGCTTCCATCCTGACTCCGCCCGCAACCAAGGACCCCAATGCCTGTCACCGCCACCTTCCTCATGGCTCTCGAAGGGTTCGATTACTCCCAGGAGCTGGTCTACCTGGCCTGCGCGACCCTCGGCGGCTCGATCCTGCTGCTGCAGACCCTGGCCCTCTTGATCGGCTTCGGTGGAGCCGATGACCTCGACGGTCTGAGCGACACCCACTTCGAGCTCGAGGGCACCGAGAGCGCCTTCGGCTTCCTGTCCGTCCGCGGCATCGCGGCCTTCTTGACCTTCTTCGGCCTCGCTGGCTGGGGCGGCGTCTCGGCCGGCTGGCCGAACTGGTTGACGGTGCTGGTCGCCCTGCTCTCCGGCTTCCTGATCATGCTCCTGGTTGGCTGGCTCTTCAGCCTGCAGAAGCACCTGTACTCCGACGGCAACCTGCAGCCCGAGAAGCTCGTCGGCGCGACGGCGCGGGTCTACCTGCGCATCCCGGCCAAGGCCCAGGGCAAGGGCAAGATCACGGTCTCGATCCAGGACCGCAGCGAGCAGTACGAGGCCTCGACCGCCACGGACTACGACCGCGAGCTCCCCACGGGCAGCGAGGTGCGCATCACGCGCATGATCGCTCCGGGTTCGTTCGAAGTCGAGTCCGCCTAGCGCGTAGCAACCCTTCAGGGTCGGCGCTCGCCGACTCCCCCCATCTCTTTCCATTCAGAGGTCTCCATGCTTCCCTTCCTCGCAGAGCTACCTGGCGGTGAGAACGCCTTCCTGTTCATGGTCGTCGCCGGGGTCTTCATCCTCGGCGGCTTCATGCTCGTCATCGCGCGCCGGTACAAGCGCTGCCCCTCGAACAAGATCCTGGTGATCTACGGCCGCACGGCCGGCGGCCGCTCGGCCAAGTCCCTGCACGGTGGTGGTGCCTTCGTCTGGCCGCTCGTCCAGAACTACGACTACCTGTCCCTGGACCCGATGCAGATCGAGACGCCCCTCGAGGGCGCCCTCTCGCTCGAGAACATCCGCGTGTCGGTGCCCAGCGTCTTCACCGTCGCGATCGGCACGGCCACCGAGCAGATGAGCAACGCCGCCGTGCGCCTCTTGGGCCTGACCAACGCCGAGATCATGAAGCAGGCCGAGGACATCATCTTCGGTCAATTGCGCCAGGTGATCGCGTCGATGCGCATCCAGGAGATCAACCGCGACCGCGACTCGTTCCTGTCGCGGATCCAGGAGAACCTCGAGCCGGAGCTCGAGAAGATCGGCCTGATCCTGATCAACGTCAACATCAAGGACATCACCGACGAGTCCGGCTACATCGAGGCCATCGGCCGCAAGGCGGCGTCCGAAGCCGTCCAGCAGGCGCTGATCGACGTGGCCGAGCAGGAGCGCCACGGTGCCATCGGTGTCGCCGAGGCCAACAAGGAGCGCATGATCCTGGTCGCCGGCCTCGAGCGGACCCGCGACATCGGCACGAAGGAGGCCGAGCGCGACCGCGCGGTCAAGCTGGCCGACCTCGACAAGGAGAAGACCATCGGTGAGCAGCAGGCGACCTTCGAGCAGGAGGCCGCGGTGCGCGACGCCGAGCGCGAGATGCGGATCCGCGTGGCCCAGGCCAACGCGACCGCCGTCGAGGGTGAGAACCTGTCGAAGGGTGTCATCGCCGAAGCGAACGCCGTGCTGCAGGTGAAGGAGGCCGAGGCCTTCCAGACCGGTGAGAGTCGTCGTCGCCAGGCCGACGCCGCCGTGCGCGAGGCCCAGTACATCGCCGAGGCCAAGGCCGCCAACGCCGAGGCGATCAAGCGCGAGGCCGAGACCCGCGCCGAGCTCGAGGCCGTCGCGAAGGCCGAGAAGGCCCAGACGATCGTCGCGGCCGAAGCGTCGGCCGAGCGCCAGCGCATCCTCGCCGAGGGTGAGGCCGCCGCGATCTTCGCCAAGCTCGACGCCGAAGCGCGGGGCAACTACGAGATCCTCGCCAAGAAGGGTGAGGGTCTGGCCGAGATCGTCAAGGGTGCCGGCGGCGCCGACGCGGCCTTCCAGCTGATGATGCTCGAGCACATCGAGCAGATCTCCGAGACCGCGGCCACCGCGATCAGCAACATCAAGTTCGACAAGGTCATCGTCTGGGACGGCGGCGGCGAAGGCGGCGGCACCCAGGGGTTCCTCAAGAACCTCGCCGGCAGCCTCCCGCCCGCCCTGCAGATCATGAAGGACATCGGCGGCGTCGAGATGCCCGAGTACTTCGGCAAGCTGATGCAGGACAAGGACGAGGAGAAGCCCAGGGCCAAGCAGCCCGAGGTGGTCGACGGCAAGTCCGAGGCCGACCAGGGCTGAGCGCCGGCGCTAGCCCGGACGAGCTCACTTCGAACGGCGAGGGGGGCGGGGGGGGGCCCGGGCGCCCCCCCCCCCCCCCCCCCCGGCGGGGCGCGGGGGGCCGCGCCCCCCCCCCACG
>JARGPD010000117.1 GCA_029212845.1 Planctomycetota bacterium
CTCGACAAGCCCGCCTTCTTCCGCGACATCGGCTACGAGCCGCACCCAGGCCAGCAGCTCGTCCACGACTCCCGGGCTAGCCGCCGAGTCGTCGCGTGCGGGGTCCGGTTCGGCAAGTCGGTCTGCGCCGCGATGGAAGGGCTCGCCGCGGCCATGGAGCCTTCGAAGCGGTCCTGCGGCTGGGTCGTCGCGCCGACGTACGACCTGGCCCAGAAGGTCTTCCGCGAGATCCTGTTCGTAGCCTCCGAGAAGCTCGAGCACCGAATCGTCAAGGTCCAAGAGGGCGCCAAGCTGATCGTGCTGCGCAATGCGGCCGGTGGCCTCTCGGAGATCCGTGCCAAGTCAGCCGACAACGCCGTCTCCCTGCTTGGCGAGGGCCTCGACTGGCTGATCTGCGACGAGGCGGCACGGCTGCGTCCCGACATCTGGGAGGCCTACCTGTCCCAGCGCCTGCTCGACAAGCGGGGCTGGGCGCTGCTGATCTCGACACCCAAGGGCCGTGGCTTCTTCTACGACCTCTTCCGCGACGGTCAGGGGCGCGATCCGGCCTTCGAGTCCTGGAACCTGCCGAGCGCCACGAACCCGCTTCTCGGCCTGTCACTAAATGCTGACACGGTAGGCTCCACCACCCCTCGCTAGTCCTCGCCGCGACCCTAACCATTTGTCCCGTCGAGGTTTATGTGGAGCGGGCGAAGGGACTCGAACCCTCGACATTCAGCTTGGGAAGCCGAAGGGCGTCGGGCGGCATGAGGGGACAGAGGCGGACAATGGGGGACAGGAGCGGACATCGCGACCGGGCGGTGTGGACAGGAGCGGACATGAGGGGACGGACTTCACGGCACTAAGGTGCGACGCGCCCGAAGTCCTCCAGCCGGCCTGGGGCGATCTCGCTCCAGTGTCGGTCGATTGGGATCGCCCGACTCGCCAGCCGTGAGCGCTCCATCTGACTGTGGCGTTATCTAGGCACTTGCATCTAAGTGCCGTGATTATGTAACGTGCCTCCATGGCCTCAAGCCCGCAATCGCCCAGCCCGACATCGCTCGTTCTCGAGCTGGTCGCCAGGAAGGGTCTCGTGCGGCCATCGGACCTGGACGTCCTGGGAGTGCACCGCATGGTCCTAACTCGCCTGGTGGCTAAGGGGCTCCTTGAGCGCATTGACCGCGGCGTTTACCGCCTCGCCGACGCCGAGCCCCTCGGTGCTCCAGACCTGGCGCTCATCGCTACTCGTGTGCCGGCAGGGGTGCTCGGGCTGGTCACGGCCCTAAGTCACCATGGACTGACCGACCAGATCCCGAAGTGGGTCGATGTCATCCTCGCACGCAGCACCCCCTCCCCTCGAATCGAGTACCCGCCGCTGCGGCTGTTCTGGGCTTCGGAAGCTGCCCATAGCCAAGGGGTCGAAACCTTCAACCTAGATGGGGTCGAGGTGCGCATGACGAGCCCAGCGAAGACCGTGGCGGACTGTTTCAAATACCGTGGACGGGTCGGCCTAGACGTTGCGATCGAGGCGCTGAAATCGGGGCTAGCCTCGCGGGCCTTCTCTCCCGCAGAGTTCCTCGCCGCAGCGGAGGTCGACCGCGTGACCCGGGTCGTGCGCCCCTACGTGGATGCGCTCCTGTGAGCGAGCCCGGCCCCAAGGACCTTGCTCGGTCGACCCAGGATCGCCTTCGCAGCCGCGCGCGGGCTGAGGGGCGCCTCTACGAAGACGTCCTCGTCCGCCATGCCCTTGAGCGGTTCTTGCACCGACTTGGTCGCACCCGTCACCGTGAGAGCTTCCTCTTGAAGGGCGGGCTCCTCTTGCAGGTGTGGACCGGCCTCGTGGCGCGACCCACTCGCGACATCGACCTCCTGGGACCTCTCGGCCTAGCGGAGGACGGAGTGCGAGAGCTGATCGAGGACTGTCTCGCCGCAGACGTCGACGATGATGGCTGGCGCTTTCTTGGGTCCAGTGAGCTGCGGGTTTTCCCCATCCGTGAGGGCGCGGCCTACGCGGGGCTTCGGGCCGTGTTCACGGCAGTCCTTGGCAAGTCCAAGGTCAAGATGCAGGTGGACGTGGGCGCCGGGGACCACGTGGTGCCCGCCCCAGAGACCCTGACCATGCCAACCCTGCTCGGCCAAGCCCCGCCCGAGCTGCTGGCCTACACGCCCTGCACGTCCCTTGCGGAGAAGCTCGAGGCGATCCTGGTCCTCGGCACGGCCAACTCGCGGGTGAAGGACTACTTCGACATCGCCTTCCTGGCGAGCACGATGGCTTTCGACGGAGAGACCCTGTGCGCCGCCATGCGAGCGTGCTGCAAGAGGAGGGGGACTGCGCTGCCCGAGGAGCTGCCGGTCGGGCTCTCGGATGACTTCGGCATGGACGAAGTCGCAGCGCAGCACTGGACGCGCTTCCGGGACCGACTTGGCGAGGGGGTCTTAGATGGAGGCTGGGAGCAAATCGTCAGGGCTTGCAGGGAGTTCCTCGCGGAGCCTTTGGGGGCCGCTGCCAGAGGGAAGTCTTGGCCCAAGGCGTGGCCCCCGAGCGGTCCCTGGCGGAAGCTCTAAGGGGAGCGCCTCGCGAGCCAACAGCGCTCCCACTGGCGGTCCCGACAGGTGGCGCGGGCTCGGGCGAAGTGGACCATCGTAGCGGCTTGCCGGACTGGTCCTGAGGGCTCGTCAATCCGCAACCCGGCGGCATGGCGACGGGCTGGGGAGCCCATAGGGAGCCCGGGCTCGACAAGCCTCCACCAAGCCCAGGCCAAAGCGAGGACTGTGACTCAGCAACCATGTTTCACCCAGCTCGCATCTACCCCCTTCACGTCCTGCTCGCCTCCCTAGCCGGGCTCATGAACCAGCAGCAAGCCCGGGTGCTGGAGTACCTAGTCGAGGAGAACCGCGTGCTCAAGGAGCAGCTGAAGGGCCGGCGTCTCAGGCTCACCGACGATCAGCGGCGTCGCCTGGCGGTCAAGGGCGTGCGGATCGGTCGGCGGCTGCTGCTCGAAGTCGCCACGATCGTCACGCCAGACACGATCCTGGGCTGGCACCGGCGCCTGGTGGCTGCGAGAAGGACGTACCCGCACCAGGGCGTTGGGCGTCCTGGCGTGATGGGGGAGATCCGCGCCCTGGTCGTCCGCTTCGCCCAGGAGAACCCCGGCTGGGGCTACTGCCGAATCCAGGGGGCGCTCCGCAACGTGGGGCACCGAGTCTCGCCGAGCACGATCCGCAACGTCCTCAAGAAGAGCGGCATCAAGCCAGCGCCGGGTCGTCCAACGACCTGGCGGGCCTTCCTGAAGGCGCACTGGAGCCAGATCGCGGCTACGGACTTCCTCACGATCGACATCTGGACGGCCACGGGGTTGAGGACCTACTACGTCCTGTTCGCGATCGAGCTGAAGTCGCGGCGCGTGCACCTCGCCGGCATCACCAAGCACCCGACCGACTGGTGGATGGGCCATGCGGCCGAAAGGCTGGTCGAGGCCCTGCCGGGCAAGCGCTTCCTGATCTGCGATGGGGACGCGCACTTCCGCCTCCGCTTCAAGCTGGTGATGGAGGCCGCGGGCATCAAGCTCATCAAGACGCCGTACCAGGCCCCGAACGCCAACGCCTACGCCGAGCGCTTCATCCGCTCGATCAAGGAGGAGTGCCTGAGCAGGATCATCCTGTTCGGCGAAGGTCACCTGCGCCGTGCCGTCGACGAGTACCTGGCCCACTACAACACCGAGCGGAACCACCAGGGCATCGGCAACGAGCTCATCGACGGTCGAGAGATCTCCGGCAGTGGGGCGGTCGAGTGCAGCGGGCGCCTCGGCGGCTTGCTGAAGCACAACCACCGCGCCGCCTGACGGAGATGGCGGTACGAGCCTGCGAAACCCAGCGGGAGAGGTGCGCGCTTCAAGTACATCGAGGCCGAGCTCGGCCCTGAATGGGCGTCGCGGGTGGCCGGATGTCGAGGATTGAGCGCGGGATCGGCCTCGGCTGAGTATTTGCACCCTACGCGCACGGTCGCGGGGGCAGCCGGGGTGTTCTCGTGCGCTTGGAGTCGCCTCCAAGGCCAGCCACGGAGGGGTGGCCATAGGAACTCCCATTTCTGGATCTTTGGCTCCGGGCGCTGGGACGCGGCCGTCGAAGGTGCAGGTGGACCGGCTGCGCTCTGCGGCCTAGCAAGGACCAAGACAGTGGGGATATCGCCATGGAGATGAAAGGAATCGGGAACTGGGCCTCTGTTCGCCCCCAGGTCGTGAGTTGGAACTCCGAGGTCGGCAAGCGCATGGGCAACCTTGGCCTCTCCAAGCGCATCGTGACCGCCCAGGACGATCCGTCCGGTGCTGCGCTCGCGACGCGCATGGGCGCCAAGGGCGACTCGCTCCAGGCCGGCCGTCGGAACGCGCTCGGGGGCATGGGCGTCACGCGGGCGGCTAGCGGGGCGCTCAGCACCGTGGGCGAGGGGCTCGGGCGCATGCGTGAGCTGGCCACGCGCTCGGCGAACGGGACCCTCTCAGATGCCGACCGCGCAGGGCTCGACGCCGAGTTCCAAGCCATCAAGCAGGACCTGGAGGGCCTGGTCGGGACGGCCAGCTTCGCCGGGATCGAGCTGTTCTCGGGCGACACCTTGGGCGTGCAGGTCGGTGCCGATGCGGGGGACGAGGTCCTGGTGTCGCTGCCGGGGTCCGGGCTGATCGACGACCTCAGCGGGACCGCGGTCGACTCCCAGGCCGGGGCGGAGTCCGTGCTGGCGGGGATCGATGCAGCGCTCGATGGGGTGGCTGCTTCCCAAGCAGAGGTCGGTGCCGCCGAGGCAGCCCTGGCGAGCGCCGCGACCCAAGCGTCCGAGTCCGTCGAGAAGCTCGCCCGCGCCGAGAGCCGCATCGCCGATGCCGACATGGCCGAGGAGACGGCCGAGCTCGCCAAAGCCAAGCTGATGCTGCACGCCAACCTGGCGCTCGGGGTGCACCGGGACGTCGACGACTCCTTGGTGATGAAGCTCCTGTCCTGACCCGTCAGGGATCAGCGCGTCAGTCGAACAGGCCGCCGAGCAGTCCGAGGACGATGCCGTCGACGACGCCGTCGGCCACGTCGGTGGCCCTCGGGCTCGAACCGTCCGCTTGGTCGAACAGCACCTTGCTGGCCTGGGCGCGTGTGCGCCTCTTCCTGGGCCTCGGCGCGGTGGGCCTGGTCGCCGGAGGCGTACCCGGTGCGACCTCGTCGCCCTCGGGCGGCTCGACCAGGGGCCCGGGGCCGGGCACCGCCAGGACGTCCTCGGGTAGCTCGGCGAGGGCCTCGGCGGGCGCCTCCGTCGGCACCTCGGGCTCCAGGGACGCATCCACCTTGTCCCCAGGTCGCCCGTTGCGCGTCTCGTGGACCACGGTGCCGACCAGCTCGCGCATCTCGTCGTTGTCGATCCAGGTGCCGTGGGCCGGGCAGGTCGCCAGGGGCAGACCGCGGACGTCCACGCGCGCCATCGGCTCGCCGCAGGTCGGGCAGGCCGTCGCCCCGGGACCCGGCCCAGGCTGGCTTCGATCGCCGCCGCTCACCGGTCGGCCTCGCGCTCGCGGGCTTCCTTGCGCTCCCGGATCAGGGTGGCGACGCGGTCCTGGGCCGCCTCGTCCGAGGCGCGCCTCGGCCTCGATGCCGGCTAGCAGCCGCTCGAGCTGGTCGGCAGCGAAGAGCCGGCCATGGTCGTTGCACAGCAGCATCGCGATCCCCGCGAGCTCGTGGGGGATTAGCGCGAATCCGCAGGTCGGGCAGGTGGGTTCCGTGGTCGGCATGCCTCGATCCTAGGCGAGCGCCGCGTGCAGCGCGGGGTGGGTCAGCTGAAGAAGGAGCCCAGTCCGCTGCGCTGGCGGTTGGCCGCCTCGCGGCGCGCGCGCCGGGTGCGAATCAGACGCCGAACCCGGCGGCGGGCCTTGCTGGTGGTCTGCTTGGCCTCCATGGAGAGGGCCTCGACCAGGCGATTCATCTCCGGGTGGGAGAGCCAGCGGCCGTGGTCGTTGCAGGTCGCGAGGGCGATCCCGGCGAGCTCGTGGCGGATCAGCGCTTCGCCGCAGCTCGGGCAGGTGAGGGGGGGGTCCATGGCCGTCGATCTTACGCGCATCGGGTGGCCCGCATTCCAGCGAACCTCGCCACGACTCCCGGTGTCGACAAGGTTGAGGGAGCTCAGCTGGCCTTCTTCGGCCCTAGCTCGGCGACCAGGTTGCCGAGCAAGAGGGCTGCGGCCCCGCCCGCGAGCCAGGGGTCGAGCAGCTCGGCCCCAACGGCGATCGAGAGGATGCCGCCCCAGACGGGCTCGAGCGAATAGAGGGTGGCGGCGCGCACGGGCGAGACGTGGCGCTGGAAGTGGTTCAGCACCGTCAGGGCGACCAGGGTGGCTAGCAGCGAGCAGCCGAGCAGCGGGAGCAGGTAACCGGGGGTGGCCAGCAGGCTGCCGAGCTGGGCCAGGCTGGGCGCGCCCTCCTGCTGCAGCAGATAGGCGAGGAAGCCGCCGGCGCCGAGGGTGACCACGCAGAAGGAGACCAAGGAGACCATCGCGGGCGGGTGGCGACGGGTGGTGTGGTCGGTCGACAGGATGCTGCCGGCGAACAGGAAGGCGCACAGCACGGTCAGCCACTCGGCGGTGTCGAAGGAGAGCTGCGGCGGACCGGAGATGAAGGCCGCGCCAAGGGTCGCGAGGGCCACGCCAGAGAAGAGTGCCGGGCTGATGTGTCGGTGGCGCGCGGAGAACAGGGACAGCAGCGCGGTGAAGATGACGTAGAGGCTGGTGAGGAAGGCCGAGACCGCGGGCGTGATGTTCTCGAGGGCGATCATCTGGAGCAGGAAGCCCACCAGGAGCAGCACACCGAGCAGCCCGGCCCCGCCGAAGAGGCCCGGGCACAGGGCGTCGCGCCGGCGGGCGCCCTTCACGAAGAGCGGCAGCAGCACGGCGGCGACGCCGAAGCGCATCGTCAGGAAGAGGCTGCTCGCGACCTCGGTGGAGCCGGGGCCGAGCACCTCGCTGGCGGCGTTGAGGGCCAGCTTCATCCAGAGGAAGGTGGCGCCCCAGATGACGGTCACGCCGAGCAGGGCCCAGAGGGCGATGGTGCGCGTGCTCACGAGCGCCACCAGCCGAGCTCGAGCCGAGCGCGCAGGGCGCCGACCTGGCCGAGGTGGTAGCCCATGTGGAAGACGTGCCCGCTCCAGAAGTCGCGCCGCGTCTCGAGGTGCGCGCCGAAGTCGGCCCGCAGCTCGACCAAGGGCGGCGCGTCGAGGTCCCGGGGGGCGAGGCCTTCGAGGGCAGCGAGGCAGGCCGCCGAGCGCGTCAGCCAGCGGGCGCGCAGCCCGTCCCAGTCCGCGTCGGTCGTGCAGCCCCACGACGGGGTGCTGCCAAGCTCGGCCTCTTGGGCGGCGAGCCCTGCAACGGCCTCGGTGGTCGTCTCGGCATCCCGCACGAGGTGCCCGACCTGCCACGCGATCGACGGCCCGCCGCTGGGCATGGCCGTCGCGTCGGCGAGGGCCACGTCGGCGGTCGCGCTGGTCAGCCACCGGTGCAGGTGGCGCGTCTGTCGCAGGAGCAGCTGGTGGTCGTCCATGGGAAGCGCAGATTCTGGACCATCCCGCGGCGGGGTGCACCCCGTGAGGCGCAACAAGCGCACGCGAACCGCCCGCCCGCCCCCCCCATGGGCGACCTCCCGCGCGACCCAAGGCGGGGACTCGGTTGGCATTCGGCATCCTGGGCAGTCTCTTGCGGCCCCGCTCCGCCCCGCCGTCGGGGCCGCGTGTATCCTCTTTGCTTCGATCGCCGGCGACGCCCTCGGGCCCGAGCCGGTGCCCTCCGCGACCGCGCCCGCCTCCGGGTGCCCCCTTCAGATCCAGCGATGACGACCCAGACCACCCCCGCTCCGCCCCAGCCGATCTTCCGCAAGGACTACGTCCAGCCCGACTACTGGATCGACGAGGTCGAGCTACGCTTCGAGCTCGGCGAGGGCCGCACGCTCGTGCACGCCAAGCTGACCATGCGCGCCAACGACGCGGTCGACGGCGGCGCCAAGCCGATCGAGCTGATGGGCGAGGAGCTCGAGACCCTGCGAGTGGCCCTCGACGGGCGCGAGCTCGGCGAGGACGAGTACAGCTTCGGCGAAGAGGCCCTGACCCTGCCCGCGGGCGGCGCGAGTTGCGTCGTCGAGACCACCGTCGCGATCTGCCCCGAGGAGAACCTGACCCTGTCGGGCCTCTACAAGACCAGCGGCAACTTCTGCACCCAGTGCGAGGCCGAGGGCTTCCGCCGCATCACCTGGTACCTCGACCGCCCCGACGTGATGGCCAGCTTCAAGGTCGTCATCGACGGCGACCCCGAGCTGTACCCGGTCATGCTCTCGAACGGCAACAAGGTCGGCCACGAGGAGCTCGAGAACGGCCACACGCGCGTGACCTGGGTCGACCCGCACAAGAAGCCCGCCTACCTGTTCGCGCTGGTCGCCGGCAAGCTCGAGTGCCACGCCGGCACCTTCACGACCATGTCTGGCCGCGAGGTGAAGCTCGAGATCTGGGTCGAGCCCCAGAACATCGAGAAGTGCGAGCACGCGCTCGTGTCCCTGCAGAAGTCGATGAAGTGGGACGAGGAGGTCTTCGGCCTCGAGTACGACCTGGACATCTACATGGTCGTGGCCGTCGACGACTTCAACATGGGCGCCATGGAGAACAAGGGGCTCAACGTCTTCAACTCCCAGTACGTGCTGGCCAGCCCGGCGACCGCCACCGACGGTGACTACGAAGGCATCGAGGGCGTCATCGCTCACGAGTACTTCCACAACTGGACCGGCAACCGCGTGACCTGCCGCGACTGGTTCCAGCTGACGCTGAAGGAGGGCCTGACCGTCTTCCGCGATCAGCAGTTCTCGGCCGACATGCTGAGCCACGCGGTCCAGCGCATCGGCGACGCCCAGCGCCTGCGCCTGGCCCAGTTCGCCGAGGACGCCGGCCCGATGGCGCACCCGATTCGTCCCGAGTCCTACATCGAGATGAACAACTTCTACACCTCGACGGTGTACGAGAAGGGCGCCGAGGTGATCCGCATGTACCACACGCTCTTGGGGGCCGAAGGCTTCCGCAAGGGCATGGACCTGTACTTCGAGCGCCACGACGGCCAGGCCGTCACCTGCGACGACTTCCGCGCAGCGATGGCTGACGCGAGCGGCAAGGACCTCGACCAGTTCGAGCGCTGGTACACCCAGGCCGGGACACCGACCCTGACCGTGACCGAGGCCTTCGACGCGGCCAAGTCCGAGTACACCCTGACCTTCGAGCAGTCGCGCACCGACGTGCCCAGCGGCAACCCCTTCGAGCCGATGCACCTGCCCGTGCGCCTCGGCCTCTTGGGCGCCGATGGCAAGGACCTGGCGCTGCACGGTGAGGTGCCCGAGCAGGGCGCGACCGAGGCCGTCATCGAGCTGCGCGCCGAGCGCACCTGCGTGACCTTCACCGGCATCACCGCGCGCCCGGTGCCGTCGCTGCTGCGCAACTTCTCCGCGCCGGTCAAGCTGGTGATGGACGAGTCCAAGGCCGACCTGGCCTTCCGCATGGCCAACGACTCGGACGCGTTCAACCGCTACGAGGCCGGCCAGCGCCTGATGAAGCAGGTGCTGCTGGCCCTCGTCGCCGACGCCAGCGCCGGCAAGGACCTGGCCATGGATGCCGAGCTGAGCGCGGCCTACGCGGCGCTCGTCGCGAACACCGAGCTCGACCCGTCGCTGAAGGCGATGGCGATGGGCGTGCCCGCCGAGCGCGCCCTGGCCCAGGAGGTCGAGGTCGTCGACCCCGACGCGATCCACGCCGCGCGCAGCTTCGTGCGCCGCGAGCTGGCTGCCGCCAACCGCGACACGCTGTTCGAGCTCTACCGGGCCAACGAGGTCACCGGCGCCTACCGTTACCACAAGGACGACATCGGCCGTCGCAGCCTGCGCAACTCCTGCCTGGGCCTGCTGTCGACCTTGATCGGCGCCGAGGGCATCGGCTCGGGCGAGGAGCTCGGCACGCTCGTCGACCACTTCAAGGAGGCCGACAACATGACCGACGAGATCACCGCCCTCGCGATGCTCGCCAGCTGCGACGTGCCCGAGCGCGCCGAGGCGATGGCGGCCTTCCACCAGAAGTGGAAGCACGAGCCGCTGGTGATCAACAAGTGGTTCACGGTCCAGTCGACCTCGTCGCATCCCCAGGTCGTGGATCAGGTGCTCGACCTCTTCGGCCACCCGGACTTCACCATGAAGAACCCGAACCGCGCGCGCAGCCTGGTCGGCGCCTTCGCCATGGGCAACCACGTGGGCTTCCACCGCGCCGACGGCGCCGGCTACCGCTTCCTCGCCGAGCGCGTGATCGAGATCCACGAGCTCAACCCCCAGGTGGCCGCGCGCCTGGTCGGCAGCTTCAACGCCTGGCGCCGCTACGACCAGGATCGCCAGACGATGATGCAGGGCCAGCTCCAGCGCATCCTCGCCGTCGACGGGCTCTCCAAGAACGTCTTCGAGATCGTGTCGAAGGCGCTGGTCTAGGAGCCAGGGCGAGGTCGGTCCACAGGGCCGGCCCGCCGCGCCGTCGCAGGCACCAGCGGCCGCTGACACCCGCCGTTGCTCGTTCCCGGTGCCCGTGGCGCGAGGCTCGTGCCCGACCTGCGTAGGGTGCAGTCCCGCTGCGCGCGCCGCTCCCGGCGCCGCCCCGCCAGATTGGTCCACCGTCCGCTCGAGGCTCCCATGTCGTCCAAGCTCCACGCGCCCCTCTTCCTCGCCCTCCTGGTCCCGCCGCTGAGCTCCTGTGCCGCGGACAGCTACCTCGGCCGTCGCGGCGCGGACCTGGCCGAGGCCTTCACCCTGACCCTCGCCGCGGGACCCGAGGTCAGCGTCGACGTGCAGGCCACCGACGCCCTGCACCTGGCCCTTGGGGGCGGCGTGCATGGCGAGGCGGGCCTGGCGGGGGGCGCGCTGGGGACCGCGGGGGTGATGACCCTGGGCCTGCCGGTGGCGCCCTTCCTCGAGGACGGCGTGTTGTACGGGCGCTACGTGTTCAGCGAGGTCGGCGGGGGCTGGAGCGCCGAGGACCTCGAGGACGAGTGCTACCTGGTGCACCTCGTCGATGCCGCCCCGACCCACCCCAAGTTCGACGCCTGGCACGCCCTCGACCTGGAGGCCGGCTTCGTGGTCGGCGTCGGGGCGCGCGTGGGGCTCAGTCCCGGCGAGCTGGTCGACTTCCTCGCGGGACTGGTCGGGCTCGACCCGCTCGGGGACGACGCGCTCGGGGTGATGGGGGACACGAGCGCTCCTTGAGCCCACGCGCTGGGCAATGACCGTCCGGCAGCCCGCGTGGCCAGGGGTTAAACAGAGCGCGCCCCCCACGGTCCGAAGACCATGGGGGGCGCGTCCTTTAGGCTGTAGCAGCCGGACCGCTTACCAGCGGTTGCCGCCGCCGCCGCCGCCGCCGCGGTGGCCGCCGCCGCCGCCGCCGCCGCCACTGCGGGGCTGACGCTCACGCGCTTCGTTGACAGTGAGGGGACGGCCGTCGAGGTCGACGCCGTTGAGGGCGTCGATGGTGGCCATCGCTTCCTCGTCGCTGCTCATTTCGGCGAAGGCGAAGCCGCGGGGGCGGCCGGTGTCGCGGTCCATGACCATGTGAAGGTCCTTGACGTTGCGACCACCTTCGGAGAGGGCGGCGCGGAGGGTGTCCTCGCTGGTGTCCCAGCTGAGGTTACCGATGTAGAGACGTGCTCCCATTGGAGGATTCCTTTCGTTGCGTTGTTTGCGATCTCGACCTGTCCAAACAACGGAAAGGAGGCGATACGCGGATCATCTTGCTGATCGCTCCGGGCTTGGTCGGCGTCTGCCAACCGCGCTCTCGGCGAACCCCGGCGAAGGTCGCTGTCCAGGCTCGTCCTGCTGTACCTGCGAGCGTCATCTGACGTCGCCTGCACCGCGAACCAGCGAGGCACTCGGGACGGGGAGTATACCGTAGGGGGACGTTCTCCTGACCGAAGCTCGGATTGTCGCGCAATTTCCTTGTAGTCCTCTCGGCCCCCAAAGGGCCCAGGATTGGCGCCCAGGGAGGCCTCGCGGGGGCTCGGAGCGCACCCGCGTGGGGCGGCCCCAGGAATGCGAATTCGCCGCCAGGGCGGGCTTGGGAGGTCAAAAGGCGCCCTATTCCCCGCATCGAGACCAGCCCTTAGGCTGGGGACCCCGGATCCCCCCTCGCTCAACCGGGCCGCCTCCACCCCACCTCCCCGCGACCATGCTGACTTCCCTGTTGTTGCTGCCCCTGGGCCTCGCGCCCCACTTCCCCGCTGGCCTGGCGGACATCGCCGAGCCGCGGCTGATCGAACACCTCGGTGGCCTGCCGGCCGCCACACCGGTCAGCGTGATCGTCGTGATGGAGGACCGCATGGACCTCCAGGCGTTGATCGCCGAGACCTCGAAGCTGCGCAAGGAGGCGCGCCGCGAGCTGGCCATGGAGCGCATGCAAGACCACGCGAGCGCGAGCCAGGCAGGCCTCTTGGCGCTGCTCGACGAGCTCGAGGCCGAGGGCCGCGTGGGCTACCGCGCCATGCTCTGGAACGTGAACGCCCACCGCGTGACGGTCGAGGCCGGCAGCCTCGCGCGGCTCGCGTCCTTGCCCGGCGTCGCCTACCTGCGCTGGGACCCGGTCATGGCCCAGGAGCAGCTGGCCGACGTGAGCCCGATCCCGCTGCCCCAGCCTGCGCCGATCCTGGCCGCGACACCCGCGGCCCTGCCCTACGCGACCTCGTTCGAGTCCGGCAGCTTCGACGCAGCCTGGGACCAGGTCAGCCTCGGCGGCGGCGCCCAGGCGGTCGTGACCTCGGGCTTCGGGCCGGCGCCCGACGGCAGCTTCCACGTGCTGCTCGACGGCACCAGCGGTGTGGACGACGGCGTCAACCTGACCATGCACCTCGACCTCTCGGGTGGCACCGGCGCCGTGATGACCTTCGACCTCGCGACCCTCGGCGACGCCAGCTCGGGCCACGACGGGCTCTACATCGGTCCCCTCGCGAACCCGGTCAAGCTGCTGAACTTCAGCTCGAGCTCGCCCTACCAGACCTACACGGTCGACCTGGCCCTCGAGGCGGTCACCGCCGGGGTGCCGCTGTCGAACGACTTCCAGGTGCACTGGCGCTGGAACGACGACGACGTGGCGCCGAGCGAGGGCTTCCTGCTGGACGACGTCGACGTTCAGGTCGCGCCCCTGCCGGCGATCCCGCCGGAGTCGAACATCGCCGGCCTGCAGGCGCCCGAGCTCTGGAAGCTGGGCATCGAGGGCCAGGGCGCGCTGATCCTGAACATCGACAGCGGCGCGAACAACACGCACCCGGGCTTGAAGAACGCGATCTGGAGCAACCCGGGCGAGATCCCCGGCAACGGCATCGACGACGACGCCAACGGCAAGATCGACGACACCTGGGGCTGGGACTTCTTCTCGAACGACAACAACCCGCTCGACAACGGCCACGGCAACAACACCTCGGGCATCGTCGTCGGCGACGGCACGGGCAACGGCGGCAAGCGCACGGGCATGGCGCCCGGCGCGAAGATGGCCGTGGCGCGCATCAGCGGCGAGGGCGACGCCCTCGAGGCCTACCAGTACGCGATCGCGATCGGCGCGGACTGCATCACCTCGAGCTACTCGTTCAAGTACCCGAGCAACCCGGACTACCACATGCTGCGCCAGGCCTCCGAGGCCGAGCTCGCGGCGGGCCTGATCCACGCCAACTCGATCGGCAACCAGGGCGACTTCCTGAGCTCCTACCCGATCCCCTACAACATCTCTTCGCCGGGCAACAACCCCGGCCCGTGGCGCCACCCGCAGCAGGTCCAGGGCGCCGGCCTCTCGTCGGTGCTCGGCTGCGCCGGGGTGACCGAGCCCGGTGACGCGCTCTACACCGCGAGCGGCCAAGGCCCCTCGGCGTGGGAGGACATCAAGCCGATGAAGCCGAGCTATCCCCACGCGCAGAACCCGGCCTACTGGGACTACAGCTACGCGAGCGGATCGATGCCCGGCCTCTTGAAGCCCGACATGTGCACGTACACCAACGTGAAGACCACGTCGGGTGCCTCGGGCTACCTGGGCTCCTTCGGCGGCACGTCGGCGGCGACCCCGCACCTCGGCGGCGCGCTCTGCCTGATGGTCAGCACGAACGGCCACGTGCCGCCGCGCCAGATCTCCCAGGCCCTGCAGGAGACCGCGCTCGACCTCGGCCCGGCTGGCAAGGACCTGCGCTTCGGCGCCGGCAAGGCCCAGGTGTTCGACGCCGCGCTGAAGATCCTCGGCTGCGTGACGGCGATGCCCTACGAGCCGCTGGTGACCGACACGGTCGACCTCGACATCAGCGGTCCGGCCGGCTCGACCTGGTTCCTGGCGATCGGCTACGCGCCGGGCACCACGGCGACGGGCTTGGGCTTCGACGTCGACATCGCGGGGGCCACGCTCTTTGCGAGCGGCGTGCACTCGGGTGTGCCCTCGACGATCAGCGTGCCGCTCGGTGGCAACCCGGCCCTCGCGGGCATCGATGCCTACCTGCAGCTGGTCACCGAGGACAGCGCCGGCCCCTCGGGCCAGTGGCTGACCAGCGTCGTCGAGCGCGTCTCGATCCAGTAGCGACGCGCCGAGAGGCGCCGTGCGGCTTGGCTCCGCGCGGACTGGCAGCCCGCCCCTGGGCGGGCAGCTTGGGGGGCCGCCCCCCCCCCCGGGGGGGGGGGGGGCCCCCACAGGGGGGGGCCGCCGGAGCGGGGGGGGGGGGGCG
>JARGPD010000263.1 GCA_029212845.1 Planctomycetota bacterium
CCGCGCGGCGCTCGATGTTGCGGATCTTGTTGAGGCCACCCAGCAGGATCGAGCCGCCGTCCGGCACCTCGACGGTGGTGAAGACCGACTTGACCTCGAGCTCGGGCAGCTCGAAGGAGACGGGCGAGGTCGAGCCACCGAGGCTGGTGGTGAACTCCTGCATGTTGACCACCGTCGCGACGGTCGGCTGCACCTCGAGGGTGATCGCCTTGCGGTCGTGGTTGATGGTCGGGCGGACGTCAAGGACGACCCCCTCGTGGATCACGTTGATCTGCGGGTCGGCGGCGACCTCGAACTGGAAGGCCTCGACGTCGAAGTCCTGGATGTAGGCCTTCTGGTTGACGACCGTGATGTAGGCACGCTCGGTGTTGAACACCGAGAGGGTCTGGCTGTCGATCAGCTCGACCTGCGTGTCCTTCTCGACGGCCTGGATGACCATGGAGAGCTGGGCGTCGTCGAGCAGGGTCCACTGGGCGGTCATGCCACCAACGGTGGAGAGGGCGCTACCGAGGGCCGTGCCGAAGATGTTCGAGGTCGACGCCTTGAAGTCGCCGTCCTGGCCATCGTCGTAGAAGAAGCCCGAGGACGGGGCCGAGGCGCCGTCGCCCGTGCCGTTGTTGTCCAGGCCCATGCCGGCGTTGTCCTCGAGGCCCGCGGTCACGTCGTCCAGGTCGGTGAAGGGCGAGCCCGGGTTGTCCAGGCCGCGCCACTCGACGCCGATCTCCTGGATCCAGTTGTCGCCGACCGTCATGAACTTGCTCTCGATGGTGACGAGGCTCGTGTTGAAGCGGCGGAGGTCAGCCAGGAAGCGCTCGACCGCGCGTTGCACGGCGGGCGTGTGCACCACGATCATGTGGCCCTGGTAGATGTCGATCGAGACGCCGTCGGCATCCCACTGGCCCACGGCGACGTTGTCGGTCACCAGGGTCACGAGATCCTCGCCCTCGATCAGGACCGGACGCTCGCCGATGCCGCCGAAGGGGCCGCCGCCGTCGTCGTCTTCCATCTCGTCGAGCAGACGGATGCGGTCGATGCGCGGACCCATGAAGTCGGTCAGGCCGAGGATCAGGTCGTTGACGTCGTGGCTGTGGAGGTCCAGGTCGCCGCGCGCCTTGTCCTTGGTGGTGACCAGGATCACGTCGTGGCGGATGGTCCAGGTGACCTCTTCGCCAGCGGTGTCCACGATCATCTCGAGCAGGTTGTTCGCCTTCACCGGGTTCGGGAAGTCGTAGGCGAAGATGACGCCCTCGTCGAGGGCGGCCTCTTCGGCCAGGGGGTCGACGTGGAACGGCAGGCCGGTCTGGGTCTTCAGGATGCCGAAGACCTCGAGCAGGCTGTCGGTCTCGGGGACCTCGAGGCGGTGGACGACCGTGTCGTTCAGCTGGGCGCGCAGGGCTTGCTCGCTCTTGCTGACCTTCTCGGTGAGGTCGAGGCCCTGGCGGTTGCTGCGCAGCTCGGTGATCCGGTTCCAGTCCTCTTCAGAGGGCAGCACGACGGTGTCGTTCTGGGGGATCATGAGCTCCAGCATGCGCTGGTCCCAGATGGCGTACTTCTCGCGCTTGGTGCGCAGGTAGTTCTCGGAGGCCTGGCTGCGGCCGGCGCGGAAGGCCGCGTCGCGCACGTCCTGGGCATCGGCGTTGCGCGGGCTGTTCTTCAGGGCCATCTCGGCCTTGGCCATCGCTTCCTCGTAGTCGCCGAGGGCGAAGGAGGCGTGGGCGTCGTGGATCAAGGTGGCGGTCACCTCCGCGTCGCGCGCGGCGGCGGCGGCGGCCTCGGCCTTCAGGGCGGCGTGGGCGTCACGGCGCTTGCGGTCCTGCTCGGTGGCGACCGATGCGGAGCGCTCCGCCTTGGCCTTGATGAGCAGCGCGTCGGCTTCGGCATCGATCCCCTCCCAATCGATCGCCGGCGCCCAGCGGATGTGGCTCTTGCAGAGGGTGAACTCGGCGATGGCCTCGTCGTAGTTCCCCTTGGCGAGGGCCGCCTTGCCGCGGTTCAGGTTCTCGCGCCCGGTCAACAGCAGCTGCTGCGTCTTGACCTCGTGGGTGCGCGTGCCCTGGTCGAGCATCGAACCGGCGGTGTCGGTGGTGTAGCCGAGCAGCGTGCCGATCTCGGCCTTGAGCTGCTTGGCCGGCAGGTAGTCCGAGTCGAGGATCAGCGCCTTCTCGAGCTCCGAGTAGGCGTCCTCGAGGCGGGCGCGCTCGCGGAAGTCCGCGGCGTTGTCCATGTACTGCTCGAGCAGATAGGCCTTCTTCTGCTCGGCAAGGGTGAGGACCTTCCAGCGCTCGTCGAGAAGGGCGTCGGCGCCCCCGTCCTGACTCGTCGCGGAGGTCGCGACGGGCGAGGAGGCCTCGACGACCTCGAAGGTTGCCGAACCCGCCTGCTCGCCCGAAGTCGGGGCAAGAGGGGAGTTCTCGGCGGGGTTGGTCGAGGAGCAAGCCGCCGTGAAGATCACGGATGCGGCGAGGACGAAACCGGCGTTTCTCATCGTCGGATAGCGCTGGGGTGGATTG
>JARGPD010000118.1 GCA_029212845.1 Planctomycetota bacterium
GGTGGCGCTCTGTTGCCGCGGGGCATGCGCCTGCGGCGGGCTTCGCTCGGGGTGACCTGGGCGCTGCTGTGCGCAGCCGTGCCGTCCCGAGGGGGTCGGCGGCGCGACCACTTGGAAGGGGCTTGGGAGAGAGGGGCGTTGGCGGAAGGTGCTGGGCTTGGGAGAGGACGGGGCTGTGGAGGTCTATGGAAAAGCGCCGCCGACCCCCTCGGGACGACTCGACTGCGCGCCTCCTTAAGTCGTCCTTGGACCCCTCACTCTTTGGGGGCGTACTGTCGCGGTTGCGGGGGTGCTGCTTTTGCTGGGGAGCGGGTGCTGGACGACGGTGTTTGGCGGCTCTGTTGCCTCGGGGCAAGCGCCTGCGGCGGGCGGCTTGGCGGCTCGGTTGCGTCGGGGCATGCGCCTGTGGCGGGCGGCTTGGTAGCTCTGTTGCTGCTGGGCATGCGCTTGTGGCGGGGGTCTGTTGCCGCTAGCTGGGTGGCTTGGGTGCGGTGCTCTTGACGGTCTTCTCGCTCCGTTGCGGCGGGGCGGGGACTCAGGTGCGGTCTGGGGCGAGCTTTGCCGGGTCGTAGGCGGCGATGGGGTGGCGGTTGGCGCCGGCTGCGAGGCCGGGCGCGAGGCCGGGGGCGAGGACCTGGGCCATGGGGCCTAGGGCGATCGCCAGGAAGAGGTCGGGCTCGACCTCGCCGACTAGGGGCAGCCCGTCGGGGGCGACGTGGGTGGTGCCGCGGGTGATGGTGGGCTGGCCGAGGTCGCCGTGTAGGGGGGCGCGGGCCGCGAGGGGGGTCGGGTCCTCGCGGTCGACGAGCACCAGGTTCCCGGCGATGGGGTTGGGGGCGATCAAGGCACCGGTGGCCTCGAGCACGGCCGGGTGCGGTGACTCGAGCTCGCCGCCGGCGCTGAAGAGGGCGTCGAGGGCGGCGGGGTTGCCGCTGAGCTCGGCGATCCCGCCCGGGGGCAGCTCGAGGCCGCCGCCGCCCTCGGCGTGGATCAGAGGCGAGGGAAAGGACGCCTGGCACCAGGGGACCTCCCTGAGGTCCGCGGCGTAGGTCGGGAGCAGCTGGCGGGTCGCCCGGGTCGAGGTGAGCACGACCACCTGGGCATCGATCGTGCCGCGGTCGGTGTCGACGCCGACGACACGGCTGCCGTCGCGTCGGATCGCCGTGACGCGGGTGCCTGGGCGCGTGATCGCGCCGCGTGTGCGGGCGAGGGCCAGCACCTCGAGGTGGCATCGCACGGCATCGACCAGGGCCACGTTCGCCAGGTAGCGGGCCTGGTTGGGCTGCTCGAGCACGAGGCCGCGGGCCTGGCGCTCGACCTCGCGGAGCTGCTCCTCGGTCAAGCCGTCGCTGGGCAGGGCTCCGGCGGAGACGAGCGCGCCGGTGCGGCAGTAGCCGATCGGGCGGCCTGTCTGCGGCTCGAAGTTGAAGAGCGCGTGGGCGCCGTCGCGGAGCTGCGGTGCGAGGCTCTCCGACAGGTCGCCGTGGAGGCCGTCGCCGAAGACCACAAGGGGGCCGTGGGCTGCGGCGGGATCGCCTTCGTCCACGAGCACGACCGGGGCGCCGAGGGGATCGGCGTAGCGCGTGGCCTCGAGCGCGAGCCAAGCGCCCATCGGTCCGCCGCCGACGATCAGGATGCCGGCGCGCATGTCAGGCTCGCCCTGCGGGGCTTGGGAGCGGGGTGCTCGTGGGCGGAGCCCCCGTGGGCTCACTCGAGCTCGGCTGGACCACGCCACCTGCTCCGCGGGGGAGGCCGGGTTGGGCGGGCCTGCGCGGGGGACGGCTCACGTGCCGCTGCCGACCAGCTTGTCGAGCTCGCCGCGCAGGGCGCCGAGGATGTCGTCGTAGCTGTAGGCGCCGACGGTCTCAGGTCCGCGCTTGAGGTTGACCTTCTTGGGGCCACACCACAGGCCGAGGTCGGCGTCGTCGGTCTCGCCGGGTCCGTTGACGCGGCAGCCCATCACGGCGATGGTGATGTCCTCGTCGGCGAGGTCTTCGGTGATGCGCTTGACCTCCTGGGCGAGCTCGATGAAGCGCTCGTTCTCGACGCGCGAGCAGCTCGGGCAGGCGATGATGTTCAGGCCGTCGTAGAAGTTCGGCGGGACCGAGCGGAAGCGACCGGCCTCGATGTCGGCGATCAGCTCGCGGCCCACGGCGATCTCGGTGCCCTTGTCCGCGAAGGGCACGGTCAGGGACACGCGCAGGGTGTCGCCGATGCCGCGCGACAGGAGCTGCTCGAAGGCGATGCGCGTCTTGATGATGCCGTCGGGCGGCATGCCGGCCTCGGTCACGCCGAGGTGCAGGGGCACGTCGGGGCGCGCCGCGTGGAAGCGCATGTTGGTCTCGATCACCACGCGTGGGTCCGAGTCCTTGATCGACACGACGAAGTCGTGGAAGCCGAGCTCGTCGAGCATGGCGCAGTGCTCGGTCGCCGAGGTGACGATGGCGCTCGCGTGGCCTTCGTCGGTGGCCGGGAAGCGCGCGGCCATGGCCGGGTCGACCGAGCCCGCGTTGACGCCCACGCGCAGGGCGCAGTCGTGCTGCTTGGCGACGTCGGCGATCCAGGCGACCTTGTCCTGGATCGAGCGGCTGCGCTCGTGGTGGTGCAGGTGGCCGGGGTTGTAGCGCAATTTGTCCACCAGCGGCGCGACGTCGGCCGCGAGGCGGTAGTTCTCCTGCAGGTCGATCGAGAGGCGCGCGTTCGTGGCCGCGCGGATCTTGCGCAGGGCCTCGACGTCGGCGGGCGTGTCGATGGCGATGCGGATCAGGTCCGCGCCGGCGGCTTCGAGCAGGCGCACCTGCTCGAGGGTCGCGTCGAGGTCGATCGTGCGGGTCGCCGCCATGCTCTGGACGGCGATCGGGGCGTCACCGCCGATGAGGAGGTCACGGACACGCACCTGGCGGCTCTTGCGGGGAGGGATCATGGCGCGCACAGTCTAACAAGCCCACGGGGAGCCACTGAGCAGACCTGCCCAACCTGCCAAGGGCCCCCACTCCCGGGGGCGCTAGAGCTCGCGCAGGAAGGGCAGCAGGGCGGCGCGGCGCTCGGCGCGGGCGGCTCGGGTGGCCTCGTCCTGGTTGTCGATGGCCTCGTTGGTCGAGTCGAACAGGTTCGAGTAGGCGAACAGGCAGAACCCGCCGTGGGAGTCGACCGCCGCCTGGATCAGCCTCTGGGTCTTGGCGTGGTCCCCGGTCAGGGAGGCGCGCACACCCATCACGACCGAGGGCCCGTCCGGGTCCACCGGCCAGTGCAGGAAGCGCTCCTGGAACAGGGCCTCGTCCTGGGTGTAGTTCATCGGGAAGACCGCGTCGACCAGGCCGGACTCGACCCAGCCGCGCGCGTCCTGGAAGTGCTCGATCCCGCGCTCGGGCACGGAGGTCACGGCCGAGGTCAGCAGCGGCGGGGACTCGAGGGTGGCCAGCTCCTGGCGAATGCTCGCGATGAGAGCGGTCACCTGCTCGGTGCGCCAGGCGTCCCAGGGGTGGCGCGCGGCCCCGGCTCCGGCGGGCCCCTCGGGGGCGTCGTCCGGGTGCAGGCCCGTGTCGCGGCGGTACAGCTCGAGGGTGCGCGGGTCGCGCGGGTAGTCGATGTCGGTGCCGGCCGGGGTCGCCGGGGGCTCGTTCGGGAAGCGCGCGTAGTCGAGGTGGATGCCCTCGACCTCGTAGCGCTGCGCGAGGTCGACGACCACGTCGGTCAGGTAGCGACGCACCACGGGCAGGCACGGGTTGAGGCTGATGTAGAAGTCCTCACACAGGGCCTGGCGCTCACCGTGCTGGTCCCACCAGAGCCACTCGGGGTGGGCGTTGACCACCTGCTCGGGGTCCGCCGGCGCCTCGGTCCCCCACCAGGCCGGCATCAGGTTGACCCAAGCGTGCAGGGACGCGCCGGCGTCACGCGCAGCCGCCACGGCGACGGCCAGGGGGTCGAAGCCGGGCGCACCGCCGGGCCCCTGGCCTTCGAGCTCGATCGCCCAGGGCTCGAAGGGCGAGTCGTAGAATGCGGTCGCGTTGCCTCGCACCTGGAACACGATCGTGTTGAAGCCCGCATCGACGCAGTTGGCGACCAGCTGCTCGACATCCGCGCGGGTCTTGTAGTCGAAGCGCGTGACCCAGATGGCCTTGACCACGCTCGAGGCCGGAGCGTCGGGGCTGGCGGCCGGGACCCCGGAGCTGGCTTCGGCCATCGGCTCGCCACCGCAGGCGAGGGCCAGGAGCAGCGGCAGCGCCATGGCCAAGGGGGCCAAGGGGGCCAAGGGCGCCAAGGGCGACGGGGGACGGCGGCCGTGGGGCACGGCGCGAGGGGGAGCGACGGTCATGCTTGTTCGGCGACTTCGGGGTCGCGGGGGTCCGACAGCCACCAGCCGAACAGGAAGGCCACGAGGCCTCCGATCAGCGGGTACCAGACGAAGGACAGGGAGATCTTGGGGATCGTGGTGACGAGCTCGCCGGTGGGCCCGTCCAAGGCTTCGATGGGTGCGCCACTCCAGAAGCCGAAGCGGGCGGCCAGGACCATCGCGGCCAGCAGGCCGAAGAGCAGCGCGGTCTGGCCCAGCTCGCGGGCGGTCGCGAGGCGACCGGCGCGCAGGCGCACGCCCAGCCACACCACCGCGACGGCCAGGGCCAGGCCCAGCACGATCGCCTGGGCCAGGGGCTGGTGCCAGGCCACGGAGAAGACCGCCAGCATCGAGAGCGGCGCGCTCCACGTGTAGCCGCTCGCGTCGAGGCCGCGGCGCTCGGTGACCCGGAAGAAGGCCAGGGCGAAGCCGGCCAGGAGCGCGCCGGCGGTGTAGGTCGCCATGGCCAGGGCCAGGTCGAGGATCGAGCGGTAGTACTCGGCGACCACGTCCATGTAGACCGCGACGACCGCGAGCAGGACGGCGAAGCCCAGCACCAGCTTGCGCGAGAGGGCCAAGGTGCGGCGCGCCTCGGACTCCTCCTGGCCTGGGTCCGGGGCCTGGCCGGCCGCGACCAGGGACGCCAGCTCGCGCTCGCGCCGGGGCAGGTAGAAGGCCGACAGCACGGTCTGGGAGAGGGCCGCGAGGATCGAGTCCAGGCTGCTGATCGCGGTCGCGAAGACGCCGGCGATGACCAGGCCCTTGAGGCCGACGGGCACCTCCTCGACCAGGAAGATGGCGAAGATGCGGTCGGGGCGCTCGGCGTAGAGCGCAGCCGCAGCGCCCTCCATCGGGTGGGCCGCGTACCAGGCCCACAGGCTCGCGCCCACGAAGCCGACCAGGAGGGTCACGCCCATGGCGGCGTAGGCGAACAGCACCGCCATCTTGGCCTCGCGCTCGCCCTTGCAGCAGAAGAAGCGCTGGGCCATCAGCTGGTCGGTGCCGTACTGGCCGGTGCTCCAGAAGGAGACCGCGAAGAGCGCCGCCCAGAAGGTGTAGGGGTTGGTCAGGCTGGTGTCGAAGTCCAGCATGCGGAACTTGCCCGCCGCCCAGGCGTCCTGGGCGATGCCCACGACCCCGCCGTCGAGCTGCACCGCCACGGTGCTGATCGCGATCACGATGCCGGCCAGGAAGACCAGGAACAGGATCGCGTCGGTCCAGACCACGGCCGCGATGCCGCCCATCCAGGTCCAGGCCACGGCGACCAGGGCGATCGCGGCCACGCTGGCGACCAGCGGCGGGACCCCGGTCGTGGCCTCGACCGCCGCGAGCTCGGGACCCAGCAGCACGCCGAGCACGAGCGCGGTCAGGTACACCCGCGCCGACTGGCCCAGCACGCCGCCGATGGCGAACAGCCAGGTGACGACCTTGCGCGCGCCCCCGCCGAGGTGCTCGGCCATGTAGTCGTAGGGACTCAGGATCTCGCGCTCGTAGTAGGCCGGCACGAGCCAGAAGGCCACCGCGCTGCGGGCGATCAGGCCGCCGATCAGCCCCAATTGAAGGTAGGTGAAGTTGCCGCCGTCCTTGGCGACCACCGAGGGCAGGCTGATGAAGGTCACCGCCGAGATCTCGGTCGCGATGATCGAGGCGCTGACCGCGTACCAGGGCAGGCTGCGGCCGCCGAGGAAGAAGTCCCGGATCGAGGCCTGCTTGCCCGACATGCGGTGGCCGATCCAGGTCGTCAGGGCCAGGAAGCCGAGCACGACCAGCCAGTCCCAGGCGGTGAACCGGCCCGCGAGGGCGCCGGCGACGGTCTCGGGTTCTTCGGTGAGGAGGGCGGCCAGCATCGCACCGGTGAGGATGCACCATCGCACAGCGCCATTCCAGCGTGGCCCCCCGGCGCCGGCGCCCCAGATCCCCGCCGAGACGAGTCCTCGACCCAGCGGCCGTCCGTGGCACAATCCTTGGCATGAGCGCTACGGATCCGATCGCGGCCGCCTTCGCGGAGGCGCGCGCCACCCTGGACGACTTCCTCGCCGACCCGGTGCACCTCGACGGCGTGCGCCGCTTCGCCGACGAGATCGAGGCCTGCTACGCCCGCGGCGGCCGCCTGCTCGCGGCCGGCAACGGCGGCAGCATGTGCGACGCGATGCACTTCGTCGAGGAGTGGACCGGCCGCTTCCGCGGCGACCGCGCGGCCCTCGGGGCCCTGTCCCTCGGCGACCCCAGCCAGCTGACCTGCATCGCCAACGACTTCGGCTTCGACGAGATCTTCGCGCGCCAGGTCGAGGCCAACGGCCGCGCCGGCGACCTCCTGGTCGTGATCTCGACCAGCGGCAACTCCGCGAACCTCCTGCGCGCGGCCGAGGTCGCGCGCGGCGCGGGCATCACCGTCGTCGGCCTGCTCGGCAAGGGCGGCGGCCAGCTCGCCCCCCTCTGCGACGTCTCGATCGTCGTGCCCCGCGCCCAGACCTCGGACCGCATCCAAGAGCTGCACATCAAGATCATCCACACGGTGATCGAAGCCGTCGAGCGCCGCCTGTTCCCGGGCAACTACGCCTGAGCACCTGGCCCCCGGCCCGGAGTCCCCTCGCGACCCGCTAGGTGGATCCGACGAGACCCTCCCTCGTCCGGGCCACTGCCCAGCGCCCGCACCAGATCGTGGTCACCATGACGATGCACAAGCTCGTTAAGGGCAAGAGCTCACAGAGCGCCCAGCCCGCATGACTTGCGTAGGTTCGCTCGAATGCTCCTGGGTAACACCCCAAGATGATGGTTCCGATCACCGTGCTCGTGACCAGAGGAACGAGGAGACCGACCACGACTCCCCTCTGCCAGCGAGCGGGCAGACTGCGCGGCACCAAGCAGAACTGAAGGGCGAGCGAGATGCACGTAGCCAACACGAGGGAGTAGCAGAAGGCGAAGGTCAGCGAGTCCCAGGTCCTCCCGAAGCACCGAATTTGATGGTCCGAGTTGGCCATGGTCAACATGGCGAACAAGGGAAGGAAGACGACGAGCAGCCGCTTCACACTGCCAACGACCAAACCCCATCCCCTTAGCGGCCTAGGCGCGAGGCCACGGGAAAGTTCAGCCCCATGCGCCAGTCCGACTCCGAGCCCCAGCGCGATGCCGGTTCCATGGGGAGCAAAGACGTAGGTTCCGTCAATGAAGCTATTCCTGATGAGGAACTGCAAGACCACAGTCATCCCAAGCTGGGTCAGCGACAGACTCACGATGAGCACCACGGTCATGTAGTAGCGGTGGCACGCCCTGCTTCCGACAAGTGCCCCCGAACCCGACCACAGGAGGTGCCCAACCATGAGCGTGAAGCCCGCACTAAGGATGGCTGCGGTATTGTCCGCGTAGACCTTCGCGGACTCCACGGATAGGAACGCGCTCGCCCCCATGACGACCAGGAGCACCGATCGGATGCGCTCTCGATCCTGCTCGACCATTGCCAACAACATAGTCGCAGCGATCAGTCCGCCTCCGAGCGTGGCCATGAGCGAGCTCATGGCTCGCCCGCCTACGAACTCCCCGAGGATGATGTAGGTGGCTGTGTAGCCAATCCAGGTCGCCTGGAGCCTGTAGCCCCACATGTTGACAGCGTTGATGAGCGTGCTCCCTTCGAGTGCTATGGCACTCCGCTCTCGGAGCTCCAAAGCCGAAGGGAGCAGCCTAGCCCGCCGCAGACTTTGCCCGCCACAAGGATCCCCAAGCAACGCTCCCGGATCTACCGCGGCTAGTGTCCTGGCCGCGAGCCCGACGCGATACCGCGGCTGCCTGAAGGTGGCCGGCTACTTCGCCGTCACGTGGGCCTGGCGGTAGGCCTCGATCAGGTCGCGGCCGAGGTCGAGGGCGTCCTGCAGGGTGGCGCGGGCCTCGTCGAGGGCGCCGGCGAGGTGGTCGGGCGAGTCGACCTCGCGGTTGGCGAGGATGCCCGCGCTCTTCTCGAGCTTCTCGAGCAGGGCCTGGAAGCCGGGGGCGGCCTCCTCGGGACGCAGGCCACTCGCGACCTGGGCGATGGGGGCAGCGGCGCTGGCCGCGGAGGCACCCTGGGACTTGTTGAAGATGGGGTTGGTGTCCATGGCTACCTCATGAAGTTGAGCAGGCTGCTGGAGATCATCCGCGTGCCCGACATCTGGACCAGCTCGAGGCGCTGCTCGGCCTTGGTCAGCTCGAGCACGGCCTCGCTGAAGTCGACGTCGCGCAGCTCCGAGATCATCCCCTCGAGCTCGAGGGTCTGGCCCTCGAGGCGCGAGAGCGTGTTGGTCATGCGCACGCTGCGCGAGCCCAGCACGCCGATGCTGCCGAGCAGGTTCGACTGGTTGCGGTCGAGCTCCTCGAGCCCGAGGTTCAGCCGCTGGTTCAGCTCGCCGCCCTCGAGGCCGGCCTCGCCGTCGAGCGCGTCGACGATGCTCTGCAGGGCGTCGAACATGTTGACCGCGCCGCCGAACTGCACGAGCTCCTCGCCCGAGCGCGTGATCGCCGTCGTGTCGACGTGCACCACGCTGCCGGTGCCCAAGTTCTGCAGCTGCAGGTCGGTCTCGGTGAAGTCGATCGCCGTGAAGTTGACCCCGTCGAGCGAGACCGAGCCCGTGCCCGTCACCGTCGTCGTGCCGCCGGCGCCGGCCCAGCCGCTGAAGTCCAGGTGCAGCTCGCCGCCCTTGGGGTTGGCCACCGTCACGTCGGCAGCGTCGGCCGAGGTCACGTCGGGGATCTTCACCGCGGGCCCGCCGTTGATGCTGACCGTGCCCTCGATCGGGTCGATCACCAGGGCCTGGTCGCCGAGGATCTCGTCGCCCGCCCCACCGTTCACCAGGCTCACGCCGAGCGCGCCGAGGCCCGGAGCTAGGGTGGCGTCGTGCTGCACGGTCAGGTACTCGAAGCCCGTGCCGCTGTCGGCCGTGGTGCCGCTCGCCGCGCCGGTCAGGCCCGCGAAGTCGGTCCCCGTGGCCTCGTTCTTCGAGAAGATGTCCGAGCCCGCCACGTTGATCGCCATCTCGACGCCCTCGCCCACCGGGATCTCCTGCTGGGCCGAGTTGCCGAAGTACGAGACCTTGGTGATGCCGCCCGCGCTCGACTCGACGAACGGCGCGCCGCCTGTCGAGGTGCCGCCGAAGACATGGCGCCCCGACAGCTTGCTGTTGGCGAGCTCGAGCATCTGGTCGCGCAGGAAGGCGATCTCGGCCGACAGGGACGCGCGGTCGTCGTCGTTGAGGGTGCCGTTCATCGACTGCACGATCAGCGACCGGATCTCGGTCAAGAGCTCGGACGAGTCCTGCAGCACCGAGGCTCCGTAGTCGACCCGCGAGCGCCCGTCGGCGACGGACTTCGAGTAGGACAGGTTGTGCGACTTGCGGCTGTTCAAGCTGATCACCCGCGAGGTTCCGGTCGGATCGTCGGACGGGCGCATGATGCGCAGGCCGCTCGAGATCTGGGCCTGGGCCCGGGTCAAGCCGTACTGGTTCGACTGGATCCCGTTCAGGAACTGGGTGAAGGTGTAGCCGTTGCTGATTCGGAGGCTCATGTCAGATCAAGGAGAGGATCGCTTCGTTCAGCTGATCGACGGTGGAGATGTACTGGATCGCGGCCTGGTAGGACTGCTCGTAGCGCATCAGGTCGATGAGCTCCTCGTCGACGTTGACGCCGGAGACCTGCTCGCGCTGCAGCTCGAGGCTGCCGAGCAGGGCGGTGTTCGCCGAGTAGGCGGTCTGGGCGGTGCTGGCCTCGAAGCCGATGCCGCCGATGAACTGGCTGTAGAACTCGTCGAAGGACTCGCCGCCGAGGCTGGAGTGGGTGCTGTCCTTCTGGTCGAACAGGGCCAGGAGCGCAGAGCTGTCCGACTCCGCGTTGCTGAAGGCCGCGCCGATCAGGTCGGGGTCGAGCTCGATGTCCTCGCGCAGCGACATGTCGAGCGCGCCCGAGCCGGTGAACATGCCGGCGATGCCGAGGGCGACCAGCACGTTCGACGTGTCGGGGTCGGCCACCACGTCGAGGTGGAAGTAGTCGCCGCTGGTCTTGGACACGTCGCCGAGCTGGAAGGCGACGCTCATGCCGTCGGCTACCGCGAGCTCGGTGCCAGGCACGTAGCCCTCACCGACGTCGAGGGTGACGACGAGCTCGCCGTCCTGGTCGAAGACCTCGATACCGAGGCCCGGGGTCGTGCCGATCACTCCGTCGCCGGTGGGCACGAACTCGTAGACGCCGTTGAGGTCGCCGGTGTAGCTGCCGCTGACGATCGGCTTGACCGAGGTGTCCGAGCCGTTGAAGGTCGCGCCGGCCTGGCTGCTCCAGCCGAGGCCCGCGAGGGCCGTGCCGCCGACGAGCTGGAAGCCCTCGGTCGCACCCTCGCCAGCCGACTGGATGAAGAAGTGGCCGTTCACGCTCGAGGCGTTCAGGCCCACGGCCTGGGCGGACGGGTCCGCGTTGACGACGGCGGCCAGCTCCTCGGCGGTCGCCGCGGTGATGTCCTCGAAGTCGGCCAAGGAGAGGTCGATCGAGACCAGGGTCGGGGTGCCTGAGACGTCGACCGAAAGGTCGAGGGTCTGGCCGTCGCCGAGGGTGAAGGGCTCTGCGCCCCCGGTCCCGAGCGAGGCCTTGCCGCCGCCGAAGGCGCCGATGTTGTCGGGGTTCGCGTCGAGGGTCGGGCTGAAGTCGTAGCCGAAGCCCGCGTCACTGACGATGCGCAGGTTCCCGAGGTTGCCGATCTCGGCGCTGATGTGGGGCAGATCGCTGAGCGCCTTCGCGAACTCACCAGCGGTGGTCTTCTTGGCGTTGATGTCGAGCTTGTGCTTGGTGATCTCGCCGGTCGCCTCCTCCGTGATCGTCACAAAGAGCTCACCCGACTGGACCTCGAAGGGCAGCGACCCGTTGTTGAGCAGCTCGTCCTCGAACTTGCCGTCGCCGTCGGCGTCCGCGATCGCGTTGTCCGCGACCAGGAGGTTGTAGGGGCCCGTGCCCGGGACCGCCGTGCTGTGGATCTTGTTGACCTGGAAGATGATCTCCTTGGCCAGCTCGTCGAGCTCCGAGTTGATCGACGGCACGTCGGCGGTGCTCATCTCCATGTGCGCCCCGAGGCTGCCGCCGGTCACCTCGATCGCGCCGACGACCCCCTTGATCAACACCTGCGGCTTGCCACCGTTGTTGTTCTGCAGGGTCATCGAGTAGGAGCCCTTGCTGCCCACGAGGGTCGCGCCGCCGACGGTCACGTTGACCGCGCCGGTGCTGTTCTCCGACACCTTGATGTTCACCAGCTGGGAGAGCTCCTCGATGATCACGCCGCGGGTGTCGCGCAGGTCGTTGGCCGGGACGCCCGCGGCCTCGGTCTCGGCGATCTGGGAGTTCAGCACCGCGATCTGGCCGGCCAGGTCGTTGACCTTCATGGTCTCGCCCGAGACCGTCTTGGCGAGGTCGTCGCCGAAGGTGTTCAGGGCGCTGGCCAGCTGGTTGAAGGTCGAGGTCAGGTTGACCGCGCCCTGGGACATGCTCGTGCGCAGCACCGGGTCGTCGGGCGCGCCAGCGAGCTCCGAGATGCTGGCGAAGAAGTCGTCCATCGAGCTGCCGAGGCCGAAGCCGTTGGGCTCGGAGAAGAGCGACTCGACCTCGCCGTAGGCGTTGGCCCGCGCCTCGAAGCCGTTGCCGGAGCCGAGCCGCGAGTAGATGCGCGTCTGCAGCACGTTGTCGAAGCTGCGCTGGATGCTCGAGGCTTGCACGCCCGAGCCGATCAGGAGGCCGCGCACGTTGAGCGGCGACGAGGTGTTGAACATCACGTTCTGCTGCGAGTATCCCTTGATGCCCGCGTTCGCGATGTTGTGTCCGACCGTGTCCAGGGCGACCTGGGAGCCGAGCAGGGCCTTCAGGCCCGTGTTGAATCCGATGCCAGCCATAGCGCTAGGCCTCCGCGTTCAAGAGGGTTCCGCGGCGCTCTGTGCTGCCGCCTTCGTTCGTCACCACCTCGTCGACAACCTCGCGGATGACGCCTTGGTGGTAGCGTGCCAGGGTGCGCACGCGCTGGCCCGAGCGGGCCACGTCGCGCAGCAGCTCCTGGAGCTCGTCGCGCAGGATCTTGAGCCGACGGCCGGAGCCGCCGAGTCGGGCGCAGATGCTGGAGAGGGTCATGCTCTTGGCGCTCACCCCCCACAGTCGCTGGAAGTCCTTCAGCAGCATGCGGCGACGCGCGTCGCGCGCGCCGGCTCCACTGCGCAGCGCGCGCGCGGCGGAGACGGCCTCGTCGAGGGAGTCCAGGTCGGCCGCCTCGAGCGCGCTCTGCTGCAGCATGAGGTTCTCGAGCAGGCGGCGCTGGGCGCCGATCTCCTCCTGGACCCACGCGACCGTGCGGGGGAGCAGTCCGTCGATGGGCTGGCTCATGCGTCGACCTCCAGGGTCGCTTCGGTTTCGGCGCCTTGGGGGTCGACGGGATCGGGCTCGCGCAGGATCGTGCCGTCGGCGCGCTCGAGACCGGGCGTGCGCTCGATCCCCAGCTGCGCGCGCAGCATGCCCGCCAGGCCTAGGCCGTCGTCCTTGGAGATGGCCGCGCCCATGTGCTGGTCGAACCACTGCCCGTAGATGTCGGACCCCGGACCGCTGCCGAAGAAGCCGTCGGGCATCGACTTGCGCATCTCGGTGACCAGCATCGACGCGAACATCGCCTCGAACTGGCTGGCGGCCTGCTCGTCCTTGCCGGACGCGTCGAGGTCCTGGATCTCTCTGGCCTGACCCGCGCGGACGTTGTCCGCGACCACCTGGGTCATGTCGATGCCCATCGAGGGGCTGCTCTGGTTGATCGGCTGCATGGTGACTACAGGGTGATGATCTCGGCGTGGAGCATGCCCGACTGGGACATGGCCTCGAGGATCTGGATCATGTCGCGGGAGGTGACGCCGAGCACGTTGAGCACCTCGACCACCTCGTTGAGGGTCGCGGCGCCGGTGACCAGCGAGAGGCCGCGGTTCTCTTCTTGGACGTCCAGCGTCGAGCGCGGGACCTCGACGGTCTCGCCGCCGGACAGGGGTCCGGGCTGGCTGACCTCGGGGCTCTCCGCGATGGTCACGGTCAGGTCGCCCTTGGTGACGGCGCCGCTGCCGATGCGCACGCCCTCGCCGATCACGACGAGCCCGGTGCGCGAGTTGACGACGACCCGGGCGAAGGACTCGGCCTCGAGCTCGCGCCCTAGGACCGAAGCGATGAAGGGCACGTACTGCTCTTCGGGCAGGCCGACCGGCTTGGAGACCCGCACCCGGCCGGCGTCGATGGGCACGGCCAGGCCCGGGTAGAGCTCGTTGATCGTGTCGGCGACGCGCACCGAGGTGTCGAAGCCGCCCTTGCGGAACTTGGTCTCGAGGTACAGGTAGCCGTGCTCGCTGAAGAGGTCCACGGCCACCTCGCGCTCGACCTTGCAGCCGCCGGTCACCATCGCCACGGTCGGGTGGTTGGTCACCGCCGAAGCCCCGTCGGCGCCGAAGGCGTTGCCGCTGGCCGACAGGGAGCCGCCGACCGTCGCGTAGACCTGGCCGTCGAGGCCCTGCAGCTCGGTGATCTCCAGGCTGCCGCCCGCCAGGCTCGAGGCGTCGCCGAAGCAGGACACCTTGGCGTCGATGCGCGTGCCCGTCCGCACCCCGGGCGGCAGGTCGGCGGTCACCGTGACGACCGCCATGTTCTTGGCCTGCAGCTGGTCGTCCGTCACATGGATGTTCATGTTGAGCAGCAGGTTGCTCATCGCCTGCTTGACGTAGCCGCCGCTGTCACCCGTGCCGTTGAGCCCCGTGATCAGGCCGATGCCGATCAGCGTGTTGCTCTCTTGGCCGCGCGGGCGCATGACGTCGCTGACGCGCACCATGATCCCGCTCTTGGGGACGCCGCGGTTGAACTCGCCCGTGCGCGGACCGACGGTGACGCGCGCGGTCGACTTGCCCGTGGGCTGCACGGGGGCTTCGATCCCGCGGACGGGCAGGATGTTGGTGGTCTCGGCGGCCGTGTCGGGGGTGACGACGGGCGCTTGGAAGAGGAGCAGGGTCAGGCTGAGCAACATGGTGGTGTGTCCGGGTGGGGGAATCTAGAAGGGCCAGACCCAAGCGATCGCGTCGTGGAAGAGCTTGCCGATGCCGGTGCGGTTGGTCGCGTTGGTCATCGGGCCGGAGCCGGAGTAGGTCACCGTCGCCTCGGCGACGAGCTCCGAGTCGATCGTGTTGTTGGCGGTGATGTCCCAGCGGCGCAGGAGGCCGCGGAACTCGATCACCTTGGTCTCC
>JARGPD010000119.1 GCA_029212845.1 Planctomycetota bacterium
GGCTCGATCCTGCTGGGTGGCCTCAACAAGATCCGCAACATCGAGCGCCGCGCGGAAGTGCCGTGGCTCTCGAAGATCCCGGTGATCGGCTTCTTCTTCAAGGAAGAGGGCTACAGCGACGAGAAGCAGAGCCTGATGATCCTCATCGAGGCCCGCATCACGGACGTGGCCGACGCCCTGCGCTAGGCGCCACTGACCGCTGACACTCAAGGGGCGCCCCCCGCGAAAGCGTTGGGCGCCCCTTTCTCTTTGGCCCTCCTCCCCCATCCCTCCCATGAGCCAGCTCAAGGCGATCCTGTTCGACATCGACGACACGCTCTTCCCCACCTCCGAGTTTGCCCTGGCGGCACGCAAGGCGGCGGTGAAGGCGATGGTCGAGGCTGGCCTGGACTTCCCCGAGGAGGTCGTGCTGGCCGAGCTGCTCGAGGTGATCGCTGAGTTCAGCTCGAACTACAGCCAGCACTTCAACAAGCTGCTGCACCGGCTCGATCCGGACCGGCTGCGGCACGGGAGCCCGGCGCTTGTCATCGCCGCGGGGGTCAGCGCCTACCACGACACGAAGTTCCGCAAGCTGGCGCCCTTCGACGACGTGGTGCCCTTCCTCGAGTTCGCCCGCGGGCTGGGCCTGCGCCTAGGCATCGTCAGCCATGGCTGGACGGACAAGCAGGCCGAGAAGCTCGTGCGCCTAGGGGTCGTCCCCTACCTGGAGCCCAAGGCGATCTTCATCTCCGAGGACATCGGCATCAACAAGCCGAACCCCAAGCTCTACCAGCGCGCCCTCGCCAAGCTCGGACTACAGCCCTCCGAAGCCATGTACATCGGGGACAGCCCCGCCCACGACGTGGCCCCCACCCGCTCGATCGGCATGGTCAGCGTCTGGGCCCGCCGTGCCTCCAAGTGGCGCGGCTCCGCCGGGGACTTCGACGTCGACCACGTGATCGACAGCTTCGACGAGCTGCGCCCGATCCTGGAAGCGAATCGCGCCTGAGCCGGCCGGCCTACAAGAGGTGGCAGGCGGCGGAGTGGTCGCCGCCGAGGTCCTTGACCGCGGGGTAGGACTCGAAGCACTGGGGCTCGGCCACCGGGCAGCGCGCGGCGAAGTGGCAGCCCTTGGGCGGGTTGATCGGCGAGGGCACGTCGCCCTCGAGGGGGATGTGCGACGCGCGCCGGCGCGGGTCGGGGATCGGGATCGCCGACAGCAGCGCCTTCGTGTACGGGTGAGCGGGGTTCGAGAAGATCTCGTCGCGGCTGCCGATCTCGACGATGCGGCCGAGGTACATCACGGCCACGCGGTCGGACAGGTACTTCACCACCGACAGGTCGTGGGCGATGAAGATGTAGGAGAGGTCGAACTCCTCCTGCAGGTCCTTCAGGATGTTGATCACCTGGGCCTGGATGGAGACATCGAGGGCGCTGACGGCCTCGTCGCAGACGATCAGCTTCGGGTTCAGGGCCAGGGCCCGGGCGATGCCGATGCGCTGGCGCTGGCCGCCCGAGAACTCGTGCGGGTAGCGGTTCGAGACCTCGGCGCGCATGCCGACGCGCTCGAGCAGGCTCTCGACCCGGTCGTGCAGCTCCTGGCCGTCGGCGATGCCATGGACCCGCAGGGCCTCCCCGATGGTGTTGCCGACGGTGATGCGCGGGTTCAGGGAGCCGTAGGGATCCTGGAAGATGATCTGCAGGTCGCGCCGGTAGGTGCGCATCTCGCGCTCCGACAGCTGGAAGAGGTCGACCTCGGAGCCCGCCCCGTCCGGGCGATAGATCGCGCTGCCGCCGGTGGGCTCGTAGAGCCGCAAGAGCGTGCGCCCGGCGGTGGTCTTGCCGCAGCCGGACTCGCCGACGAGCGACAGGGTCTCCTTGCGGCCGAGGCTGAAGTCGAGCCCGTCCACGGCCTTCACGTCGCCCACGTGGCGCGACAGGATGCCCTTCTTGATCGGGAAGTACTTCTTGAGGCCCTTCACCTCGATCAGGGGCGCGCTGTTCTTCGCGTCACTCATAGCTTGGTGGCCTCCTCGATGTGGTGGCAGGCGAGGGTGCGGCCGAGGGGTGAGCTGGACTCGAGGGCCGCGAGGGGCGGCTCCTCGGTGCGGCACTTGTCGGTGGCGATCGGACAGCGTGGATGGAAGCGACAGCCCGCCGGGAAGCGGGTGGCGGGCGGCACCATGCCCGGGATCGTGACCAGGCGCTCGCCGGGTCCGGCGAGGTCGGGCAGGGACCGGAAGAGGCCGATGGCGTAGGGGTGTGCGGGGCGGGGGGGGAGCGGAAAGAACCAAGCGGTAAAACCCACCAAGAACCCCGACAAAAAGGCCCCCCACGTGGGGGACGCGTCGGGGTGTGCGGGGCGTTCGACGACCTCCACCCCCGAGGCGCACTCGACGACCTTGCCCGCGTACATGACGGCCACATGGTGGCTGACCTCGGCCACGACGGCGAGGTCGTGGGTGATCAAGAGCACGCTCATGCCGGCCTCGTCCTGCAGCTCGCGGATCAGGTCCAGGATCTGGGCCTGGATCGTCACGTCGAGGGCGGTCGTCGGCTCGTCGGCGATCAGCAGCTTGGGATCGCAGCTCATCGCGATGGCGATCATCACGCGCTGGCGCATGCCCCCGGAGAGCTGGTGCGGGTACTCGTCGACGCGCGTCTCGGGCGAGGGGATGCCGACCCGGGTCAGCATGTCGATCGCGTGGGCGCGGGCGGCGGCCTTGTCGATGCCGCGGTGCACCATGACCGTCTCGATGATCTGATCCCCGACCGTGAAGACCGGGTTCAGGGCCGTCATCGGCTCCTGGAAGATCATCGCGATGTCGTTGCCGCGGATGCGCCGCATCTCGGCGTCGGTCTTCTTCAGCAGGCTCTCGCCCTGGAAGAGGATCTCGCCGCCGACGATCTTGCCGGGGGGCTGGGGGATCAGCTGCATGATCGAGAGGGCGGTCACGCTCTTGCCCGAGCCCGACTCCCCCACCACGCCCAGGGTCTCGCCGGGCAGGATCTTGTAGCTGACGCCGTCCACGGCGCGGGCGGTGCCTTCGTCGCTGAAGAAGTGCGTCTGCAGGCCCTTCAGCTCGAGCAGCGGCTCGGCGACGTCCTTGGCCATCTCCATGCGCTTGGGCTCGTGCAGGTGCTCGTTGTGAGGTTCGGATGCCATCGGCCGCTAGTCCTTCATCTTGGGGTCGAGGGCGTCCCGCACCGCATCACCGGCGAGGTTGTAGCAGGTCACGGTCAGGAAGATCACCAGGCCGGGGAAGATCTGGATCCACCAGTGCTCGGGGCTCTGGGACTCGTTGACGAGCGAGCCCCACGAGGCCTTCGGCGCCTGGGTGCCGAAGCCGAGGAACGAGATCGCCGACTCGGTCAGGATGCCCGAGGCCACCGAGAAGGCGGCCGAGACCAGGATCGGGCTCAGGGCGTTGGGCAGCACGTGGCGGAAGATCGTGCGCTGGGAGGTGAAGCCGAGGGCCTGGGCCGCCAGCACGAACTCCTGCTCGCGCAGGCGCATGAACTCGCCCCGCACCAGGCGCGCCACGCCGGTCCAGCGGATCAGCGCGATCACGATCACGATGGCGAAGATCGGCGGCATCACCGTCGGCGGCACCATGGCCATCACCATCAGGATCAGGAAGAAGGCCGGGATCGACTGCAGCACCTCGATCAGGCGCATGATCATGATGTCGATCCAGCCGCCGAAGTAGCCGGCGACCGAGCCGATCACGACCCCGAGGATCGTCAGCAGGAAGGCCGAGAGGATGCCGACCGAGAGGCTCACACGGCCGCCCCAGAGCAGGCGCGCGAAGAAGTCGCGGCCGAGCTCGTCGGTGCCTGCGAGGTGGCGCATGGCCGCGTTGCGCTCGGGCTCACCCGAGCGAACGATGACCGGCACCGCCGGCGGCACGTACTCGGTGTCGGTCTCGGGGCCTTCCGAGCGCAGGCCGAACATGTAGTTGCCCTGCTCGTCGACCTTGGAGTTCTTGGTCCATGTCGGGGGGCGGAACTTCTCCTCGGTGTGGGTCTCGGCGTAACCCATCGGGATCGGCGGGAAGACCGGCTCCGAGGTCGCGATGATCTCGCCGGCGCTCAGGCGCGTCTTGTAGTCGGCCGAGTCGAAGGCCGTCTCGCCGCTGCCCATCACGCCGAGCCAGCCCAGGGCGACCAGCACCGGCACGCCGACCGCGAAGGCCAGCTTCTTGCGGCGCGCCTTGCGGATGCGCTCGCGATCGCCCTTGAGCAGTAGCCTGTTCGCGAAGCGATTCCACAGGGGCCAGGTCATGACCAGCGCCCAGAAGCACATCAGGAACATCCAGCCCGGCGTGATCGCCTCCCAGAGCGGGTAGCTCTTCACCGGAGCCAGGACCTTGCCAGTCGGCTCTTCGCCCTCGGCCAGCTCGACGCTGGGGTCCTGGGCGACGTAGGACTTCTTGAGGTCCGAGGCCGAGTCCTTGGCCTGCTGGGCCAGCTCGAGGGCCTCCTCCTGCTTGCCGGCCGCGCTGGCGGCGATGGCCGCCTCCACGTCGGTCATCAGCTGCACCAGCGGTCCGTGCTCGGACTCGGGCAGGTAGGTGCGCATGACCTCGATGCGCAGGCTCAGGGCGCCGCGCTCGATCTCCAAGGCCTCGGCCAGGGTCGCCGGCGCGGACTCGCCGCGCGTCTCGAGGTACTCCTCGGGGGTCTTCTCGACCTGGCGCACGACGCTGGAGCAGACGCTGCGCAGGCCCTTGGTGGACGCGCTGTACTCCTTGTAGTCGATCGCCTCGATCACGTAGGGCCGGTCGTTGGCGAGGAAGGGCGCGTAGATCGCGCCGGCGTAGAGGAACGCCAGCACGACCATGCTGAGCTTGAACAGCTTGCGCTTGCCGAGCTGCTCCAGCACCAGGTCCCAGTAGTCCTTCGAGTAGAAGCTCTGGGGTTCTTGTTCGGGCCTACTCATTGCGGATGCGGGGGTCGACGAGGGAGTAGGTGATGTCGCTCAAGAGGATGCCGAACTGGGTCATCACGCCGACGAACAGGGTCGTCGCCATGATGATGTTGAAGTCCCGGCGCAGCAGCCCCTCGAAGGCATACATGCCCATGCCGGGGATGTTGAAGACCTTCTCGACGATGACCGAGCCGCCGATCAGGATCGGCAGGATCGAGGCCAACAGGGTGATCACCGGGATCATCGAGTTGCGCAGGGCGTGCTTGTAGATCACGACCCGCTCGCTCATGCCCTTGGCCCGCGCGGTGCGGATGTAGTCCTGGCGGATGACGTCCAGCATGCCCGCCCGCATCTGCCGCGACAGGTAAGCGAAGCTGCCGTAGGTCAGGGTCGCGATCGGCAGGATCGAGTGCAGGAACAGGTCCCACAGCTGCTCGAGGCTGCCCATGCTCTGGTAGTCCTTGTCGTGCAGGCCCAGGACCGGCAGCAGGTCGAGGCCCGTCGCGCCGAACACCAGGATCAGCATCAGGCCGGCCCAGAAGGTCGGGATCGAGTACAGGACGAAGAGCACCACCGTGAGCACGCCGTCGAGCAGGGTGCCCTGCTTGCGCACCGAGAAGATGCCCAGCGGCAGGGCGATCAGGTACGAGAGCAGCACCGAGATCAGCGACAGGGGCACGGTCACCGCCAGGCGCTTCTTGAGCTCGTCAGAGACCGAGACCGCTGCCTGCATCTCCTGGCCGAGGTCGCCGGCCAAGAGCCCGGCCCACTTGACCTCGCCCGTGTTCTGCACGCGCAGGCCACCGTGGGTGTAGTAGTGCCCGAACCAGTGGCGCACCAGAGCGCCCTTGCCGATCGCTTCGACCCGCTCCGGGTGCAGCTCCGGCTCGTGGTCCATGGCCCGCGTGAGCAAGGCCGACAGGCGATCGATGAGCGCGGCCCCGCGGTCGAGGTCGAGCGAGACCCGCTCGAGGCTGCTGAAGATGCCCGGCAGCGCCGCCTCGCCGAAGCCCAGCAGCTCGTCGGACGCCGATGCCCAGGCGGCCTCGCCGGCAGCCTCGTTCTCGAGCACGGCCACCGCGGCGTCGATCGCCGCTGCATCGGCGGGGTCGGTCCCCGGCAGGTGCAAGATCGGCAGGGGGTTGCCCTCGATCACCTCGTCGCCGGAGGCGAGCTCGACCGGTTCGGCCTTGCGCTCGGTGAACGGCGTCGAGAACCAGGGGTGCCCGTTGCGCGACAGGTTGAACGGCCCGATGTAGTTCAGGAACTGCACCGGCAGCGAGCGGTCCAGGCCGTGCTTGCGGCGGAAGGTGTCGACCTTGGCGCTGCCGTCCGAGTTCTGGTTCATCTCCCCGCCGACTCCCATCATGACCATGGCCGGATCGCCAGGGGCAAGATGGAAGAGCGAGAAGACCACCAGGGCGACCCCGAACGTCGTCGGGATCATCAGCAGCAGCCGTCTGAGGATGAAGGAAAGCACTCTTGGGGGGGGGCGTGTGCCTCGGCTCCTCGGTTACTGCTTCAGGCGGGTCGTGCGCGTGCCCGGCTCGGCCGGGTCGACGAAGTGCCACTCGCGCAGGACGTAGCCCGGGTCGAGGGCGACGGTGCGGAAGCCGCGGATGCGCTTCGACATGGCGAACTTGATCGGCACGTTGTAGCCGAACAGGTAGGGCTGCAGGTCGTAGACGAAGGTGTGCAGGTCACGCCAGATGGCGCGGCGCTTCTCGACGTCGATCTCGCGCTGGATCTGGCGGATCATCTTGTCCAGCTCCGGCTCCATCACGCCCGAGTTGTTGGAGCCGCGCGCATCGTGCTTGCCCCACTTCGAGTGCCACAACTGCTCGGGGTCGCTCTCGAGGTTGGCCACCCACGCGAGGTTGGCCGCGTCGAAGTCCCGCGACTTGAAGCGCTCGAGGAAGGTCGCCCACTCCAGCTGCTCGAGCTGCAGGCTGATGCCGATCTTGGAGAAGCTCTCCTGCATCTTCTGGCCCAGGTTCTCCGACGCCTGGTTGCCGCTCGGCATCATGAACTTGATCTCGAGCTCGACACCGTCCTTGTCGATGATCCCGTTGCCGTTGCGGTCGTACCAGCCCGCGTCCTCGAGCATCTCCTCGGCCAGGTCGGGGTCGAAGGGGAAGGGCTCCAGGTCGTGGGGGTAGGCGGGCGAGTCATAGACCAGGGGTCCGGTGATCTGCCGCGCGAGGCCCTTGTAGTTGGTCGCCAGGTAGGTCTCGAAGTCGAAGGCGTGGGCCAGGGCCTGGCGCACGACCTTCTCCTTGAGCTGCGGCCGGTACATGTTCCAGCCGGTGTACCCGTAGGTGCCCAGGTAGAAGTAGCCCTTGTAGAAGGGGTCCGCGAAGCTGCGCTGCTTGGTGGCCTCGCCGAAGTAGTCCTCGGACTTGACGCGCGCGAAGAAGTCGAGCTCGCCGTTGAGCAGCGCGGTGAACGAGGTGTTGTCCGCGTCGATCGAGCGCCAGCGGATCGTGTCGAAGTAGCCGCCGTTGTCCGGGTCGAAGTAATCGTCGAAGCGCTCGGCCTGGATCCACTGCTGGGTGTACTCGGTGACGCGGTAGGGCCCGAGGCCGACGAACAGCCGGTTGGCCGGGTGCTCGTTGATGTAGGTCGCCTGGACGTCGGCGCTCTTGGACTTGTCGAAGTCCGGGTTGTCCGGGTCGCTCAGATCGAAGACGTGGCGCGGCAGGATCGTCATGTCCGTGCCGATCGTCGCGTAGACCATGAAGTACTGGCTGGAGAAGAAGAAGCGCACGGCGTGGTCGTCGAGCTTCTCCCAGCGGGTGATCTTCTCGAACTGGAAGCGCTTCTCGTCGCAGTCGACCTTCGGGTTGTCGTAGAGCTTGCGGCTGAAGATCACGTCGTCAGCGTCGAGCAGCTGGTCCGCGATGACCTTGCCGCTCGCGTGGGTGTAGGGCTGCCAGTGGACGTCGTCGCGCAGGTACCAGGTGGTCACGGTGCCGGCCTCGTGGGCCTCGACGTCGGCCTTGGCCACGTGCAGGGGCTCGGTCAGGGCCGAGTCGCGGGAGCCGGGGGTCACGACGTAGTGGTCGCCGTCCTCGCTGACGACGCCGTAGACGATCAGCGCCTCCTTCATCGCGTCGTCACCCTCGGCGTCGAAGTCGCGCACGCGCATCTGCACGGCGGCGTCGCCGTACTTCTCCGCGTCGACCGAGCTCCGGAGCACGAGCATGTCCTCGGTGTCGAAGCCCTTGACCAGCTTGGGCACGTACTCGAACGTGTCCCAGTCCTGGAGCAGCAGCGACTCGTGGACCTCGTAGAGCATCCGCCGGGTCACGGCCGAGTTCTCGACGGCGTAGTTGATGTTCTCCGGCATCGAGGACAGGTGCACGATCACACGCCCCCCATACAAAGGGGCCGGAGCGGCGGGGCGCACTCCGTCGGGACCGGGCTGGTTCGCCGGATGGAAGGCATCGACCTCGCGGTCGGCGTCCCCCTGGGCGAGTCCGACGGGTGCGGCGAGTGCAAAAGCGAATGCGAGGGCCAGTTTGCCCAAACCATTGGTCGACATCATGTTGCAGCCCCCCCTGAGGGGCTCGGAGGTGACGGAGGACACACGAAGACCATTCCCCCGGGGCCCCCACTGACATGGGGGGAGGGGCCTCGGAAGCCTCCGTGAAGCCACCAAGCTAGCGCGAACGAGCCCCACGGTCAAGCCTCCAAACCTTTACCATCTCTAGACTTGCGGCCATCAGACAGCACCCATAGGATCGCTCCATGCAAGCTCTGACCTTCGGTGATTCCGCCCGCAAGGTGGTCGCCTTCCTGCTCCTAGGGGCCGTCTTCGTCGGCGCCCTCGCCCTCGCACGTTCCGCCCGCCTGGAGCCCGCAGACCTGGTCTTCAACAACGGCACCGAGGTCTCGACCCTCGACCCCGCGCGGGTCACCGGCGTGCCCGAGGGCCGCATCATCAAGGCCCTGTTCGAGGGCCTCGTGGTCAAGCACCCGCGCACCCTCGAGGCCCTGCCCGGCATGGCCGAGTCCTGGGAGGTCTCCGACGACGGCCTCGTCTACACCTTCCACATCCGGCCCGAGGCGCGCTGGACCAACGACCTGCCAGTCACCGCCCACGACTTCGTCTTCAGCTGGGAGCGCTTCCTGCACCCCGCCACCGCCGCCGAGTACGCCTACCAGCTCTGGTACGTGGTCGGTGCCGAGGCCTACACCACCGAGGTCGACGACGAGGGCAACCCGAAGAACGACTTCAGCACCGTCGGCATCAAGGCCCTGGACGCGGCGACGTTGCAGGTCACCCTGCGCAACCCGACGCCGTTCTTCATGGACCTGATGGCCTTCTACCCGATGTTCCCGGTCAACCAGGCGAACATCGAGGAGATGCAGGCGCGCTACGGTGAGGAGGACTGGGAGATCCAGTGGCTGCAGCCCGAGAACCTCGTCACCAACGGGCCAGACACGGTCGAGTACCGCCGCGTGAACGAGCGCATCCGCCTGCGCAAGAACGCGGACTACTGGGACGCCGACAACGTCGCCCTCGAGACGATCGACGCCCTGGCCATCGAGCAGGCCACCACCGGGCTCAACATGTACCTCACCGGTGCGGCCCACTTCGTCCCGTCGGTGCCGACCACGATCGTCAAGAAGCTGATGCCGCGCGAGGACTTCAACCCCGCGCCCTACCTCGGCACCTACTTCTACCGCGTAAACACCACCAAGCCGCCCTTCGACGACCCGCGCGTTCGACGCGCCCTCGCGCTGACGATCGACCGCAAGGCGATCTGCGAGAAGATCACCAAGGCCGGCCAGATCCCCGCCGGAGGGCTCGTGCCGCCCGGCATGCCGGGCTACGCCGGGGTCAGCATGGGCCAGGGCAACGTGGCTCTCGCCAAGGAGCTCCTGGCCGAGGCCGGCTTCGGCCCCGAGGGGCGTGAGTTCCCCACCATCGAGATCCACTACAACACCCTCGAGGCCCACCGCGACATCGCGGAGGTGGTCGGCGAGTCCTGGCGTCGCAACCTAGGCATCAAGGCCAAGCTGCAGAACCAGGAGTGGAAGGTCTACCTCGACACCCAGTCGAACCTGGGCTACGACGTCTCGCGCTCGGCTTGGATCGGCGACTACGTCGACCCGAACACCTTCCTCGACATGTTCGTGACCGACGGCGAGAACAACAAGACCGGCTGGGGCAACGAGCGCTACGACCTCTTGGTCGCCCTGTCCTCGGCCGAGCTCGACCCGACCAAGCGCCTCGAGCTCCTGCGCGAGGCCGAAGAGATCCTGATCGATGAGATGCCGATCCTGCCGATCTACTACTACGTGACCCAGAACCTCGTCGATCCCCGCCTCGGCGGCTTCCACGAGAACCTCCAGGACGAGCACTTCCCGAAGTTCTGGTACTGGATGAGCGACGAGGAGCTGGGCAGCAAGCGCGCCCAGCAGCCCGAGTCCTGGGAACAGGTGACCTCCTCTGGTCCCTCCGAGGGCAAGTATGCCCCGGGCTTCACCGGCCCGATCCCGTCCCCCACCGGCCGCTGACCGACGAGGCACCGTGCTCCGCTTCCTAGCCAGACGTCTCCTGTGGTTCGCGATCACGCTCTTCTGCGTGGTCACGATCTCCTTCTTCATGATGCGCGCCGTGCGCGGTGGTCCGTTCGATGGTGAGCGCACCCTCGACCCCGCCATCGAGCGCAACATCGAGGCCAAGTACCACCTCGACTGGTCGCTGCCCAAGCAGTACCTGCAGTACGTGGGCCCGTTCAACCTCGACGAGCACGGCTTCGAGCTCTTCGGCGGGGATGGCAGCGATCGCTTCGGCGGCGTGCTGTGCCTCGAGTTCGGGCCGTCCTTCAAGTACAAGGACTTCACCGTCGACCAGATCATCGGCCAGAGCCTGCCGATCTCGGCCCTGCTCGGCATCGTCGCGATGATGTGGGCCCTGGCGCTCGGCATCTCGGCGGGCATCGCCTCGGCCCTGCGGCGTGGCAGCGGGCTCGACCTCGGCATGCGCCTGGCCGCGACCGGCGGCATCGCCCTGCCGAACTTCGTGATCGCCAGCTTCCTGGTGATCCTGACGGTCTTCATGATCCCGCTCTTCCCCGTCGCCGGCTGGGGCTCGATCCGCCACATGCTGCTGCCGGGCTTCGCCCTCGGCGCGCCCTTCGCCGCCTACATCTCGCGGCTGACGCGCACGGGCATGCTCGAGGTGCTCAGCCAGGACCACATCCGCACGGCCCAGGCCAAGGGCCTCGCCCCGCGCACGGTGATCCTGCGCCACGCCCTGAAAGGCGGCCTCCTGCCCGTGGTCTCGTACCTCGGCCCGGCCACCGCCGGCATCCTGACCGGCAGCCTGGTGATCGAGAAGATCTTCTTCATCCCGGGCCTCGGCTCGCACTTCATCAACAGCGCCTTGAACCGCGACTACACCCTGTCGATGGGGGTCACGATCCTCTTCACGATCCTGGTCTACTCGCTCAACACGCTGGTCGATCTGGCCTACACCATGCTCGATCCCCGCATCGACCTCGAGGAGATCTAGGCCATGGCCAAGCCAACGCACAAGCGCTGGGACTTCGGTGCCCAGGACATGGAGAAGATCCTCGCCGAGGCCACGAGCCACAAGGGCGAGAGCCTCTGGCAGGACGCCTGGCGCCGCCTGAAGCGCAACCGCTCGGCCTTCTGGTCGATGGTCTTCCTGGCCCTCTTCGGGCTGATGGCGCTGATCGCACCGGTCCTGCCCCTGGCCAGCCCGATCGCCCTCTCCCTGCGCACCGAGGCCACCGCGCCCTCGTGGCCCTGGGAGTCGCCGCCCCCCACCACCGCGGAGACGCCCAAGGGCGCCGCCATCACCAGCGACTTCGGCGCCGTCATGGACAACGGCTGGCGCCACCGCAGCGTGATCGGCTTCGAGGCCAAGGGCGGCGCCGTGGACGAGGTCGTCGGCGCGCTCGTCGAGCTGGTCGAGGGCGTCACCGACCGCAGCCCGATGGTCGACCGGCGCTCGTCCGAGGGCGCGGGTCAGTCCACGCTCTACTACCTCGCCGTCCCCTACTCCTACAGCGACCCGGCGCACACCGACTGGGAGCCCACCGGGCTGACCGGGAGCGCCGTGCTGCACCGCATCGGCGACGATGCCGCGTGGGTCGACCTGGTCCTGCCCGAGGGCGGCGAGGATCCGAGCAGCTTCGACTCCTGGGCCGTCCAGGGCCAGGACCTGACAGCCAGCCTGATGCTGCGCGCCCAGGGGGACCGACTGCTGCGCTACAACTTCGCCCTCGACCGCCCCTTCGCCGGCAGCTTCGCGGGCATTCGGGTCAACGGGCACCTCGCGCCGGCCATCGGCAAGGCGTCGGAGTGGGGCCCGCTCGGCGCGCCGCGACCCGAGCCTGCGCCCGAGGAGGCCGAGCCGACGACCGAAGGCGTCACCCCCAGCGTCACCCCCAGCGACGAGGCCTCCGACGAGACCATCGCGGCCATCCAGCAGGACTCCTTCAAGCTGTTCCTCGCGAGCTTCGGTGAGCGCGCCCTCGGGGCCGCCACCGCAGAGGAGGACGGCCAGATCGTCCGCGAGGGCAAGGGCAAGCGCAAGGTGCTCTTCGAGCGCCGCACGGCCGAGCTCCGCGAAGAGCGCGGGGTCGTCCACGACGACCTCGAGCGTCGCATGACCACCGCCCTGGAGACCTTCGTGGCCCCCGCTGGCGTCGAGGTCGACCTGCTCAGCGTCGCGTCCGAGAACGGCTACTGGGACATCAACGCCGCCGACCGCTTCCTGGTCACCGTGCGCGCCAAGGTCTTCGGCCTGTGGCAGACGGGCAACTGGCTGGGCACCGACTCCAAGGGCCGCGACATCCTCGCGCGCATCGTCTGGGGCAGCCGCACCTCGATCATGGTAGCCCTGGTCGCGACCCTGTGCAGCCTGCTGATCGGCGTCACCTACGGCGCCTTCAGCGGCCTGATGGGCGGACGCATCGACAACCTGATGATGCGCTTCGTCGACATCCTATACTCGCTGCCGTTCATCTTCGTGGTCATCTTCCTGATCACGATCCTGAACGAGTACAAGCTCGAGCTGGAGAACCGCTTCGGGCTCGACCGCGAGATCGTCTTCTACCTGGTCATCGGCGCGATCTACTGGCTGACCATGGCGCGCGTCGTGCGCGGCCAGGTGCTGTCGCTCAAGAACTCCGAGTTCATCGAGGCCGCGCGCGTGATCGGGGCCGGAACGCCGCGCATCCTGTTCGCGCACCTCGTGCCGAACGTGCTCAGCATCGTGATCGTCTACCTGACCCTCACGATCCCGGCGGTGATGCTCTTCGAGGCCTTCCTCAGCTTCCTGGGCTTGGGCATCGAGCCGCCCAAGGTCAGCTGGGGCACCCTGGCGGTCGACGGCACCGAAGCTGTCAACCCGCTGCGCATCTACTGGTGGCTGGTGCTCTTCCCCGCCGCCGCGATGGGCTCGACCCTCCTGGCTCTCAACGTGCTCGGCGACGGCCTGCGCGACGCCCTGGATCCGAAACTGCGAGGCAAGGACTGATGCCGCTGCTCGACGTCAAGAACCTCCGCGTCCGCTTCGAGACGCGCCACGGCAACGTGCACGCTGTCGATGGGGTCAGCTTCAAGCTGGACGAGGGCGAGACCCTCGGCCTGGTCGGCGAGTCCGGCTCGGGCAAGTCCGTCACGAACCTCGCGCTGATGGGCCTGATCCCATCGCCGCCGGGCGTGGTCACGGCCGAGTCGGTGCGCTTCGGCAAGCGCGACCTGCTCAAGCTGAGCGACGCGGAGCTGCGCAAGATCCGCGGCAACGAGATCGCGATGATCTTCCAGGACCCGATGACCTCGCTCAACCCGCTGCTCACCGTCGAGCGGCAGCTGACCGAGGTGCTGATGCTGCACAAGGGCCTCAGCCGCCGCGACGCCCGCAAGAAGTGCGCGGCGGGCCTCGGCGACGTGGGCATCCCAAGTCCCGAAGAGCGGCTCGACTGCTACCCCCACGAGCTCTCGGGCGGCATGCGCCAGCGCGTGATGATCGCCATGGGTCTCCTGTGCAAGCCGCGCATCCTGATCGCCGACGAGCCGACAACAGCCCTCGACGTGACGATCCAGGCCCAGATCCTCGAGCTGATGAAGGAGCTGCAGCGCAAGCACGGCACCGCCATCATCCTGGTCACCCACGACCTCGGTGTCGTGGCCGGCATGACCGACCGCATCAACGTGATGTACGCCGGTCGCCTGGCCGAGACCGCCAGCTGCGACGAGCTCTTCGAGCGCCCCAAGCACCCCTACACCCGCGGCCTGCTCGCGTCGGTGCCGACCCTCGGCGGCGACCCGAACGCCGACCTGTTCTCGATCCCCGGCAACCCGCCGGACCTCGCCAACCTGCCCAAGGGCTGCGCCTTCGGGCCGCGCTGCTCGGACCACGTCGCGCGCTGCGACACCGAGCCGCCGACCCTGCGCAGCTTCGACGACGAGCTCACCGGCCGGCCCCGCCGCGCGGCCTGCTTCGAGCTGGACCTGTCCTCGGAGGTCGACCCCAACCGCGGGCTCTTCGAAGCCCTCGAGAAGCAGGATCGCGAGGGCCACGAGATGGGCGTCGTGTCCTGGACCGCTCCCGAGCGAGAGGTGCCTGCCGAAGAACCATCCGAGGAGCCTGCCGAGGAGCCGATCGAATCGCCGACCGAAGCG
>JARGPD010000120.1 GCA_029212845.1 Planctomycetota bacterium
ACAACCAGGTGCTGGTCGTCGACGGCATGACCGGCCAGGACGCCGTGCGCTCGGCCGAGGAGTTCCACAAGCGCCTCGCCCTGACCGGCGTGATCCTGACCAAGACCGATGGCGACGCTCGCGGCGGCGCGGTGGTCAGCCTCAAGGCGGTCACCGGCTGCCCGGTGCTGTTCGTCGGTACCGGCGAGAAGCCCGCCGACCTCGACGCGTTCTCACCCGAGCGCATGGCCGGCCGGATCCTCGGCATGGGCGACGTCGTCGGCCTCGTCGAGAAGGCCCAGGAGAACATCTCGGAGCAGGAGGCTGAGGCCACCTACAACAAGATGGTCATGGGCTCCTTCACCCTGGAGGACATGTTCGCCCAGCTGCGCATGATCCGGAAGATGGGCTCGATGAAGAAGATCTTCTCGATGCTGCCGGGCATGGGGGCGATCGCCGACAAGCTCGACATCGACGAGTCGATGTTCAACCGGCAAGAGGCGCTGTACTTCTCGATGACGCCGAAGGAGCGCCTGCACCCGGACCGCATCGACGTGTCGCGCCGGCGGCGCATCGCGCGTGGCGCGGGCCAGGACGTCGGCACCGTCAACGAGCTGCTCAAGGGCTTCAAGCAGATGCAGAAGATGATGAAGCAGATGGGCAAGATGGGTCTCGGCGCGAAGCTCGGCTCCAAGGAGAAGCGCGCGGCCCTCGAGGGCATGGGCTCCGGCGCGGGGCTCGACGGCGGTGGCGGCGGCCTCGGCGGACTGCTCGGCGGCGCGGGCAACATGCTCGGCGGCGCGGGCTCGATGCTCGGCGGCCTACTTGGAGGAGGCGGTCGCGGCGGCGGTGGGGGCGAGCTGCCGGACATGTCGGCGCTCGAAGGCATGATGCCCGGGGCAGCCAAGCCCATGGGCAGCTCCTCGACCCGCAAGAACGCCACAAAGCGCAAGCAGAAGGACCGCAAGAAGCGCAAGCAGCAGAAGAAGCGGCGCTAGCCGCCGATGGTCTAGTCTTGCTCTCCCCCTATTAAATGTTGTCCGCGGGGCGACGGCGGGATGGGCCTCGGCCTCCGGTGCTTCGGTGGGGTGGAAGGGGTTCTGCCGAGAGCCCGATTTTCCCTGCTCGGCTCGCGCCGCGTTGGTTAGACTGTTTGGCCCTTTTTCGATCCGGACCGCCTAGGTGCCCCTTGGGGCTTCCTCTCGCGCCCGGTGGAGACACCGTGTCGTCGCCTTTGCACTGGCGCTGACATTCCGACCAACCTCAGAAGAACCGAAGATGGCCGTTGTCATCCGACTCAAGCGCACCGGGCGCGCCCTGCGCCCCTGCTATCGCATCTCCGTCCTCGACTCGCGCAAGCCGCGGGACGGGCGCACCCTCGAGACCCTGGGCGTTTACGACCCGGTGTCTCCGAAGGAAGAGCTGCGTCTGACCCTCGACGTCGAGCGCGCGAAGTACTGGCTGGGCGTTGGCGCCCTGCCCAGCGACACCGTGAACTCGATCCTGAAGCGCCAAGGCGTCTACGAGGGTCGTCCGCAGCCTCTGCCGCGCAAGCGCAAGGGCCGCAATGCGGCCACCAAGACCAGCGTCGCGCGCGACGCGGCCAAGGCGCAGCGTGCGGAGGCCAAGAAGGCCCGCCGTACCGAGCGCCTCGCGGCCAAGAAGGCCGTGGCGGCCGCTTCCGAAGGCGAGGAGTAGGTTCGCCGGTCGCCCCTCCTCGGCCGCGTGCCTAGGAGGGCCGCCGTAGCGCCTTCCCCCCGGGCCCGACCCCAACCCTCCAAGCGTCGCCTCGGCGACCCACGCCAATTTCGTGAGCAAGAAGAAGCCCTCCGTCGCGTCCCTGCTGACCCTCCTCAAGAAGGCCGGTGTCCAGCCCGAGGTGCTCCCGAGGTTCAAGGACCTCGATCCGATGGAGCACGGCATGGTCTTCGTGCTCTCCGAGGTCCTGACCTCGAAGCAGGCCGAGGCTAGCGTCCGGGCCCTGCGTGCCGCATGGGGGGACTGGAACGAGGTGCGCGTGTGCCAGGTCCAGGACCTGGTGACCTCGATCAAGAGCAAGAGCGACGACACCAGTCGCGCCGCTGCTCGGGTGGTGCTGGACTACCTCCAGGACGTCTTCCAGAACCACCACAGCTTCGACCTGCTCGACGACGGCGACGACCTCGCCAACCTCGGCAAGCACCTGGTCAACTTCCCCGTGCTCGGCATCGCGGGCGCCCACTACATCCAGTGGTTGGTGGGGGACGAGGTCATGCCGGTGACCAGTCACCTGGTGCGTGTCTTCGACCGCCTCGGGATCATGGACCGGACGACGTCCTACAAGAAGGCCCTGGAGGCCCTCTCGAAGCTGGGCGCTCCCAAGGGCAAGCGCGCCCTCGAGTTCAGCCTGGCCTTCGGGCGCGTGGCCGACGACTGGTGCGACTCGCGCAAGCCCACCTGCCAGGACTGCGCCTTGGTCAGCGCCTGCGGCTACGGCGAGAAGGTCAAGCGTGACTGGATCGCGAGCCAGGAGCGCCTCGAGGCCCAGCGCATCCGCGACGAGGAGCGCGAGCGCAAGGCCAAGGAGGTCGAGGCGCGCAAGAACGAGCGTGAGGCCGAGCGCCACCGCAAGGCGCGCAAGAAGGCCGAGAAGCGCGGCGCTGCCAAGAAGGCCGCTGCCGAGAAGGCCAAGGGCACGGCGAAGAAGGCGGCCAAGAAGGTGACCAAGAAGGTGACCAAGAAGGCTGCGCCAAAGAAGGCCGCGACCAAGAAGGTCACCAAGAAGGTCACCAAGAAGGCCGCGACCAAGAAGGTCGCGAAGAAGGCCCCGGCCAAGAAGCCTGCCGCGAAGAAGGCGACCAAGAAGGCCGTGAAGAAGAAGGCCGCCAAGAAGAAGACGACCAAGAAGGCCGCCCCCAAGAAGGCGACCAAGAAGGCCGCCAAGAAGGCGACCAAGCGCCGCTAGGCGACCCATGGCAGCTGGCCGCTTGGTGCTCGGCTCGGCCTCGCCGCGACGCGCGGACCTCTTGGCCAAGGCGGGCCTCGAGTTCGAGGTCCTGCCGGCGCATGTCGGCGAGGACTTCGAGCACCGCGAGGACGCCGAGGACGTCGCCGTGGAGCTGGCCCTGCGCAAGGCCGAGGCCGTCGCCGAGCTGGTCGCCGGCGGGCCCGCCTGGGTGCTCGGGGGCGACACGGTGGTGGTGCTGGGCGCCGGGACCTACCTGGGCAAGCCAGGGGACGAGGCCGAGGCCCACGCCATGCTCTCCAGCCTCTCCGGCACGACGCACCGCGTCGTGACCGGCGTGGCGGCCCTCCGGCTAGGTCCCGACGGGGCCGTCCAGGCCTCGGCAGCCCAGGCCGAGGTCACCTCGGTGACCATGCGTCCGATCGAGCCCACGGAGGTGGCGGCCTACGTCGCCTCGGGCGAGTGGCGCGGCAAGGCCGGCGGGTACGCGATCCAGGAGACGGCCGACCGCTTCGTGACCGAGCTCGCCGGCGGTGGATTCGACAATGTGGTCGGCCTGCCGGTCGGTCTGACCCTCGAGCTTCTCAAGCAGGTCGACTGGGCTGGTTGACGACCCAGCCCGACCCCGGTAGACTCTCCGCCCCATTTCGCGTCAGGCTCCTCTGGGCCTACGCCAACCCGACGAAAGTCGCGCACGGCCACCCCGACGGCCGCGAACCATGAAAGACGGCATCCATCCCAAGACGTACGAGTCCGCAGTCAGCTGCGGTTGTGGCAACACCTTCACCACCCGGGGCACGCTCCCGGAGATGAAGGTCGAGATCTGCAGCGCTTGCCACCCCTTCTACACGGGCAAGCAGAACTTCGTCGACGCGGCCGGCCGTGTGGACAAGTTCATGAAGCGGTACGGCGGCAAGAAGGCCGACGCCAAATAGGCCGGCGCCCGTCGTCGGACCCCCGTGGAATTTGCCCCAGCGGTCGTCGAGAAGCTGCGTGAACGCGCGGCGCGCTATCACGAGCTGACCGAGGAGATCTCGAAGCCCGAGGTCGCTACGAGCTCGAAGTTTCCCGAGCTCCTACGCGAGCAGGGCCAGCTTCAGTACGCGGCAGATCTCTGCGCGCGTCTGGACGACCACCTCACGCGCTTCGCCGAGGCCACCGACCTGGTGGCCGAGCTGGACGAGGACGACGAGATGGCCGAGCTCGCCCGCGAAGAGCTGGCCGAGCTGAAGGCTGCGGCCGGCCCACTCGACGAGGAGATCAAGGGCGTCCTGACCGAGGATGCCGAGCTCCTGCGCACCAAGGTGATCGTCGAGATCCGCTCGGGCGCAGGTGGGGACGAGGCGACGATCTTCGCGGCCGATCTCTATCGCATGTACCAGCGCTTCATCGAAGCGCGGGGCTGGAAGCACCAGGTCCTGTCGGTGACGCCGACCGAGGTCGGTGGCTTCAAGGAGGTCACCTTCAGCCTCGAGGGGCCCGACGTCTGGCGCTTCTTCCGCTTCGAGATGGGCGGCCACCGGGTCCAGCGCGTGCCCGCGACCGAGAGCCAGGGCCGCACCCACACCTCGGCCGCGACGGTCGCGGTGCTGCCCGAGGCCGAAGAGGCCGAGATCGAGCTGAAGGCCGAAGACATCCGCGTCGACACCATGCGCGCCGGCGGCGCCGGCGGCCAGCACGTGAACAAGACGGAGTCGGCCGTGCGCCTGACCCACGGGCCCAGCGGCATCGTCGTGATCTGTCAGGACGAGTCGAGCCAGCACAAGAACCGCGCCCAGGCCATGCGCATCCTGCGCACGCGCGTGCTCGACGCCGAGAAGCAGCGGCTGCACTCCGAGCGCGCCGCCGAGCGCAAGAGCCAGGTCGGCACGGGCGATCGCTCGGACCGGATCCGCACCTACAACTACCCCCAGAACCGCTGCAGCGACCACCGCCTGGGGGAGAACTACTCCCTCGAGCAGGTCATCGACGGGCGCCTGATGCCGATCCTCGAGGCCCTCGAGGAGCGCGACCGCGAGGAGCGCATCCGCGCGCTCTGACCCCGGGGCGCTAGGCCCACGGCTTGAACCCCATGGGCGCGGCGTGCGTTGGGCACTCCCCGGGACCCACGCGGGACCCCTGCTCGACATCGACCCGGGCGGTAACCGGGACCAACGCCTCTGGTAGACTCTCCGACCCGCTTCCCCCTCCCAACCACCCCCGGACGGGCTTCCCCCCATGAGCAAAGAGAACCGCAAGGACGAGCTCCCCGAGCTGCCTGAGCTTCCCGACGATTCCCTTCCGGAGCTTCCCGAGCTCCCGGACGAGCCCTTGCCCGAGCTGCCGCCCGAGCCCATCGCGGAAGAGGTCAAGCCCGTGCCTCCGCCGGAGCCCGTACCCGCGCCGGAGCCCGCTGCCGAGGAGCCGGCCACCGAGCCCGTCGCCTTCGCGCCGGAGCAGGCCGCCGCTTCGGTCTCGATGGAGGACGCTCCCCTGCGCGAGCTCAAGGGCACCGCACCCGAGCACCTGCGCACCGCGGCGCTGATCGTCCTGGTCGGCTGCCTGCTGCCCTGGCTCAGCCTCGAGATCACCGGCCCGATGACCTGGGCGGGCGCCAAGCTCCTGATCCTGGCCGGCATCTGGCTGCTCTGGCAGAGCGTGGAGCTGCGCGCCGGCGGCAAGGTGCCCGGCATCGTGACCACCCTCGGCGGCATCGTCCTCGGCAAGAAGCCCGAGGAAGTCGACCCCGCCGTCGCCGCGCGCCGCGCCAAGAACCGCAAGGGCCCCGCCAAGCTCGAGGTGCCCTTCCCGACCGGCCTGCACGTGCTGGGCTTCCTGCTCGCGATCGTCGGCATCATCTTCCCGATGATCGACCCCGGCGCATCCAAGGGCTCCTGGAAGGCCATGGCCGAGCTCGGCATGCTGGCCTGGGCCGGCGGCACCTGGGTCCACATCTACGCCTACGAGCGCTGGGGCAGCTTCAACCCGCTGTTCCCGCTCATGTTCATCGGCATGCTCTTCTCGGGCGGCCTGAACGCGGTCGGCTTCTTCACCGGTGCTGCTGGCACCCACCTGGTCGGCCTGATCGGCGGCCTGACCGTGGCCGCCGGCGGTGGCCTGGCCGCCTACACCATCATCGAGGCGATGATGGAGGCGAAGAAGGAGGGCGAGGCCAAGAAGGCGATCGAGAACGATCGCCGCAAGGCCGCCCGCGACGCCCGCAAGTCGAAGTAAGACGGTGACGCACGCGACCCCCAAGGGACCTCCCGCGCCACGCACGGCGAGGGAGGTCCTTGACCGTTCCCAGCACTTCCTCGCCCAGCGCGGGCTCCCGGGTGCGCGCCGTGAGGCCGAGCTGCTGGTGGCGAACGCCATCGGGCTCGACCGCCTGGGGCTCTATCTGGAGCTGGATCGGCCCCTGGACAAGGACGAGCTGGACCGGGCTCGCGAGGCCGTGCTGCGGCGCTCGAAGGGCGAGCCGGCGGCGTACATCCTCGGCCGGCGCGAGTTCTACGGGCGCTCCTTCGCGGTGCGACCCGGGGTGCTGATCCCCCGTCCCGAGACCGAGCTGCTCGTCGACCGGGCGCGCGAGTTGGTCGAAGAGCTGATCGTCGAAGGCACGGACGAGCCGCGCCTCGCGGACCTCGGCACGGGCTCGGGGTGCATCGCGATCACGATGCTGCTGGAGTGCCCGACCACGCGCGTGCTGGCCCTCGACCTCTCGCCCGAGGCGGTCGAGATCGCCGGCGAGAATGCCAAGGCCCTCGAGGTGCCCACCGAGCGCTTCGGCCTGCGCTGCGGCGACGCGTTCGAAGGCCTCGCCGCCCTGGCACCCGGTGGGGTCGACCTCCTCTTGTCGAACCCGCCGTACATCGACCCGCGCGTCGGCGACGAGCTGGCCGCCGACGTGCGCGCCCACGAGCCGGCCCTAGCACTCTTCGCGCCCGACGGCGATCCGGACCACTGGGCGCGGCGCTTGATGCAGGAGCGCGAGCGGCTGCTGTCACCCGGGGGCCGCGCCCTGGTCGAGCTGGGCTTCGACCAGGCGCCACGGCTCGAGGCCCTGGCCGCAGCTAGCGGGCTCGAGGTGCGCATCCACCCCGACCTCGAAGGCATCCCGCGCTTGCTCGAGTTCGGTCGCTAGGCGGCGCTCAGCTGCCCGGCTTGGCGACGAACGAGCGCAGGGCCGTGCGCGCGGTCTCGTCGAGACCGTTGAAGAAGAGGGCGACCTCGTAGTGGTCGACCGCGGGGCTGATCTTGCGGCTGCGCACGACGACGCCGGTGGTCTCGACCTTGTGGAAGCCCTCGGGGGCCGGCACGTCGAAGGCGACCTCGAGGATCGTCATCTCCTCGATCGCTCGATCGAGGTAGAAGCAGATGCCGGACTCGCTCACGTCGCGCAGGCGCGCGGTGTGTCCGCCATCGTCCAGGGCGACCTGAAGCGTGATGTCGGACGGGATCCGGGGATGCTGGCGGCGTTCGGCGCCCATGGGTGACGTGGACAAGGTTCGAATGGTGGAGGTCGGAGCGGCCAATCCTAGGGAGTCCGGACGGCGCTTGTCTACCGCGGCCGGAGGCCCGAGGACAAGAATTGGGGACTTTGGGAGGGATCGCGAGCGGTCCGGATGCCTTCCGGGGAGCCGACTTGGGTCGCTAGGGCGGAGTGCCCATGGAGCGGCGCGAGGCCCCCGGGTAGAATGCGCCCCCACCCCAGCGAACCGAACCGAACAAGAGACGAGGAACGAGATGTCGAGCTACAACAAGGTCATCCTGATGGGCAACCTGACCCGCGACCCCGAAGTCCGCTTCACCAACGGCGGCATGGCCGTCGTGAGCGCTGGCCTCGCGGTGAACGAGCGCTTCAAGGATGGTCAGGGCGAGTGGCAAGAACGCGCCACCTTCGTCGACGTGACGATCTGGGGCAAGCGCGGCGAGGCCTTCGCCAAGTTCCACAAGAAGGGCCGACCGGCCTTCGTCGAGGGACGCCTGCGCCTCGACACCTGGGAGGACAAGCAGGGCGGCGGCAAGCGCAGCAAGCTCTACGTCGTGGCCGACAACTGGGAGTTCGTCGGTGGTGACGGACCCGGCGGGTCCGGCGGCGGCGGCGGAGGTGGGGGCGAGAGCATGGACTCCGGCGGCGACGCCTGGGGTGCTCCGGCCCCGGCCCAGTCCGGCGGCGGCTCCGGCGGAAGCGGCGGGTCCGGCGGCGGCAACTGGGGTGCCCCCTCCGGCGGCGGCCCCGACAGCTTCGACGAGACGCCTTTCTAAGCCCAGCGATGAAGCTGCGCGTGCGGCTCTTCGCGGTCCTGCGTGAGCGGGCTGGGACGGAGTACCTGGACCTGGACCTGCCGGGCCGGTCGAGCATCGACGTCGCGACCCTCAAGCTGCGCCTGGCCGAGGCCTACCCCGAGGTCGGGGACCTCGGCTTCGCCAGTGGTGTCGTGGGGACGGCCTACGTCTCCGACGACACGACCCTGGAAGCCGGCGCCGAGGTAGCCCTCTTGCCGCCGGTCTCCGGAGGCTCGGGCGAGGACCCCTTCGAGGTCGGCGTCTTCGAGCTGGCCGCCGAGCCGCTCGACGTGGCCGGCCTCGGCGCCCGGGTCGCTCACCCCTCCTGCGGGGCCGTGATCACCTTCTTGGGCGTGACCCGCGACCGCAACCGCGGCGAGGACGTGACCCAGCTGGACTACGAGGCCTTCGAGGCCATGGCGGGGCCCGAGATGGGCCGCATCTTCGAGCGCTGCCGGCAGACCTTCGGCCCGGCCTCGGCGCCGCTCGAGTCCGGCGAGCCCGACCGCGAGCTGGCCCTGCGCATGCTCTGTGTGCACCGCACCGGCAGGGTCCCGGTGGGGGAGCCCTCGGTGCTGATCGCGGTCGCCAGCCCGCACCGCGACGCCGCCTTCCTGGCCGCCCGCTTCCTGATCGACGAGCTCAAGCAGAGCCTCCCGGTCTGGAAGAAGGAGCACTACGAAGCGGGCCACCACTGGATCGGCGATCGTTCCTAGTCCACGCCTCCCCCGAACAACCAGCACTCGACCATGACCGCTAGCTCCCAGCTCGAACCCGAGGTGACCCTGATCCCCGTCACCGCCTTCCAGCAGAACTGCGCCCTCGTCGTCTGCCCGGTCACGCGCCGCGCGGCGGTGATCGACCCCGGCGGCGACATCGACAGGATCGAGGCCGCCATCGACCGCGCCGGGGCGACCCTCGAGCGCATCCTCGTCACCCACGCCCACGTCGACCACGCCTCGGCGGTGGCCGAGCTGGCCCGTCGTCGCGGCGTCCCGATCGAGGGCCCCGAGCGCGAGGACACCTTCTGGATCGAGCTCCTGCCCAAGCAGGCGGCGATGTACGGGCTGGGTCCGGCCGAGGCCTTCGAGCCCGACCGTTGGCTGAACGACGGCGATCGGGTGACCATCGGCGAGCTCGAGCTCGAGGTGCTGCACACGCCCGGCCACACGCCGGGTCACGTGGTCTTCTTCCACCGCGCTGGCGACTCGGCCGAAGGTCGCGGCACCGCGGTCGTGGGGGACGTCTTGTTCCAGGGCTCGATCGGCCGCACGGACTTCCCGCGCGGGGACTTCGACACCCTGATCCACTCGATCCAGAAGAAGCTGCTGCCGCTCGGCGAGGACGTGGTCTTCCACTGCGGGCATGGTCCCAGTTCGACCCTCGGCCACGAGGCGCGCACGAACCCCTTCCTGCTCGAGCCCGAGCGCTTCCGCGGGATGATGTGATTGGGGTCCGGGGCTCGGCCCCCGGCCATGGAATCGCGTACGAATCCCTACAATTCGTAGCCCTGGGGCCGTCTTACGTTGAGCCCATCCGGCGGGTCTGATAAATTGCCCGCCGAAAATGTTCGATTGCAGACCAGGAAATCCTCATCGAGTCTCGCAGGCCCAGAACCCAGGGCTGCGAGTGGGGAAATCCATAGCCCAAGGGGCGACCCGATGAGTCGACCGACGGATTTCAGCCTCAACATCGAGGGCATCGAGCGCGATGAACTCGAGGTCGACGTGGTCATCGTCGGCGCGGGACCGGCCGGCCTCTCCACCGCGATCCGACTCGCGCAGCTCTGCAAGGAGCGCGGCGAAGAGCGGGCGATCCTCGTGCTCGAGAAGGGCGAGTACGTCGGCTCCCACAGCCTGTCGGGCGCGGTCATGGACCCGCGCGGCATCACCGATCTGTTCCCGGACTTCAAGGACCAGGGCTTCCCCTTCGAGGCCGAGGTCACCGACGACTGGGTCGAGTACCTGACCGGCGGTGGCAGCTTCAAGCTGCCGATCACGCCGCCGCCGCTCCGGAACCACGGGAACCTGATCATCTCGGTCAACCGCGTGACCGGCTGGCTGCGCGACCGCGCCGAGGAGCTCGGCGTCGACATCTACCCGGGCTTCGCCGTTGCCAGCGTGCGCTACGCCGAGGACGGTCGGACCGTCATCGGCGTGCAGACGCGCGACGCGGGCATCGACAAGCATGGGCAGAAGAAGCCCAACTTCGAGCCCGGCATGGACGTGACCGCCGGCGTGACCGTCTTCGCCGAGGGCACCCGCGGCAGCCTGGCCAAGGGGCTGATCAAGAAGCTCGGCCTCGACGAGGGCAAGAACCACCAGCTCTACGAGACTGGCGTCAAGGAGATCTGGGAGGTCACCGAGGAGGTCGGCAAGCAGCTCGAGGGCAAGGTCATCCACACGATGGGTGCGCCGCTCGGGACCAGCGGCTACGGCGGTGGCTGGATCTACGGCTTGACCAAGAACCGCCTCTCGATCGGGTACGTGGTCGGGCTCGACCACACCGATCCGGGCCTCGATCCCCACAGCCTGTTCGTCTCCTGGAAGCAGCACCCCGCGATCCAGAAGCACCTGACCGGCGGCAAGGTCCTGCGCTATGGCGCCAAGACGATCCCCGGCGGCGGCTACTTCGCGATGCCGCGTTTTGTCGGCGACGGCTTCGTGCTGGTCGGTGACTCGGCCGGCTTCGTGAACATGCAGCGCCTCAAGGGCGTGCACCTGGCGATCCATTCGGGGATGCTGGCTGCCGAGGGCATCGCCGAAGCGCTCGCCGCCAGCGACACCAGCGCCACGGGCCTCAAGGGCTACGTCGAGCGCTTCGAGGCGGGCTGGGGCAAGACCGAGCTCTATGGCGTGCGCAACTTCCGCCAGTCGTTCCAGAGCGGCTTCCTGATGGGCATGGTCGACACCGCGGTCAGCCAGCTGAACGGCGGCCGCGGGCTCAAGGCGCGCCGCGCGGCCACCGAGGACCACCTGACGACCCGCAAGCTGTCCACCGGACCGACGCGCTTGCCGACGCCGAAGTTCGACGACGCCATGTCGATGGACAAGCTGACCGACGTCTACCACTCGGGCTCGATCCACGAGGAGGACCAGCCGGCGCACCTCTTGGTGCTCGATCCGACCATCTGCGTCGAGCGCTGCACCACCGAGTACGGCAACCCCTGCCAGCACTTCTGCCCCGCGGCGGTCTACGAGTGGGGCGAGCAGCCCGCCGCCGGCGCGGCCTCGCCGCTCGCGATCAACTTCTCGAACTGCGTCCACTGCAAGACCTGCGACATCGCAGATCCCTACGAGAACATCGAGTGGACCGTGCCCGAAGGCGGCGGCGGTCCCAAGTACACCGACATGTAACCAGCTCGGCCGTGCCGCGCGCATGGCCCTTCGAATTCCCCCCCGAATCCAGTCCATGAAACTCTCCGTCAAGGAACGCGCCGGCAAGCTCGGCCGCACCGATCTCTGCGTCGTCTTCGCCACCAAGGGGCGCCGCCCCGAGCTGCCCGAGGGCGTCGAGGTCTCCGCCGCCGCGCGCAAGGACTTCACCGCCGAGTTCCGCGCGAACCGCCTGTGTGACCCGGTCGCCGGCGACGCCAAGCGCGTGCTCCTGGTCGGACTGGGCGAGGCCAAGTCGGCCGACGCCGAGTCCCTGCGCCGCGCCGCCGCGATCGCCGCCAAGGAGGCCGAGCGCCTCGGCGTCGCTAGCGTGACCTGCTTCGTCGGCGAGGCCGTCGAGAAGACCGTCGGTGGCGCGGAAGCCGCTGGTGCCGCCGTGGCCGAGGGCCTGGTGATGGGCAGCTACCGCTATGACGAGCTCAAGAGCAAGCGCAAGAAGCCCAGCTGCACCGCCGGCGTGCTGCTTGGTGCCGGCGCTGACTTCAAGCGCGGCGTGCGCCTCGGTCGCATCCTGGGCGAGGCCAACTGCTACACTCGCGACCTGCAGAACCGCCCCGGCAACAAGATGCGTCCGCGCGACTTCGCCTCCGAGGCGCGCAAGCTGGCCCGCAAGGGCGGCAAGATCACCACCAAGGTGCTCAGCGAGAAGCAGATGGCGGACCTGGGCATGGGCTCCTTGCTGTCGGTCTCGGCCGGCTCGATCGAGCCGGCCCAGCTGGTCCACATGACCTACAAGCCGAAGGGCAAGTCCAAGGGTCGCCTGGCTCTGGTCGGCAAGGGCCTGACCTTCGACTCGGGCGGCATCAGCCTGAAGCCCGGCGCGCGCATGGACGAGATGAAGTTCGACATGTCCGGCGGCGCCGCCGTGATGGGTGTCTTCCACGCCCTCTGCAGCCTGGACCTGCCCTACGAGATCCACGGCGTGGTCCCCGCTTCGGAGAACATGCCGGCCAACAACGCCACCAAGCCCGGTGACGTCGTGACCGCGATGAACGGCCGCACGATCGAGGTGATCAACACCGACGCCGAGGGTCGCCTGATCCTGGCCGACGCCTTGGTCTACACCTCGACCAAGATCAAGCCCGACACGATCATCGACCTGGCGACCCTGACGGGCGCCGTGGTGGTGGCCCTCGGCCACGAGCTGTCGGGCATGTTCCCGACGACGCGCAAGCTTGCCAAGGAGCTGACCGCATCCGGTGAGCGCACGGGCGAACTGGTCTGGGAGCTTCCGCTCCTCGACTGCCACAAGGATCAGATGAAGGGCGTCTATGGCGACCTTCGCAACATCAACTCTGGTCAGGGCAACGGCTCGACGACCGGGGCAGCCTTCCTCTCCAACTTCGTTGGTGAGGGCATCGAGTGGTGTCACCTCGACATCGCCGGCAGCGCCTGGGGAGGCCAGGACCGCGACTACCGCGGTGGCAAGACCGGGTCGGGCGTTGGCGTCCGACTCCTGATCGATTACATCTCGAACAAGGCCTAATCCAAGGCCGGAGACCTATCGTGAGCACCCAAGAGAAGACCCTCGTTCCCGGCCTCGCCGGGATTCCCGCGTCCGAGTCCGCCGTGAGCTACATCGATGGCCAGGCGGGCGTCCTCGAGTACCGTGGCTATCCCATCGCCGACCTGGCAGCGAACAGCACCTTCGAGGAGGTCGTGTTCCTGCTCTGGAACGGGCGGCTTCCCAAGAGCGCCGAGCTGGCCGAGCTGCGCGCGTCCCTCGTGGCCAAGCGCAGCCTCGCCCCGGAGATCCTCGAGATCATCAAGCTGCTGCCGGCAGGCGGGCATCCGATGGACGCCCTGCAGACGACGGTCAGCCTGCTCGGGATGCACAACCCCAAGGCCCGCGACTTCAAGGACGCGGACGTGGCCCAGGACATCTGCCTGGAGCTCGTCGCCGTCCTGCCGACCCTCGTCGCCGCCTTCGACCGCAGCCGCCGTGGACTCGAGATCATCCAGCCCGACCCCGACCTGGACACCGCGGCCAACTTCCTGTGGATGATCAACGGCGAGAAGCCGGAAGAGATCGCCGCACGGACCCTGGACGTCGCGCTGATCCTGCACGCGGACCACACGATGAACGCGTCGACCTTCACGGCGCGGGTCGTGGCCTCGGCCGAAGCGGACCCCTACTCGGTGATCAGCGCCGCGGTCGGGACCCTGTCCGGGCCGCTGCACGGCGGCGCCAACGAGCGCGTGCTGGACTCCCTCGCCGAGATCCCCTCGGCGGAGGCGGTGCCCACCTGGCTCGACGCCAAGTTCGCCGCCGGCGGCAAGGTGATGGGCTTCGGCCACCGCGTCTACAGCGTCAAGGATCCGCGCGCCCACAACCTCCAGGGCCTGGTCCACCAGGTCTTCGAGAAGCTCGGCTCGACCCCGATCTACGACGTGGCCCTCGCCCTCGAGACCGAGATGGCGGAGCGCGTCGGCCACAAGGGCATCTGGCCCAACGTCGACTTCTTCAGCGGCATCGTCTACCAGAAGCTCGGCATCGCCACGGACCTGTTCACCCCGGTCTTCGCGATCAGCCGCGTGTCGGGTTGGCTGGCCCACTGGCAGGAGCAGATGAAGGACAACAAGCTCTTCCGTCCTGGCCAGATCTACGTCGGCACCCACGGGCACGAGTACGTCCCGATCGACGAGAGGTAGCGCTCAAACGCCGCTGGGCTGATGTGCTCAGGCGCCGCACGGGCTTGTCGCACGCTCAAGCGCCGCTGGGCTGATGTGCTCAGGCGCCGCACGGGCTTGTTGCACGCCCAGGCGCTGCTGGGCTGATGTGCTCAGGCGCCGCACGGGCTTGTTGCACGCTCAGGCGCTGATGGGCTGATGTGCTCAGGCGCCGCACGGGCTTGTTGCACGCCCAGGCGCCGCTGGGCTGATGTGCTCAGGTGCC
>JARGPD010000121.1 GCA_029212845.1 Planctomycetota bacterium
TCGGACGAGCCCACCACGGCAGCGGCTTCGAGCCGTCGGCGTCCGACCTCGGCGGTTGGCTCCTCCCCCGAGCGCACCGCGGCAAAGCTGGCCCGGCTCGGTGCCGGCTGGCGGCTGCCCCGGGCGCTGGTGACCTCGCTGGACTCCGCTCGACTCGGCGCTTCACCGGTAGCGTTGGCGCTGCGTTCGCCCACGCTGGAGGCCTCCCCCACCACGAGCTCGGGGCGCGCTCCCCCGTGCTGGCCGAGCACCTCCTGAACCGCGCGCACACCGCTCGCTGCGGCCAGCTCGGCGGCGGGCGCTGCGGCCGCTCCGCCGGCACGCTCGGGCGCGCTCTCGGCCCCGCGTTCGGCAGCCGCCAGGCTCGCGCTCGCGGGCGCTGCTTCACGACTCGCCTGGGCCGCGGCCACCTGCTCGGAGGTGACCCGCGCAGGCTGGGCCGCAGCGGACTGCGCGGCCGCGCTGCGCTCGGCCGACAGCTCGCCACCACGCTCGGCGAGGGACGCGCTCTTGCCGGCCGAGGCCACGGCCAAGCGCACCTTGAACAGCTGCTCGCTCGGCGCGCTCAGGACCGGTGGCGTCTCGGGCGCCACGTCGCGCAGCAGCCAGAGGGCCAGCAGGTGCACGACCAAGGACGCCAGGAAGCAGCGGTACAGGACGGCGATGCCGCGCCAGCGCTTGGCCAGGATCGCGAGCAGCGCCAGGAGCAGCAGCACCGCCAGGATCAGGAGCTCGCCCCAGCCCAAGGGCTCGCGCGGGACGCGGAAGAGCTCGGTCGAGCGCGCGCTCCACAGGTCCGCGCTGCGCTCGAACGAGCCCTCGAGCACGCCCCTCGCCGAGCCCTCGCCAGAACCGGAAGCTCCACCCACCGGACCCGCGGCGTCCGTCGCGTCGAACAGCAGCGCGAAGCCATCCCGGGACGGCAGCGGCCCGCGCTCGTCCCCGCCGGTGTTCACCCCCACGAGCGGCCGGGGCGGCAGCCAGCCGAGGCCCTCGTCGAAGCTGCGCCAGAGGTCGAAGCCGCCGACCCCACCGACGCGCTCGCTTGCGAAGTAGAGCGTCCGCCCGTCGACCGCGAGGGCCGGGTCGCGCTCGTCGAAGGGCGAGTTCAAGGCATCGAGGGCGACCACCTCGAAGCGCGGGCCGCTTCCAGCGCCGCCGCTCTGGGTCCCGTTGTCCACGGACCCCGGCGCCTCTTCGCCCTCGACGAGCTCGCCTCTGACCTCGTGGACGCGCGTCGCGAGGTACAGGTCGAAGTCCTTGCGCCCCCCGCGCGGCCGATCGGACGCGAAGATCAAGGAGCCGTCCGCAGCCGGGTAGGGATCGGTCTCGTCGTTGGCCGTGTTGATGCCCGTGCCCACCGACTCCGGCTCGCCGAACACGCCGTCCGCGTAGTCCACCCGCCACAGGTCCAGGCCGTACTGGGCACCGCCTCGGTCGCTCGCGAAGTACAGGCCGTCCAGCCCGAAGGCCGGCGCCAGGTCATCGGCGGCGGAGTTCACCCGCGCCAGCGGTCGCGCCTCGCCGAGCCCCTCCGCGGCCCCGGCGCCGAGCACCTCGGCGATCCACAGGTCCACGTTCAAGCCGCGCTCGCCCGTAGCGAAGACCAGGAAGCGGCCATCGGGCGAGAGCGCCGGACGCGACTCCTGGCCGCTCGAGTTCACGCTGCCGCCGAGCAGCTGCGCGTCGTCCCAGATCGCATGCCGCACGCGCGCGCCGTCGGTGGCTTCGTAGCGCACCCGCCCATCGGTCCACTCCACGTCGAGCTCGAGCTCGGCGCGCGCGACCAGCCACGTGCCCCACACCGCCGCCGCCAGCAGGGCGAACAGCGCGACCAGGTCCTTGTCGAGGTGCTTGCGCAAGGTCGCCTAGCCCCCTTCCGCTGCGCTGCCGATGGTGCCGATCGCCAGGTTGGAGAGCCCTGCAAGTCCGCACGCGTCCATCACCGACACGATCGCCTCGTGGCGCGCGCCGCGGTGGCCGCGGATCGTGACCGGCGTCTCCGCGTCGTGCTGGGCCGCGCCGCGCAGCACGCCGAGCAGCTCGTCCTTGCCGATCGCTTCGCCCTCGAGGAACACGATGCCCGCTTCGTCGACGGTCAGCGTGATCGAGTCGGGCTGCTCGACCTGCTCCCCTGCGGACTCGGCCGCCGGCAGCTCGACGTCGATCTGCTGCTCCTCGTCCATGAAGGTCGTCGTGACCATGAAGAAGACCAGCAGCAGGAACACCACGTCGATCATCGGCGTGAGGTTCAGCACGAACTCGTCGAGGGAGTCGTCTTCGCGGATGTTCATGCGCCCAGCTCCTCGTCCAGGCCGGCGCGCACCGCGGCGCCGGCGGGGAGGCCGCCACCCGACGCCGCGGCGTGACCGGGCGCCGCCTTCAAGAGCTCCGAGAGCTCGAGGTAGAAGTCCTCGGTGCGGTGCACGAAGCGGTCGATGCGACCGCGCAGCCAGTAGTAGGCGGCCTGGGTCGGGATCGCCACGCACAGTCCCGCCGCCGTGGTGATCAGCGCCTGGGAGATGCCGCCGGCGAGCAGCTCCGGCTTGCCGAGCCCGTCGGCTGTCGCGATCTGCGAGAAGGCCTCGATCATGCCCCAGACCGTCCCGAGCAGGCCGAGCAGCGGCGCCAGCATCCCGATCACGACCAGCGGCCGCAGGTTGCCGGAGAGGCGCTTGACCTCGCGACTGCCGGCGTCCTCGACCGCCTTGGTGCGCTCGAGGTACGGCACGTCGAGGTTGCGCAGGCCCGAGCCGAGCACCCGCGACAGGGGCCGCGACTCACGCTCGCACAGGGCCAGGCCTTCGCTCGGCCCGCCGCTGCGCACGCTGTCGAGCACCTTGCGGCCGAGCCGCTTGGACCCCAGGCTGCCCTCGGTCAGGCGCACCGAGCGCTCGACGAAGTAGCCGAGCGCGAGCACCGAGGAGAGGGCGATCGGGATCATCATCGGGCCGCCGTTCAGCAGCATGTCGAGCACGGAGCCCGGCTCGATGTCGGGCAGGATGGAGCTGGCCGAGTTGGCCTGGGCGAGGATGGGGTTGGGCATGTCGGGTACGGGTCTGAAGTCGGGACGGCTCGGGGGAGTTCGGGGCGGGTCGGGCTAGCTGCCGAGGCGGCGAGCGGCGGTGCGAGCGGCGTCGAAGGAGCTCGAGCCCGGGTGCTTGTCCACGACCTCCTGGTAGCGCAGCAGGGCGTTGGACGCATCGCCGAGTCGTTCGAGGCAGGTCCCCGCACGCAGCAGGGCCTCGGCGACCGCCTCGTCGTCGGTGAACAGCACCGCCACCTTCAGGTACTCGGAGAGGGCCTCGTCGAAGCGCTGCTCGGCCTCGGCCAAGAGCCCCAGACCGAGCCGCGCCTGGGCGCTGAGCACGCCGGCCCCGGTGCTGGCGTCACGCTGCATGCAGCGATCGAAGGCCTGGCGCGCAGCGCGGGCCTTGCCGCCGGCGGCGAGGGCGCGCCCGCGCCAGAGCTCGGCCTCGGCTAGGTTGGCGAAGTCCGGCTGGTCCTTGGCGAGCCGCGCGAGGCTGCGCTCGCACTCGTCGAAGCGCCCGAGCTCGCCGAGGGCCAGGCCCAGGCGGAAGCGCGCCTTGTGGACCACCGCGTGCTGGGGCAGCTCCCCGGTCAGGCGCTCGAGGGGCTCGACCGCGCCGGCGAAGTCACCCTGCCGGAAGCGCGCCTCACCGAGCAGGAAGAGCGCCTCGCCGAAGAGCTCGCTGCCCGCGTGCCGGCCGGTCAGGGCTTCGAGGGTGACCTCGGCGGCGGCGAACTCCTCGGCCTGGAGCTGGCCGAAGCCGAGCTTGTAGAGGGCCTCGGCGGCCACCGGGCTGCCGGGTGAGCTGGCCATGCGGTAGTGCCCCGCGGCGCGGTCGAGGTCGCCCGCTTGGAAGCAGGCCTCGCCGACGAAGAAGGCGGCCTCGGTCACCGAGCCGGGCAGGGCGACCGGGGCCTCGCCGGGGGCCGTGGTGGTGCCCGCGCGGGACAAGCGGGTCGCGTCGGACAGGCGCGCCTCGGCGGCCTCGACGGAGCCGGCGTCGAGGGCGGCGTAGGTGCCCTCGACCAAGGTCTCGATCGACAGGTCGGCGTCGCCGAGGCGCTGGGCCTGGCGGTCGAGCAGGGCCAGGGCCTCGCCCGGCTTGCCAGCCGTGCGCCAGGCTTCGGCGACCGCGAGGCCGGTCTGGAAGACCCGCGTGGCGTCGCTCGAGACCTGGGCGAATTCCTCCCAGGCCTTGGCCGCGTCGGCCGGTCGACCGGCCCCCAGCTGGGCCCAGGCGGTCAGCTCGAAGGCGGCCGCGCGCAGCTCGTCATCGGCCGACGGGGCGCGCACGACGTCCCGCAGGGAGCGCGCCGCAGCGTCGAAGTCCCCCGCACCGAAGGCACACCAGCCGAGGCCGTAGTGGGCTCGCGGCACGAGCGCGTGGCTCGGGAAGCCGTCGACCAGGGCCTGGTAGCAGGAGCTCGCCTGGGCCGACTCCTCGAGGGCGGAGAGTCGCTCCCCCAGCTCGAACAAGGCCTCGGGGACCAGGGCATCGCCGTCGAACTCCTCGACCAAGCGCACCAGGGAGCTCAGGCCCGCGGCGCCCTCGCCGGCGAGGCCCTCGGCCAGCAACAGCTCGGCGCCGAAGCGGCCGGTCGGGTGCAGCTGCAGGTACAGGTCGGTGGCCTTGCTGGCGGCCTCGGCATCGCCGGCCTCGCGCGTCGAGCGCGCCAGCATGTAGGCGGCCTCCTCCGCCTCCAGGCTGCCCGGATGCAGGGACAGGACCTCGGAGAAGGCGCGCGCGGCGGTGGCGTGGTTGCCCTCGAGGTAGTGGCACCAGGCGAGGCGCGAGCGCGCGCGGGAGGCATCGGCGGGGTCGGCCGAGGCGCCGGCTGCCCCGGAAGACTCCGCTGCGGCGGCGAAGCTGGCCCGGGCGGCGGCGTGCTCGCCCCGCGCGAAGAGCGCCTCGCCCAGCACGAGCTGGGTCTTCGCGAGGTAGCTGCTCTCGGGGTAGGTGCCGATCAGCTCGCGGGCCAGGCGCTCGGCCTCCCGGGTGTCGGCTTGGTCGCTGCCACCATCTGGACCACGGGCCAGCTGGGTGGCGAGGGCTTCGTTGAGCGCGGCGACGGCGGCGGCGTGCAGGGCCCAGTCCGAGCCCGCGCTCTCGTAGGCACCACGCGCCTCGTCACTGCGGCCGAGGCTGGTCAGCGCGTCGCCGCGCGCCACGTTGAGGCGCGTGCGCAGCTCGGGGCTGGGCGCCGCCCCGAGGGCGCGGTCGAGGGTGCCGAGCGCTTGGCCGTGGCGGCCGAGCTCGGCCTGGGCGCTCGCCAACCAGAAGAGCGCCTCACCATCCCCACCCGAAGCGGTGCGAGCCAGGGCCTTGGCGGCGTCCTCGGCATGGCCGGCGCGCAAGAGCTCCACGCCCCGCTGCAGGTCCGCCTCGGCGGCGAAGGGGCTGGCCTGGTGGCGGTCCGCGACCCGCGCGAAGGCGGCCGCGGCCTGGTCGTGCTGGCCGAGCGCCGCGAAGGCGAAGCCGCGACCGCGCAGGGCAGCCGGCTCCTGGGCCGAGGCGGTCACCTGACCGAAGGCCTCGAGGGCGGCCGCGTTCTGACCGGTCTCGAGCAGGGCTTCGCCGAAGAGCACGCGCACCTCGTCCGACCCCGGGTCCGAAGCGTGGTCCTGCAGGTAGCGGCCGCAGTGCTCGATGGCACCGTCGGCATCCCCCTGGCGCCACGCGCACCAGGCCAGGCCGCGCCGCGCCGCCGCGGCGTACTCGGAGCCCGGGGCCGAAGCCAAGAACGCGGTCCAGCGCTGAGCCGCCTGGGCGTCGCGCCCGGCTTGGAAGTCGACCTCGCCGAGCAGGAAGCTGGCCGGGCCGCGCAGGTAGGCCTCGCCGCTCTGGAGCACGGCTTGGAGGGCCGTGGCGGCGGCCTCGAGGCGACTGGCATCGAGCTCGCACTGGCCGAGGCGGAAGAAGCACTCGCTGCGGTATTCGAAGTCGGTCGAGCCGCGGGTGAGCTGGCCGAAGTGCGGCGTCGCCTCCGCGCGGCGGCCCTGGTCGAAGAGCGTCGTCGCGAGGCGGTAGCGCGCCATGGTGGCGCGCGGGTGGTCGGGGTAGCGCTCGAGGAACCGCTGGCCCTCGACGATCGCCATGTCGAAGAGGTCGCGCTCGATCAAGCCGACGAGGTAGGCGTAGCTGTCGTCGCCCTCGTCCAAGCTGACGGGCTGCCGGGGTCCTGGAGGACCTGGCTCGGGACCAGCGAGGCTAGGGCTGGCGAAGAGGAGGGCGAGCGCCAGGGCGGCGGGCGCAGGTACGAACAGAATCGCACGAGGCGTCGGAGACGTCGATCGCATGGGCGGCGGAAGCAGGCTGGAGACGGTGGAAACGGAGGAGGGGCCCACCCTTGGTGGGATCTTCCGTTGTCGAATTGTCGCCTGGGGGGAGGCCGGAACGAGGGGGGTGCCGCTCCGCGGTCGTACGCCCTCGACCATACGCGCCAGCTGCCCGCCTGTCTCTAGCCCTTCCTGGGAATCCGTCTTGCGACCGGAGGGCCGAGGTTGCCCCGGCTGGGCTGGGGCGTGCTCGGGGAGCTGTTTACCAACCGCGAGTCCTTCGACGTCAGCCCGCGCTGCGGACGGATCGAGATGTTCGTCGATCCATCGGCGAGCCGTTCCGGCCACACTGAGGGCATGGGCCCAAGGCCCGACCTCGCCGCAGCCCCTAGCCAAAAGTCGATCGCCATGGCCCCGACCGAGAAGGACCCCACCGAGGCCCTGCGCCAGCGCGCGGCCGAGTACCCCGGAGTCGACGAGGGCACGGCCTGCACCCAGTCCTCGTTCAAGGTCCGCGGCAAGTCGTTCCTGTTCGTCGGCGAGCAGGGCGGTCGCTACAAGGTGATGCTCAAGCTGGGCGAGTCCCTGCCCGAGGCGCGCGAGCTCGCCGCCGCCCAGCCGGACAACTTCCAGGCCGGGGGCAAGGGCAAGACGGCCTGGGTCACCCTGCGCTTCTCGGCCGGGGATGCGCCCGCCGCCAAGCTCTGGCGGCGCTGGCTCGACGAGAGCTTCGCGCTCTTCGCGGCTGGCGCGAAGGCGCCAGCCAGGAAGAAGGCGACCAAGAAAGGCGCCAAGAAGTCCACCTGAGGCGCGGACTCAAGCCGATGGCCCCAGCTCGCTCGTCAAGCGCATCCAAGACCGCCTTCCTGGTGCGGGCCGTGCTCGGCCTGCCGCTCTTGCTGCTGGGCAGCTACTACACCGTCACGATCTTCCTCAGTGGCATCGAGCTCCTACTCGCGCGCTCCCAAGGCGGCGAGCACGACTCCAACTTCCCGCTCGAGTTCCTCCACTTCGCCTTCGGCAGCATGGCCTTGGTGATCGCCATCACCGGCTTCGCCCTCCTGCGCGGGCTGTGGCCGAGTGAGAATCCCAAGGACCCTGCTGCGCACTAGGCCTGCACCTGGAACCTCCCAGGGCCCACGCCCCTCACAAGCACCGCCCCGCCCCCCCCCCGATCGCCATGGCCAACGAAGGCTCCAACCGCGCGCCGCTCGTCCTCCTCGTCGTCCTCTTGCTCGTCGGCGGCGCCTACTTCTTCCAGCAGATCACGCAGCGCAACCGCGCGCCGCTGCAGTCCTTCGTCAGCAGCCTCTCGAGCGGTGACTTTGCCGCGGTCGGCGACGCCCTCGGCTCGACCAGCTCGATCAACACCTTGCCGGGCGGCGACCTGCAGGTCACCGATCGCCGGGGTCGGACCGTCACGGTCAAGGCCTCGCAGCTGCCGTTCAAGGCCTCCTCCGGTCCGGCCAAGCCGACGAGCCTCCCGCAGCCCCTCGCCGAGGCCGACCGCGCCCTCCAACAGGTCGAGCAGACGACCTTCGACATGGTCGCCCTCGGCGCATCCGTGGACGGCGTGCTCGAACACCCTGCTGTGACCCTGCACCTCTCGGTCGATGGCGGCCGCATCCACATCGACTCGATCGAGCCGTAGATGGGCCCGCGCTGGACGAGCCCCCACGGCACGCCCGCGTGGCGAGGCGTGGCATGACCGAGCTCGTCGGGATCGTCACCACGGGGCTCGGGGACTGCGGCCAGTGGATCGCGCTCCACCGTGCGGCCTATGCCCGCAAGACCGGACTGCAGCTCTTCCCAGGAACCCTGAACCTGCGGCTCGGTGTGCCCTTCGAGCTGCCCGAGGGAAGCCTGCGCTTGGAGGCGGCCGAGTACGGCGGCCGGGTGAACGTCAGCATCGTGCCGTGTCGCGTCCGCGGGCTACCGGCGGTGATCCTGCGCACCGACGCGAACGAAGACGGCTCCGGCCCGCACCCCCGGGAGATCATCGAGGTCGCCGCCGAGGTCGGGCTGCGCGAGACCTTCGCCCTCAGCGATGGCGACGAGCTGACGGTCCACATCCCCTTGCCGGGATAGCCCCATGGCCTAGAGCACCCGCTCCGCTTGCACCCGGGGCCCGGCGCCGCTCTACTCGGTCCCATGAGAATCCCCCAACTGGCCCTCCTGGCCTTGTGCCCGAGCTGCCTCTCCCTGGCCGAGGACGCCGCGATCCAGCAGGGCGTCGTCCACTACCTCGAGATCGTCACCCCCGAGGTCGACCAGGTCTGCGCCACCTACGCGGCGACGATCGGCGTCGAGTTCGGCGAGCCCGACGTAGCGCTCGGCAGCGCGCGCACCGCGACGCTGCCCGACGGCAGCACCCTCGGGGTGCGCGCACCCATGCATGCCCAGGAGGAGCCGGCGACGCGGCCCTACTTCCTGGTGCCCGACATCGAGGCTGCGGTGGCGACGGCCGAAGCGGCCGGAGCCATGGTCGCCCTGCCGCCGATGGAGATCCCGGGCCACGGGATCTGCGCGATCTACTTCCAGGGCGGCGTCCAGTTCGCCCTCTGGGAGCTGTAGGCGCGCCGCGACGGTCCGCTCCTTCGCCGGCGACGCCGCTTGGCTCTCGTAGGCCCAGCCCCTGCTACCGTTGGCAGGGGCCACAGGACGAAACGCCTCGCAGGACGACTCGAAAAGGCTAGGCTTCGAGCCGGTCGAGAGGCTTCCGGACCCGGGCAAGGTCCCTGCCAGGCCGCGCCCCGCGGCGGCTCCCATCGACTGCCCCTTCCCACCCCAACCACCCCGACCGGGGACCCATGAGACTCGTCCACGCCAACCTGGCGGGCTTAGTGATCGGCAGCATCGTCAACATGGGCCTGATCATGACCGGTCCCTCGGTGATCCCCTTGCCCGAGGGAGTCGACCCCGCGGACATGGAGAGCCTCGAGGCGAACATGCACCTGTTCGAGGCGCGCCACTTCCTGTTCCCCTGGCTCGCCCATGCGCTCGGCACCCTGGCCGGCGCGCTCGTCGCGGGCACGATCGCGACCACGAAGAAGGCCGCGGCCGCTTGGTTCATCGGCTGCTTCTTCCTGCTCGGCGGCGCGGCCAACGCCTTCATGCTGCCGGCTCCCGCTTGGTTCCTCGCGGCCGACCTGCTCGGCGCCTACCTGCCGATGGCCTGGATCGCCACCAAGGTCGTGGGCAAGGGCAGCGAGCCTGCCTGAAGCGACCATCGACATGATCACGGTCCAGCCCGTCACCCGCAACAACTGGGTCGCCGTGGCCAGCCTCGAGCTGCTTCCGGAGCAGGCGGGCCTCGTCGCGCCCAACGTCGGGTCCCTCGCCGCAGCACGCTTCGACGCGACCTACCAGCCGCGCGCCATCCTGAACGACGGCGTGCCGGTCGGCTTCAGCATGCGCTGCACCGACGACGAGGACCAAAACACCGGCATACACTGGTTGTTCCGCTTCATGCTCGGCGCCGGGCACCAGGGCAAGGGTCATGGCAAGGCCGGCCTGGCCTTGGTCCTCGAGCAGATCTGGGCGGCCGGCGCGAGCTCCATCCGCACCATGCACAAGCCCAAGAGCGCCGTCGCCGCGCGCCCCTATGCCGGTGCTGGCTTCCATATGACCGGCATGCTCGACGACGGCGACGTGGAGCTCCTGCTGCACCCAGCCAGGCGGGGGCGGCAGAGATGAAGGCCCGGGACGGATCCGAGGCCGCCGCGCGGCTCGGCTGTGGAGCGCTGCTTGGCCTGGTGCTGGGAGCCAGCTACGGCTTCTATTGGACCGACACGAGCCTGGGCTTCGTCGCCTACCTGATCGTCTTCGTGCTGGTCTGTGCCCTGTCCGCCCTGCGCTTCGGCGATCGCTTCTGGCTCGGCCTGCGCAGCCTTCTCGGCTACTGGCACGACCGCTGAGCGTGGCGTCAGCCTGCTCGGCAGCCCGTGCTCAGGTGTCCATGCGCCCGCGCGAGCGACCCATCGCCACGCAGCGCTTGCAGATCGGGTCGAGGTCGTTGGCCAGCATCTCGCGGCGCAGGGTCGCCGCCGCGTCGCCCAGCCAGATCTCCTCGGGGCCAGCCTCGGTCAGGCGACCGAGCACGCGGCTCGACCAGCAGCAGGGCGTGATCGTGCCATCGGCGTTGATGTAGGCGGTCTGCCACGGCTCGTAGCAGGGCAGGTCACCGGCCTCGCCGCGGGCGGGCAGGGCCAGGGGCTCGTGCGGGTCGAAGGTCACCGCCTCGGCGTCGACCGGGCCGGAGTCCTTTGGTGCGGTCCCGCTGGCGAGGGCGACCACGTCGAGCAGGGGCTCGAGCTCCTCCGGGGAGGCCTCGGGCTGGGGCGTGAACTCTGCCTCGACGGCGTCGACCTCGCCCTCGGCCTCGAGCACGTCGAGGGTGATCGCGGTCATCGTCGAAGGGCTGTAGGCGGAGAGGTCGAAGTTGGCCTCCTCCCAGCCCTCGGTGTACTGCTCGAAGCGCGAGACGCCGAGCCCGCGCAGGGTCACGCCCAGCTCGGCTGCGCGGGCCTTCGCCGCAGCGAAGTCCGCCAGGTGCGCGCCGTAGTCGGGCACCAGGTGCTTCTTGGCCCCGACGGGCTCGAGGATCACGTCGTCGACGCCCAGGTCGTGGACCAGCTCGACGAAGGGCAAGAGCTCGGCGATGTTCGCCTTCTGCACCACGAACTCCATCACGATGTGCGGGTGCTGGGCGCCGAGCTGTTTGCGCCGCGCCACCAAGCGCCGGATGTTGGTCGTGACCTTGTCGAAGTCGCCGCGCCGGCGCACGAACTCGTAGACACCCTTGCTGGCGCCGTCGACCGAGATCACGATCGACGTGATCTGGGCCTGGATCAGGGTCTCGATCAGCTCGTCCGAGACCTTGTTGAAGTGCGACGTGACCGCGATCTCGAGCTCCTGGTTCAGGATGCGCGCGTCGCGCAGGAACTCGGTGTAGCGCCGGTGCAGGGTCGCCTCGCCCCAGCCGAACATGTTCAGCAGCTTGATGTGCGGCAGCACCTTGACCAGGTTGCGCACGTGGCCGTCGGCGAGGTACTGGTTCATCGGCACGTCCTTGACCTTGGTGCCGTGGCGGCACATGAGGCAGGACAGCTGGCAGGCGGTGGTGAACTCGACGAACAGCTGGATCGGGTAGTGGGCGATCATCTGCCGGCCCGGGGTCGGGGCCCGTGGGTCGAACTCGCGCAGCTTCTGGATGTTCCAGGCGGCGGCGGTGTCGGCGACGAGGCAGGTGACCCACTCGGTGGACCAGGCACCGGACGCGGCCGCGCCGCCCGAGCCCGGGTCGTCCACGACGAGGTGCAGGTGCACCTCACCCCGGCGCTCGAGGGTTCGCACCCGGCCGCTGAAGCCGGCTTGCTGCCAGCGCTCGCCGACGAAGGCGGCGCCCTCGAGGTCCTTGCGCGGGAGTCCACCGGTCAGGGTGCCGACCCGCACGCCGTCGAGATGCACGCCGAGGCGCTTGGGCACGTCGCCCTTAGGCAGCAGCACCCAGCCCTCGAGCAGCACGGTCTCGTCGTGGCGCACGCTGAGCTCGGCCTGCAGGTCCAGCTCGCCGATCGGCAGCAGGGCCTCGAAGCCGGCCTGGTCGCCGGCCTCGAGCTCGTCCACGTGGGCGCGGCGCTGGGCCGCGTGGTCCTCGGCGCGGCCGCTCGTGACCTCGACCGCCTGCTCGACGAAGAGGTTCTCGGAGCCGGGGATCGGGAGCGAGACCACGAGGGTCGCGGGTCCACGGTAGCCGCCGGCTTCGAGGTAGCCCGCGCAGCCGGCCGGGGGGGGGAGGGGGGTGGGGGGGGAGGGCGGGGCGAGGTGGGGGGGGCCCTGCCCGCGGGGGCCGCGGTCCACCCGCGGCGCGCAGGCGGCGAGCTCGCGACCATCGGGGGCCAGCAGGACGGCCCGACCGCGGTCGGAGCCACACAGCTCGAGGGCGCTCACCGAGGCGTCGCCCGGGTCCAGGCGCAGGCACCAGCCGACGATCTCGAGGCGCTCGTCGAAGCGGGCGGGCAGCTCGATGGGCGCGAGGTGGTCGGCCGCCTCGCCGAGGTCGGGGCGCTCGAGCATGGCCACCGGCAGGATGCTGGCGAGGCGCCCGCGGGCCGCGAGCTCGCCGTCGAAGGCCGCGTCCTGCCAGGCCTCGAGGTCCCCCAGCCGTTGGGCGCGGGCCTCCTCGGCCGACGGCTCGCAGACCTCCACGTCGGCGCGCACGCTGTGGTGGCTGCCGGACGCGTCCCATGCCTCGAGCTCCAGCCGCAGGCGGCCCTTGCGCCCGCCGAGCGGGATGCGCTGGTCGAAGGCGATCGGACCCTGCTCGCCCGAGATGCCGAACAGCTCGGTGACGTCGGGCCGGCTGGCCTCGAACAGGAGCTCGGCCAGCTGCTCGCCGTCGGCCGAGACGCGCCCGCGAACGGGCGCCCGGTCCCCGCCGAACAGGAACCAGCCGGCGAGGTGCAGGGAGTCGTCGTAGTAGCTCGGGCGGCGACCGTCCTGGGCGCTGCCCACGTCGAGGCTCGCTGCCGGCAGCCCCTTGAGCCCGTCGGGCAGCAGGCGCTTGAGCCCGGCCGGGAGGTACTTGGCGCGGCGCGGCAGCCGCGGCCAGACCGGCGCGCCGGCGTCGTTGCGAGTCGACTTCATCGCTTGACGATACGCGGCATCGGACGGTACGGGAAGCACGGTCGGAGGCTGGTGCAGTCGGGAGGCCGAGGTCGCTTGAGCAGGACCGAGCCCGGGGGCAGGGCCGGCAACCGCGGGACCCCGGCTGGCGAGCGGTCCAAGTCCGCCACAGACCGACCTCGAAGCCCGTCCGCGGTGCCCGCGCTCGCTAAGATGGTCGCCGTGAGCACGACCCTCCTGCACCTCGACCCCGACGAGACCCGCGCGCGCCTCGTCGCCATGGGCGCCAAGCCGTTCCACGCGAAGATCCTGCGCGAGGCGGTCTTCGCCAAGGGCGTGCGCTCTTACGACGAGATCACCAGCCTCCCCGCGAGCCTGCGCGAGCGCCTCGCCCGGGAGCTGCCGCTGTTCTCCGGCACCGAGGTCGACCGCAGCGTCTCCCGGGATGCCACCACCAAGCTCTTGATCGAGCTGCCGCCGCGCGTGCGCAGCCGACCCGGTGATCCGGATGCGGCCGCTGGTGTGGGCTTGGAGGCGCCCGCTGGGTCAGGGCCGGATGCAGCACCAGTCCCTGGCTCGGGTACCGAGACCACCCTGGCTGCTGGCTCGGGGTCGGATGCAGCTCCTGCCGCCGACTCGGGTTCGGCTGCGACTCGGTCCACGGCCCAGCGCCCAGCGCGCATCGAGACCGTGCACATCCCGAGCCTGCGGCCCGAGCGCGGCGCGACCCTGTGCGTCTCGACCCAGGTCGGCTGCCCGGTCGCTTGCCCCTTCTGCGCGTCGGGTCGGCTCGGCCTGGAGCGCAACCTGGACCGGGCGGAGATCCTCGAGCAGTTCCTGCGCGGCGCTTCGCTCGGCCCCCTGTCTCGCGTGGTCGTGATGGGCATCGGCGAGCCCCTGCTCAACCTGGTCGAGCTGCAAGCGGCCCTCCAGGTCGTGCGCGAAGAGCTCGGCATCGGCGCCCGCAAGATCACCGTCTCGACCGTCGGCTTCCCTAGGCGGCTGGACGAGCTCGGCCCCACGCGCCCGGGCTTCCAGCTGGCGATCAGCCTGCACAGCCCCTTCGACGAGGAGCGCTGGAAGCTGGTGCCCGCCATGGACGGCGTGCCCGTGGCCGAGGTGCTCGGCGCCGGAGACCGCTGGTTCCGGGCCACCGGCCGCGAGGTCACCTACGAGTACGTGCTGCTCGGCGGGTCCAACGATTCCCTGCGCCACGCCGAGGGCCTGGCCAAGCGCCTGCGCGGCCGCCGCGCGACGGTCAACCTGATCCCTTACAACGTGACCGGTGGTCACGACGACCCCTTCCGTCGGCCCTCGCGCGAGGCCGTCGACGCCTTCGCCGAGTCCCTGAACGAAGCCGGCGTGGTCGCCACCGTGCGCTGGTCCCGCGGCCACGCCGGCGACGCCGCCTGCGGCCAGCTGCGCCTCCGCCGCCAGCGCGCCTGACCGAAGGGAGCGGGCCAACGGGGAGGGCGCCAACGGTACCGCATCACAACGGCGGGCCCGGCCGCCCTACGCGTTGGCCGAGCCAAC
>JARGPD010000122.1 GCA_029212845.1 Planctomycetota bacterium
GTCCCCGCGTGCGGCGTGCGGGGGTCCGGCGTGCGGCGTTGCTTGCCGGGGGGTTAGGGGGGGTCTGGGTCGTCGGGTGGGGTGGTCTCGTCCGGCTCGTTGGGGGCGGCGTAGCCGGTGAGCAGGAGGGCGGCGGCGAAGACCGCGAGGGGGGCGACGTGGAAGATCAGGCGGTCGGGGATCGCGGTCTTGAACAGGTGGCTCAGGTTCCAGGGCGTGACGAGCAGCACCAGGGCGTACAGGGCGAAGGCGCCCAGCACGGCCAGGGCGGCGGGCAGGGCCGGGCTCGTCGCCAGGCGCCTGGGGCGCAGGAGGGCCAGGACGAGGGCGGCGCCGAACAGCAGCCAGGCCAGGCCGAAGCGCGGCACCGAGACGAGCGCGTCGGTGAACCCGGTGAGCACGATCGCCGGCACGCGGCGCACGGCGGGCTCCTCGCCCTCGACGTCGGTCAGGATCGGCTGGGTGCTGCCCCAGGCCTCGGCCAGGCCGGCGGGGGAGAGGCGCGAGGGGTAGTCCTCGCCGATCGTCGGCACGTCGCCGCGGACGGCCAGCCAGGGGCCAGCGACGACGAGCGCGACGAGCAGCGCGGTGCCGATGGCGACGACGCCGGGCAGCAGCTTGACCCTGGGCACCAGCCGCGAGCGCAGGAGCTCGGCCAGGCCGAGGGCCAGGGCGGCGATCGGCAGCAGGGCGAGGCCCTCGTTCTTCATCAGGGCGCTGCCGCCGAGCAAGAGGCCGGCCAGGACCAGGTCGCCGCGGCGGCGCGCGGCGGGCGCGCGGTGGAGGTGCGTGACGAGCAGCAGCATGCCGACCGAGAAGAGCGCCGCGAGGGGCAGGTCGCCTGCGCCGTCGAGGGTCCAGCCGTCGGGCATCGACCACTTGTCCTGGCCACCCGTCGAGCCGAAGCGCGCTTCGCCGGCGGCGGGCCCGGCGAACAGGCCGAAGATGCCCTTGCCCAGCTCGGGGTGCGGCAGGCGCGAGTAGAACAGGAACGGCATCGTCGACCAGAGCAGCGTGCCGGTGACCGCGGCGAGGCGTCCGGCTCGGCGCAGGCCGCTCCACAATACGGCCGTCGTCGCCAGGACGAACAGGGCGAACAGCGGGCGCGTGGCGTCCTCGTCGAAGCCACCCGCGAGGGCGCCGAGGAAGGCCTCGAGGGCCCCGACTCCGGGCGGGTAGTCGGGGTGCGTGATGACGCGGCCGATGGGGCCCTCGACGTCGGTCCACGACTCCATCAAGAGCCCCTCGTGCAGCAGCAGCTTGCCCTTGTAGGCGAAGTGGTAGATCGGGTCGAAGATGTGCACGGGCATCGACGACGCGTAGAAGACGGTGAAGGCCGAGAAGGCCAGCACGAGCCCGATCCCGACCAGCTCCATGGGGCTGGCGCCCGGGCGAGCGCCGGTGGCGGGCGTCGGCCCAGGAGCGCGGCTCCGCAGCTGGCGCCAGAGGCCCCAGGCGCCGCCCGCGGCGAGGGCGACGGTGAGCGACCAGGCGGCGCCCGCGGACAGGGGCCCGGCGAGGCCCAGCAGGGTCACCAGGAAGGCCAGGACCGACAGGCCGGCGAGGGCGGCCAGGGCTTGGCGCTCGAGCTGCCCGCGGCCGGCGAAGGCGCCGGTCAGGCCCAGCACCAGGTGGCCGGCTAGGAGGGCGACGGCGAGCACCAGGATGGTGAAGACCGAGATCACGGCTGCTCCTCGTCCGGCGTGGTGCGCGGGGGCATGCCCAGGAACTCGCGCAGGTCCACCTCGCGCCACTCGAAGCCGGCCCCGTCGCCCTCGAGGTCGACGCGCTCGTACAGGCCGAGCTGGTCGATGCGGAAGTACTTGGCGATCGGGTAGGTCAGGCGCCAGCGGATGTCGCGCTCGACGAGGGCCGCGTCCTCGGCGGCGATGGCGCGCTCGCGGGCGATGACCTGGCCCATGTCCTGGCCCGAGCCGTCGACGTCGAGGGTGCGGAAGTGGTGCTTCATCCAGCCCGGGTAGTCGACCAGGGTGCCGCTGGCGAGCTTGGGCTGGCGCACGTAGACCTGGCGCGGGTAGAGGTAGTAATTGAGGTACAGGAACCAGCGCGTCTTGCCGGTCGGCTGGGGGTTCTCGGGCGCGATGTGGGTCGGCTCGAGCAGCAGCTTGGCGTCGGCGGGCAGGTGGTGCCCGAGGCGCGCGACGAAGCGGCGGAACTCGGGCTTGAACCAGGGCACGCCCTTGAGGGTCGCGCGCTGCTCGAGCGGGTCGAGCCCGGCGCGGTCGCTGGCCCAGGTGCGCGTGTAGAAGACCGCGAAGCCGAGCGGCAGGATCGCGGACGCGATCACCAGCGGCAGCACGAAGCGCAAGAGCGGATGGGGGGCCGGGGGGGAGGCGTCCACCTGGTCCTAGTCCTCCGCCTTCTCTTCGTCGCCCATGTAGCCGTGGGCCGCGAGGTCGTCGGAGAGGCCGGTCGGCAGGGCCTCGGAGTCGCCGCGCCTGGGGCGGTTGGCGTCCATGCGCTGCCATAGGTCCTCGGCCTCGGCCAGGCGCTGGCCGAAGATCGGCGGGCGGTCGGCGTCGTTCTCGTGCACGGGGTAGTACTCGCCGGGGTCCTTGATCAAATCGAGGTGCACGCGCCGGAAGCCCTCGCCGCGGTCGACGAACTTGTCGTCCTGCCAGCGCAGGCCGCGCTGCACGCGACCGTTGTAGCGCGTGGTCAGCTCGATCGGCGCGGGGCGCGGCTCGAGGTCGTCGACCGCGCCCGTGGCGATCGGCGCGAGGCTGCGGCCCCAGGTGCCGGGGGGCACGGGGGTGCCGGTGAAGTCGTGGATCGTGGGCACGATGTCGACCAGGCTGGCGAGGTCGTCGACCACGCGGCCGGCGGGGATGCGTCCGGGCAGGCGCATCAGGAGCGGCACGCGCAGCTCCTCGTCCATCAGGCTGTGCTTGTGGCCGAGCATGCGGTGCTCGGCGAAGGCCTCGCCGTGGTCCGAGGTCAGGATCACGAGCGTGTCGTCCAGGCGACCGGCGACCTCGAGGCCCGTGAGCAGGCGCTCGACCTGCTTGTCGGTGAACAGGATCTCGCCGTCATAGAGCGAGATCAGCCGGGCGAGGTCCTTCTTCTGGCTGGCCGCGATGCGCAGGTTCTGGAAGTCGGTCCCGTCGATCGGCCCGCGGTAGGTCGGGTCGAAGACGTCGTACTCCTTGGGCGGCGTGTAGTCGTAGTGCACGTCCCACAGGTGCACGAAGGCGAAGAAGGGCTCGTCCTCGTCCACGCCGGAGAACCAGTCCTGGAAGGCGTCGATCACGCGCGGGCCGGTGATGCCCTGGTGGGAGTCGTCGTGGGCGCTCATGACCGACTCGTGGTCGGCCTCCTCGTCGCTCAGGGCGAATACGCCGGGGTCCTCGACCGGGCGGGCGGAGCAGTCCTGGTAGAGCTCGAAGCCGCGATCGAAGCCGAACCACGGGTGCAGGTTGGGCCCGGACCAGAAGCCGGCGGTGCGGTAGCCGGCGGCCTGCAGGCCCTCGGCCAAGAGCGGGACCTCGGCGGGCAGTCGGTCGGGCAGCTCCTGGACGCCGTGCAGCTCGTTGGGGCGGCCCGTGAGCATCGCGAGGTGGCTCGGCAGGGTCCAGGAGGTGGTGCTGACGACCTCCTCGAAGCGCACGCCCTGGGCGGCCATCAGGCGGTCGATCGCCGGGCTGGTGGCGACGTCCGGCCGGGTGCTGCTCTTGTAGCCGTAGCTGGAGAGGTGGTCCGCGCGGAGGCTGTCGATGCTGATCAGGAGCACGCCCCGGGGCGGCTCCGGAGCGCTACCGCAGCCGGAAGCGAGGACAGCCGCGAAGAGGGCCAGGGCCCCCGCGCGTGGGGCGAGTCGTGTTCGTCGGTCCATGGAGGGTCCCATCACGGGCAAAGGATACCACCTGGGAGGGGGCGTGCCTCGGGCGCAAGAGACGTAGCGGGAGGGGGATAGGTTCCAAGAAGCGGCGGGCCGCCGGGGCGGTCGCCGGGACTTGGCCGAGATTTGCTACGGCGCGGTCCATCGCGGACTTCGATCGAGCGGAGTTCTCGATAGAATCGGCCCATGAGCACTCCGACGCGCACCCCTTCGCTGACCTGGGGCCTGGCCCCGGCCGTCCCGATCCTCCTCCTCGGCACCCTGGCCCTGGGCGGCTGCAAGAACACGGCCGAACCGGCTCCCCAGCCGGTCGCCCCCGTGGAGCTAGCCCCCGTCGCCGTGCCCCACGCCGACGCCGAGCACTACCGGCTCGAGCTGACCCTCGACCCCTTCGGGCGGAGCCTGGCGGGCACCCTGGACCTGTCGCTCTCGGCGGCGGACGGGCCCCTCTCGGTCGTCAACCTGCAGCTCGCGGGCTTGCGCGTGTTCGACGTGGTCGACAGCACCGGGCGCGAGCTGGCCTTCTTCCAGAAGGGCAACGCGCTCAACATCGTGCTCGCCGGGCTGCTCGCCGAGGGCTCCGGCACCGACCTGACGATCCGCTACGGCGGCAGCCCCCAGAAGGGCCTCTGGTTCGTGCGCGAGCGCGACGGCGTGCCGACCCAGGTCTTCACCCAGGGCGAGTGCGAGGACTCCTCCTGGTGGTTCCCGTGCATCGAGGATCCCTCCGACCGCGCGACCAGCGAGCTGATCGTGACGATGCCGGCCGGCTGGAATGCCGTCGCCGCCGGCGAGCGCGTCGACCGCACCGAGGACGGCAGCTCGGTCACCGAGCACTGGCGCATGACCTTCCCGCACCCGGCCTACCTGACGACCCTCGTCGCGGGCGAGCTGAGCATGGTGGCGGACGAGTACGACGGCATCCCGCTGTCCTACATCTCGGCGCCTGAGTACGCCGACCGGCTGCAGGCGACCTTCGGCGAGACGCCGGCGGTGCTCGACTTCCTCTCGAACCTGACCGGCATCCGCTACCCCTACGCCAAGTACAGCACCGCCGCCGTGTCCGGCTTCCCCTTCGGCGGCATGGAGAACATCTCGGCCACGACGGTGACCGACACCGTGATGCGCGACGAGCGCGGCCGGCTCGACGGCGACGCCGTGGGCCTGATCGCGCACGAGGCCGCGCACCAGTGGTTCGGCGACCTGGTGACCTGCGGGACCTGGCAGCACGTCTGGCTGAACGAGGGCTTCGCGACCTACATGACGCAGCTCTACTTCGAGGCGAGCCGCGGCAACGACGAGTTCCGCAACCGCTGGTACGACAGCCTGCAGGCCTACCTCGACAGCGACGTCGGTGAGGCGCGCCGTCCGATGACCGAGGGCACCTTCGAGGACCCGATCGACCTGTTCTTCACCGGCCACGCCTACGCCGGGGGCGCGGTGCGCCTGCACTACCTGCGCTACGTGCTCGGCGACGGCGCCTTCTTCGACGGCGTCCGCGAGTACCTCGCCCGCCACGCCGGTGGCGCGGTCCTGACCGCGGACTTCCAGGCGGCGATGGAGGCCAGCTCCGGCGTCGACCTCGACTCCTACTTCACCCAGTGGTTCGAGGCCGAGGGCTACCCCGAGCTCAGCACCTCCTGGCGCTACCGCAACGGCGCGGTCGAGCTGACCGTAACCCAGAGCCAGCGCGCGGTGGGCGGCACCCCGGAGGCCTTCCGCTTCCCGGTCGACGTCGAGGTGCGCACCAACAAGGGCAGCGTGACCCACCGCATCGAGGTGGACTCGACCCGCGCGACCTACGAGCTGCCGTGCAACGAGCGCCCGTCGTGGGTCTGGTTCGACGAGGGCGGCTGGCTGCCCGCGCGCATCGACCGCGACAAGACGACCACCGAGTGGCTGGCCATCGCCGCCGGTCAGGACGACGTGATCGCGCGTCGCATGGCGGTCGAAGGCCTGGGCGCGGACCTCGCCGGCGGCCTCGCCGGGGACCAGGTCGACTTCGCCCGCGCCGAGCTGGTCAACCGCATGCGCCAGGACTCGTCCTCGTGGGTACGCGCGGCCGCGGCCAAGTCCCTGGGCATGGACAAGAGCCCCGAGGCGCGCCTGCGCCTGATGGCGGCCGCTTCGAGCGACGCCAACACCCACGTGCGCAAGGCCGCCTTCCTGGCCCTGCAGAACTGGGGCATGGACCTCGAGCTGGCCGGCTTCGCCCGCACCCAGTACCGCGAGGGCTACTCCTGGCGCACCATGGGCGCCGCGGCCGACCTCCTGGTCACCAGCGATCCCAAGGGTGCCTTCCAGTGGTTCGTGCGGGCCCTGCTCGACGCGGACTCCGCCCACGGCGTCCTGCGCGCCGACCTGGCGCGCTCCCTGGCGCGCATCGACAACGTGCGCGTGCCCTCGATCCTGATCGATCTGGCCAACGACAAGAGCCTCGAGACCGCGACCCGCGTCGCGGCGGTCGAGGCCCTGCCCAAGGTCGCCGAGCTCGACCGCAACGCGCGCACGGCCCTGATCGCCCTGCTCCAGACCCGCGACGCCCGCCTGCGCCGCGCGACGGTCGCGAGCCTGGCCCAGTTCGATGACGCCACCTCGCGTGCCGCCCTAGCCAGCCACTACAAGCGCAGCGTCGTCCCGCGCGAGCGCCGCGCGATCGAGGCCACCTTCGGTCGCTGATGACCTGGATCCGTCAGGTCGAGCCCGACGAGGCCACCGGGCGCCTGGCGAAGACCTACCGCGCGGCGATCGACCGCGCCGGTAGGGTCTTCGGCATCGTGCGCACGATGAGCCTCGCGCCCGCGACCATGGACGCGTCCCTCGGTCTGTACCAGCGGATCATGTTCGCCAAGCTCGGCCTGTCGCGCAGGCAGCGCGAGCTCGTCGCCGTCGTCGTCAGCCGTGCCAACGACTGCCACTACTGAACCCAGGCGCACACCTGGGACCTCCGTGCCGAGGTCGCCGCAGAGGGCCGGGGCGAGACCGAAGCCGAGCGCGAGGCGCTCTTGGCCGCGGTCGCCACGGACTGGCACACGGCCGGGCTCGACGCCGCGGACCGCGCCCTGTGCGCCTACGCCGAGAAGCTCACGCGCACCCCGGCTGCCATGGTGGAGGCCGACATCGAGGTCCTGCGGGCGGTGGGCTTCGACGACCTGCAGGTCTCGGACCTGGTTCAGGTGGTCGCCTACTTCAACTACATCAACCGCGTGGCCGACGCCCTGCACGTGGACCTCGAGCCCGAGATGACGCCTTATCCTCCCGGGAACCCAAGTGGCTGAGGCCGGCACCGCTAATGCAACAGGACCCCTCGCCCGGGTCCTCGCGGTGCTCGCGCTGCTGCCCGTGGTCCTGCACCTCGCAGGCCGCGGCGGCGAGGGGCTGCTGCTGGTGCTCGTGCTGGCCGCAGCGCCGGCCGCGTTCGGGCTGCTGGCCCGGCGCCAGGGGGCTGGCGCTTCCGCTGAGGCCGCGTTCCTGACCGCCTTCGGGGCGGCCTTCGTCACCCCGCTCCTGCCCACGATCCTGGGCGTCGAGGGCTTCGCCGCGGCGGCCGTGGCAGCCCATGGAGCCCTGGCCTACCTGGCCTGGACCAGCGGCGCATGGCGCGCCGTGCGCCGCGAGCCCGCGGCCGACGGACCCTTGGCCCGGCGCGTGCGCGTGGTGCTGTGCGTGTGGGCGGCCTGGTCGATCGGCAGCGCCCTGCGCGGCCTGCTTGCCTACCTGCCGGTGGACGCGCCCTGGCTCGGGGACATGCTGGTCGCGGCCGCCCTCGACCCCTTCGGCTACGCCTCGCTCGTCGACCCGCTGCGGCCCCTCTCCCAGCTCTTCCTGCGGCTCGAGACCCTGGCCTTCCTGTGGGCTGGGGTCGAGGTCTTTCTCGCGGCGCGTCGACGCGGCGCCGAGGCCGAGCTCGAGGCGCGGCTGGTGGCCTGCCTGAAGTGGATCCTGGTGGCCGGCCTGGTCGCTGGCGTGGCCGAATTCGCCGCGGCCGCGATCTGGCGCGGGGACGCCTCCGTGCTCGAGCGAGCGCGTGCCGGCATCGGTCGCAACAACCGGCCGCTCTTGGATCACAACGCCCTCGGCACGGTGCTCGTGCTGCTCGTCCCGCTCGCTGCTGCCGAGCTGCTCGGCCGTGGCGAGCGCCTCCTGCGCGCCCTCGGAGACGCGCGCGCCTGGCTGGCCTTCGCGGCGAGCGGGCTGGGCGCCTTGCTGGCGCTCGTGCTGCTGGTCTCGTCGCGCTCGAAGTCGGCGCTGGCCGGCACGGGGCTCGCGCTCTTGGTCTTCGCCGGGCTGTGGGTCGTTCGGCGCGGTGGCCCGGTGCGGCGGCTGTTCCTTGGCGTGGTCGCTGCCGGCGGTCTCGCCCTCTTGGCCTTCAACCTGGCGCCCGCTGGGCCGGGCTCGGCGGTCGATCGCCTGGCCTCGACGCGCTACGGCCACGACGTCGTGCGGGTGCTGCGCTTCGACGCGGCGGCCGAGTACGTCGGGCACAACCGCGCGACGATCTGGCGCGGCGCGCGGGCGGTGGGGGCCGAGCATCCGCTGGTCGGGGTCGGCCTCGGTCGCCTGCCGAGCCTGCTGCCCGAGCACCACGACCCGAGCGATCCAGGCTGGTTCAACCCGCGCAGCGAGAACGCCCACAGCCAGTTCCTGCAGTGGCGCGCGGAGGAGGGCTGGCTGGGGCTCGGCCTGGCGCTCTTGGTCCTCTGCCTCGCGATCTGGGGCGGCGTGCGACGTGGCCTGGGTGGTGGTGTCGGCCCCGGGAGCGAGGCGCGACCCGGCGTCGCTTCGATCGCGGGGGCGGCGGGCCTGGTCGGCATGCTGCTGAACCTGGCGGTGGGGCACGCCCTCTTGATGCCCGCCGTAGCCTTCCTGGTCGCGGGGGTGCTGGGCTGGCTGCTGGCCCTTGGCGGGGCGCCGCGTCCAACGCCAGCGAGCCCCGAGCTAGAGCCGCTTGGCGTGCGAGCAGCCTTGCTGCCCGGCGCCGCCCTCTTCGCCGCCTTCGTGCCGCTGCTCTTGCCGGGCGGCCGTCGGCCCCTGCCCCTGGCGGACCACACCATGGGCTGCTTCGCCTGGGACTTCCTGCGCGAGCAGGTGCCCGACCGCGCGCGCTCGCTCGGGCCCGACGCGCGCTGGTTCGAGGTCTGGGGCGAGGGCGACGTGATGAAGCTGCCGGTGCGCGACGTGCGCGATCCGCGCTTCGAAGAGCCGCATCGCTTGACGGTCGAGGCCAACGGCGAGGTCGTCGTCGAGGACTTCCGCCTGCCGCACCGCACCCTGGTCGAGCTGGCCGCCAACCCCGACCTGCTCGTCAACCCGCCCGCCTACCTGCGCATCCCGCGCCCGGCCGGCGTCGAGGCCGGCGATCTCGTCGAGCTGCGCCTCCGCTCCTCGGCCTACTTCGTCGGCAGCCGCGTCTTCCACCCCGACCACCGCCGCTTCGCCGTGCGCGCCTGGCCGGCGTTCTTCCAGTAGGCAGGGGGGCTGCGCTGTGCGTCATCGGCACGGCGCCCAGCGCACCTCACCCAACCCCCGTCGCTATACGGCTCGGGGCCGAGCCTAGTGGCCGTGCAGCTTGTCCAGCGCCTGCTTGGCCCAGACGTTGCCCGGGTCCAGGGCGAGGGCGCGCTCGTACTCCTGCTTGGCCGCGCGGCGGTCGTCGAGCCGCTGGTGGAACTTGCCCAGGAAGAAGTGGCCCATGGGCCGCGAGCGCGCGGATGAGTTGTCACGGTCGAGCAGGTCGACCGCGTGCTGCAGCTTCGCGAGGCCGGACTCGACCCACTCGCGGGCGGCCTCGGGCTCGACGCCGGGCAGGTCGCGCAGGTAGAGCCGCTGGTGCTGGTCCATCAGGCGCTGGTAGAGGTCGTCGAAGTTCTTGCGCGTGTAGCGCTCCTCGAGCGAGGTGATCCGGCGCCACTCCTGGCCCCAGTACTCGACGCGGCTGGGGCGCGGATCGCCGGGGCGCGCCACCATGCCGAGGGGCGAGTCCTCGTAGCGGTAGTGGAACTTGGCCCAGGGCTGGGCGGCGCCGAGGCTGGCGGCCGCGGTGCTCCACAGCAAGAGCGGCACGAACAGGCCGAGGGCGAGGCGTCGCCCGCTGGCCAGGGCTAGGGCCGGCAGCAGGAGCAGCGCCGGCGCGAAGACCGTGAACCAGCGCATGCCGAAGGAGGACCCGCCGAAGTTGCGCGACTGGGTCAGGTAGTAGCCGGCGATGCCGAGGCTGGCGAGCAGCACGCCGATCGCCAGCGGCCGGGCCGAGCGGACGGCGGGCTTGGTGCCGGGGCGCAGCAGGAAGAGCAGGCCCAGGCCGAGCGCCCAGAGGAGCACGGGGTGGTGGCTGAAGAGCCCGCTCTCGCCGAACAGGGCGCCGACGACGTAGGCCAGCTGGCTGCCGTCGGGGCCGGCCTCGCCCCCGCCGGTCAGGTTCATGAACAGGAAGGGCGAGAGGGGGTAGAGGAAGCCCTCGGTGTGCAGGCCGAGGGGCTTGAGGTCGCCGGCGATGGCGTGGGTCACGCCGAAGTGCAGGCCGAGGATCGGCAGGGCGCCGAGGGTGTAGGGGATCAGGTCGGCCAGCTGCAGGCGCGCGGTGCCGGACTCGTCCTCGCGCCAGACGATCGGCACGACGAGGGCCACGGCGAAGAAGACCGCGGTCAGGTCGATCGTCGTCGCGAGGGAGAGCAGCAGGCCGGCGACCAGGGGGCGGCGCAGGTCGATGGCGAGCAGCGAGGCCAGGACCAGGGCGGCTGCGGCGCCGTGCTGGTTGAGGACCAGGGCGTAGGGCAGGGCCAGGGTCCCGAAGGCGGCGGCGGCCAGGAGCAGGGCCGTGTGCAGCTGGCTGGCACCGCGGCGGCGCATCAGGATGCCGAGCATCGAGAGGCCAGCGAAGAGGGGCATGCCGACCAGGGACAGGGTCAGGGTGCGGTAGACCCAGGGGTCGGTGATCTCGCCGCCGAGCTGGTGCAGGAGCCAGTAGGGCACGGTCCCGAGCAGGGCCAACATGGGGGGCTGGTGGCTGTAGTAGCGGCCCTCGATCAGGACCTTGTCGCCTTGCCAGAAGTAGGCGGTGTCGTCGAGGGCCAGGGTGCCCTCTTCGGCGAGGGCCTGGATCGTGCCGAGTCGCGAGGCGTCGGCCCAGGAGACGGGCTCGGACTTGGTCAGCAAGAGCAGGGCCAAGGCGAAGGCGAGCAGGACGAGCAGCGCGGGGCGGCCGAGGTCGGTGTCCGGCTCGGGGGCGAGCGCGGGCTCGGGCGGGTGTCCTTCGGGGGCGACCATGGTCCGGAGTGTACCCCGAGCCCGGGGGGGCTTGGCGGCGGGGTTCTTCGGGTCCTTGGGTCGGGCCCCCGCTCCCGTAGTCGTCCGGGGCTGCGGATGGTGACAGCTGCAGCGCGATCTTCCCGTCCTGAAGTAGACTGCCCGCGTGTCCCGTGCCCTCCCGAGAAGCTCGCTCCTGACCGCGCCCCTCGCGCTCGGCCTGATCGCCCTGGCGTTCTACCTGGCCCTGCCGCTGGAGCGCTACTTCTCGGACTCGTTCTACCTGGTCGACCGGGTCGAGGTCGGCGCGCCGCCCTACTACAACGTCGCCTATGTGCCGCTGGGGCGGCTGGTCGACCTGGCCCTGGGCTCCTGGCTCGGGACCGAGCGCGCGCTCGAGGTGCTCTCGGCCCTGGCCGCGGCTGGCGCGGTCGGCTTGACGGTGGGCATCGCCCGTCGGCTGGGCCTCGGCGGCCTGGGGCAGGCGGCGACCGGGCTGCTGCTCTTGGGCGCACCGGGCTGCCTGTTCTTCGCGGGGGTGATCGAGGTGCACGCCGTGCAGCTCTTCGGCGCGGCCTTGTCCCTGCGGCTGGCCCTGGCGGCGGGGGACGCGCGCGGGGCTCTGGCCTGGCTCCTGTTCGCGACCGCGGCGCTGGTCGCGATGACGACCCACCTCTCGCACCTTTTGTGGCTGCCCGGACTCTGGGTCCTGGCCTGGGGCCGCGCGGCCGAGGAGCCGGGGCCGGGCGGCATGTTCGCCCGGGAGTCGGAAGAGCGCGTGGGCCTCGGCTTCGGCCAGGCCGGCGTGCCCTGGCTGCTCGGACTCGGACTGGTCCTGACCGTGGTGGTCGTGCTGCTGGTGCGGGCCGACTTTGGCACCTGGTCGGTGCACCCGGCCCTGCAGTGGCTCGGGACCTTGATCGTCTTCGGGCGGCAGTTCGTGTTCTCCCTGTGGGATCGTGGGCTCTTCACTTTCGGCGAGTCCGTCGACTACCTGAGCGTCGAGCTGCTCGGGGCCCACGGGCTCTTGGTGCTGGGCTTCGCGGCGGGCCTGTGGTCAAGCTTCACCCTACCGGACGGCCGCTGCCGGCGCCTGGCGCGCCGTGGGCTGGTCGCGACCCTGCCGGCGCTCCTGATCCTGCCCCAGGGGGGCGTGCTCGAGCACGGGGGCTACTTCCTGACCCTCGCGCCCCTGATGGCCCTGCAGCTGGGGATCCTGTTCGGGAGCCCACGCCCGGGCATCACGCCGGTGAGCGTGGCGGCGCTCCTGGTCCTCGCCCAGCTGGCCCTGGGGCTGCGCGGCTGGGCCGAGTTTCGCTCGGCGGAGCCCGATGCCCGGGACTGGTCGGTGCGGGTGGCAGCCCAGCTGCAGCCCGGAGACAGCGTGCTGGTCTCGACCCTCGGGCGCACCTTCTCGCTCGCCGACGAGCGACCCGACGTGCGCGTCCGCGACCTGGCGCGGGACCTGGCGATGGAGCCCGACCGCGGGCGAGCGCGCTTGTTGAAGAGCGTGCTCAACCAGCGGCTGACCGACCCCGCCTTCCCCGGCGATCTGTGGCTGGATGGCGACCTGCTGCCGGGATTCGACCCGGCCGTACCCCTCGCCGAGGGCGTGCCTGCTTGGCAGCAGGAGCTCTTCGCCCAGCTGCTCGCCGCCCCGGTCCCGGTGCAGGTCCGCGGAGAGACCGACTTCGAGCTGATCCGCATCGTGCGCCGCTAGCGCGGTGGAGCAGGCGATCGCTTGGTGTCAGGAGGACGGCGCGAGCTGGCGCAGCTGCTCGAGCTCCTCGACGATGCCGTCGATCGCCTTGGGGTCGCCTGACTCGAGCAGCTCGCGGTAGTGCTCGAGCACCTCGTCGGGATCCACGTAGCCGCCGAAGTCAAGGGCCCGCTCGTTCCGGAGCAGGTGCTCGAGCTCGGCGCGCAGGTTCTTGCGCATGCTGCGGTCGCGCCAGAAGCGCAGGCGCGCGAGGGTGGACTCCTCGAAGTCCGAGCCCATGTGCTCGCCCTCGGCGCGGCGTCGCTCGGCGTCCGCGAGGGCCCCGGCCACCGCCGCGTCGAGGGCTTCGACCACCTCGGCGGGCAGCACGGCGAGGTCGAGGATCCACTCGGGCCGCGCGTGGTGGATGTCGACCTCACGGATGCCGTCCTTGGGATCGAGCTCGACGCCCTGGCCGCGCCACCAGGCGGCGGCGGCGGCTTGGTTGGCGCTGCCGCGGCGCACGAAGACCCGCGCGAGCTGGTCGGTCCAGACCTTGACCCAGCCGGGCCCCGGGGCCCAGGGCACGACGCCCTGGCCATGGTCGACCCAGTGCTTGAAGATCACGACCTCGACGCCGCGCGCGTCGAGCAGGCGGCCGCGGTGCTCGGCGTTCCACTCGATCACCTGGCGCTCGGGGATGACCTCTTCGAACAGCACGGTGCGACCGTCGATGAAGACCGGCTGCTCGGTGACGTAGCCGATGTAGCCGCCCCACTCGTAGGGGTGGTACAGGTTGCCGACCAGGTGGGCCTCGGAGGCGAACTGGACGGCGTGGGCCGGGAAGAGCGCCGGATCGACGAGCGCGGTGAAGCGGCCCCGAGCCAGGGACTCGGCGGCTCGCGCGGGGTAGTGGGTGGTGGTCAGGACGAGCCCAGAGACCAGGGCGATGAGGGCCGGGATGCGGACGGCCGAGCGCAGGCTCGGGCGCGTGGCGACGAGCAGCGCGACCGCGTCGAGGAGCGGGAACCAGGTCAGCCAGAAGAAGCGCCGCGCCGAGAGGGCGAAGAGCAGGCAGCCGGCGAGGAAGGCCATGCGCTCCCAGGTCACGACGCGCTCGAGCCGCTGGCCGTCCTCGGCCACAGGGGCGCTGCCGCCGCTCAACCCCAGGCGTCCGACCAGGCTGCGCAGGGTGAAGGCGCCGCCGATCGCGAGGGCCATGGCGTAGGTGACGAAGATGCCGACGGTGACCGGCGCGAAGCGGGCGTCGCCGGGCAGCACCCAGGGCCGGAACCACTCCTCGATGTACTGCTGGGGCACGCCGCGACCGACGAGGGCGTAGAGGTGTGGCTCGGCGAGGAGCGGCGACGCCAGGGTGCCGACGAGGGCGGCGGCGAACATGCCGAGCCAGGCCAGGAGGTGGCGCGTGCCGGCACCCTCGCGCACCGCGGCGATGGCCGCGCCACTGCAGACGGCCAGCACGAAGAGCGGCGCGAAGAGCGCCTC
>JARGPD010000123.1 GCA_029212845.1 Planctomycetota bacterium
CCAACCTGCCCGCCGCAGGCGATTGCCCAGCGGCAACAGAGCGCCCCCCCAACCTGCCCGCCGCAGGCGATCGCCCAGCGGCAAGAGAGCGCTCCCCTACTTCGGAAAGCTCAGGAGGCTGCGGGCGCTAGCTTGGCGCTGGGCGGGCGCTTGGACCGCCCACTGGACGCCTCCACCCTCGTCGGAGAGGGCGTGGTGGATCGTCCCGCTCTCGCGGCGAGCGCCCTCGAAGCTGCGCTGGCCGGGCTCCGCCTCCGCTTGCGCGCTCGTGACCACCGGCCGACGGCGCATCTGGGTGGCACGTCGCAGGACGAGGCCAAGCCAGATGCAGAGCCCGGCCAAGAAGCCGAGTCCGAGCCACAGGGCTGCGATCAGGAGGAGGTTCAGGAGCATGGGACGTTGGGGCGACATCCTTCCTTCGTCCACCGCCCGGGGCCGACCGAAGGCGGGCCGAAAGAATCAGAGCGAAAATCCCTGCGCCATGGAGGCATCCGCAGGCTGGAACGAAGCGAAGTCTCGCTCCAGTCAATTTAGGCCAGCCCCCAGGGAAGCCGCGATTACAACGCGGAGAGGCGGGCCGGGTCGTCCACCAAGCCCTCGCGTCGGGCGAGCTCGAGGCCCAGGCGACTCAGCGCGGCCGGGTCCAGGTCGTGCAGCTGCCAGCGCAGGTAGCGGCCGGGCTCCAGGCCGACCGACCCGGGCCCCCACTCGTCGATTAGGTCGACCAGGTCGTCCAGCAGCTCGACGTAGGCCGCGCCGTGGGGCGTCGGGCCCGAGCTGCCGTTCGACTCGGCGGCCTCGGCCAGCTCGAGCACCTCCCACAGGACCAAGCGCGGCTCGTCCAGCTCACAGAGGGCGGTCAGCTGGGCGCGGTACTCGAGCCGCCGCAGCATGGTCGCGGGCGAGAAGCCGCACTCGGCGAAGAAGCGCAGGCCGGGCCCCCAGCGCTCGCTGATCGGGAGGAAGCGCGTGCGGTCACACAGGTGCCCCTCCTCGTGGACGCAGACCAGCTCGAACAGCTCGTCGAGGGTCGGAGGCGCGCCCTCGCGCGCGGCCAGCAGCACGAGGCCCAGGCGCTGACCCTCGCCGAGCAAGGGCACCCGCCGCGCGGCATCCCCCGCATCCAGCAGGATCGGCGCCGGTGGCAGCTGTCCGCCGGCGCCGAGCTCGGCGACCAGGGGCGCTAGCCGCTCGGCCCGCTCGGCCCAGGCCACGGCGCCGGCGCGCACGACCTCGAGATCGATCCAGTAGCCGTCGTGCACCGCTGCCCCCGCGAGCACGGCGCCGGCGCGCTCGGCGCGGCTCTGCACGTCGACGCCCGCACACCACAGGGCGGTGCCCCCGAACGGCGTCCCGAAGTGCTCGCCCGCGAGGCGCTCGCGAGCGACGACCGGCCGGATGGTGCCGTCCAAGGTCCCGAACTGCTCGCCGAGGATCGCGGTGCGACCGAGCGAAGCCAGCACCGTCTGGAATCCCGGCGGCGCCGCGCCGTCGTCCTCGACCGGCGTCACCAAGCTCGCGAAGGGTCCGTAGCGATCGAGGCGCGAGCCGGGGATGCCCTCGGTCGGACCCGCATAACCCGCCGCTTGGAGGTCGCGCACCAGCCCCTCGAGGTCGGCCAGCAAGAGCTCGAGGTCGCCCTGCTCGAAGCGCCGGTCCAACAGCGTCTCGAGCTCCGACAGCAAGAGCATGTTCGCGTCGGCCCGCTGGCGCGCGTCCGCCACGCCACCCGTGGTCTGCCTCGGCTCGAGGCCGAGCTCCCCGGCCCGCGCGACCAGCGCACGCGCCGCGCGGAACCAACCGGCGTCGACCAAGAGCCCCAGCAGCTCGCCGCGACCTTCGGGCTGCTCCAGCCTGTCTAGGTCGAAGGCGACCAGGGGCGGCCCAAGGTCGCGCACCCGCTGGGGGAGGCTGCCGCGCCAGGCCTCGAGCCAGCCGACCAGGTCCCCGGCGGCGAAGAGCTCGGCCGCAGCCCGGTCGGTGCGGGTCAGGGAGCCCGAGGGACGTGGACCCGGCGCGATGCCCGGCGCGAGGTAGGCGCTGTCGAGGCTGGCCTCGAGCTCGGCCAGGAGCTCGGCGAGGCGCGCGTCGTCGGCGTGCCCGAGGCGCGTGCGCAGGACCCCCGCGAGGGCGCGCAGGCGGTCGCTGTAGGAGCGCCCCAGCAGTCCCGCGGCCTCGACCGCCTGCACCAGCTCGGGGACTCGGTGGTCGGGCAGGCCGGAGCCCAGGGTCAAGAGCGCGATCGCCTCGCGCAGCTCGGCCCCGCCCTCGTCCTTGTCGTCGCCGCCGAGCCCCATGCTGCCGTGGCGGAAGTCCGAGGCCAGGGCCCAGGCCTGCAGGCTGGCGCGCTCGGCGGGCAGCAGCCCGTCGAAGTCCGCGAGCTCGCGCACGAGCTCCTCGGCCGCGTCGCGCTGGCCCGCGCTGGCGAGGAAGCGCGCGCGCGCCTCGACGACCACCAGGAGCTCGTGCAGGGAGGCGGCGCGCTCGGCCGCGCGCAGGGCCACGGTGTCGACGCTGCTCCAGGGCGCGCCCCGTGCCTGCTGGGAGAAGGCCGTCCCGTGATGACCCCAGGCCAGGTCCGGCGCGCGGTCGCGGGCCACGGCGAACAGGTCGGCGGCGCGCTCGGGACGCTCGAGCCGGGCCAGCAGGTAGGCGTCCCTGCCCGAGCCGCTCGCCTGCCAGGCGGCGCTGCGCCGCGCCCAGGCCGACGGGCCGGACAGGGAGACCCGCGCGAGGTCGTCGACCAGGCGCTGGGGCGCGACCCAGTCCGGGGCCGCGGCGGCGAGCTCGCGCGCCTCTTGGAAGAGCTCGGCCACCGGCGTACCGGGGGCCGCGATCAGCGCGTTGGCGTCGACGCCCAGGGCATCGCGCTGGAGGTCCGCCGCGCGCAGGCGCAGGTCGAGCTCGACCGGACGCGTGAAGGCCGAGCCATCGGGCAGGCTCGAGGCTAGAGGCGCACGGCAGGCTCCGGCGAGGGCCATGCTGGCCAGCAGCACGGCCCCCGTCCTGATGCGCCTACTCCAGACCAACGATCTCGCCGTCCTTCACGTCGATCGAGAAGGCCAGCGGCTGCCTCGGCAGGCCGGGCATGCGCATGATGTCGCCGGTGACCACGACCAGGAAGCCTGCGCCGGAGTTGATCACGAGGTTGCGCACCGTGACCTCGAAGTCGTGGGGCCTGCCGCGCAGGGCCGGGTCGTCGGACAGCGAGCTCGGCACCTTGGCGATGCACACGGGCAGCTCGCCGAAGCCCAGACGCTCGATCTCCTTGAGGTCCTTCTCGGCGGCCTTGGTGAAGGCCACGTCGCGGGCGCCGTACATGGCCCGCGCGACCTTCTTGATCTTGTCGACGACGTCGTCGCCGAGGTCATAGAGCGGACGCAGACCCGCCCCCGGCCCCGGCTCCTCGCCCCCGAAGCTCGCGATGACGGTCTTGGCCAGCTCTTCGGCACCCTTGCCACCGCGGGCGTGGTGGTCGCTCAGCGCGACCTTGGCGCCGAGCTGCTCGCAGCGCTTGCGCACGATCTCGACCTCCTCGTCGGTGTCGGTGCCGAACTTGTTGATCGCGACGACGACCGGCTTGCCGAACTTCTGGACGCTCTCGATGTGCTTCTCGAGGTTTGGCAGCCCCGCTTCGACCGCGCCCGGATCCGGCTCGGCGAGGGTCGCCTTGTCGTGGCCGCCATGCATCTTCAGCGCGCGGATGGTCGCCACCAGCACCACGCCATCGGGGTCGAGCCCGGCCATGCGGCACTTGATGTCGAAGAACTTCTCCGCGCCTAGGTCGAAGCCGAAGCCGGCCTCGGTGATCGTCCACTCGGCCAGGTGCATGGCCATGCGGGTCGCGATCGCCGAGTTGCAGCCGTGGGCGATGTTCGCGAAGGGCCCACCATGGACCAGCACCGGCGTGCCCTCGAAGGTCTGCACCAGGTTCGGGTGGAAGGCGTCCCGCAGCAGCGCGAGCATCGCGCCGGTGCCGCCGAGCGCACCCGCGAACACGGGCTCACCGCTGGTGTCGTAGGCGACCAGCGTGCGGTCGATCCGCGCCCTCAGGTCGTCGAGATCCGTGGCCAGGCACAGCATCGCCATGACCTCGCTGGCCGCGGTGATGTCGAAGCCACCCTCGCGCGGGTTGCCCTGGAAGCGACCACCGAGGCCCGTCACGATGTTGCGCAGGGCGCGGTCGTTCATGTCCATGACGCGACGCCAGACGACCCGGCGCGAGTCGATGTTGAGCTCGTTGCCGAAGTAGATGTGGTTGTCGATCAGCGCGGCCAAGAGGTTGTTGGCGCTGGTGATCGCGTGGAAGTCGCCGGTCAGGTGCAGGTTGATGCGGTCCATCGGCATCACCTGGCTGTACCCGCCCCCGGCGGCGCCGCCCTTGACCCCCATGCAGGGCCCCAGGCTGGGCTCGCGCAGGGCCAGACAGACGTCCTCGCCGAGCTGGGTGAAGGCCTGGCCGAGCCCGACCGTCGTGGTCGTCTTGCCCTCGCCCGCGGGGGTCGGAGTGATCGCCGAGACCAGCACCAGCTTGCGCCGCCGGGTGACCTTGCTCGGGCCCTCGAGGGCGCGGGTGTGGACCTTGGCGATGTCCCGGCCATAGGGCAGGAGGTCTTCGGTGGCGACTCCTAGGGTGGCTGCGATCTCGGTGATCGGGCGCGCGGTGAACTCGGCCGCGATCTGGACGTCGGTCTTCATCGGAAGGGGCTGGGGCTGGGGGCGGTTGGGTGTCGCACGAAGTCTAGCGAGATCCCTGTCCGAAAGCCCGCTAGGAGTGGCGCCCACGGGGGTCGAGGCCGGGGCCATGCCCCCTGCGGCCGTGGCTCTATGCCCCACCCCAGGCCTGTTTTTCTTGGCGGCGCCGCGACGGGCAGGCCACCGGTTAGCCAGGCCGCCCCGGCACTATCAGGACCATGCAGTCCCATTCAAGTCCAGACCGAGCCCCCCAAGATCGGCCTTGCAGGGCCAAGTAAGTCCGCAGCAAGACGGAACACGGAAGCGGTCGATCCTCTTTTTGAACCACCGCAATTCCCCCCCTGGCCATCCCAAGGCCCATCCCCGGTGCCCAGATTCCCATCCCCGCGCTAAGCTTGAGCTGCGACCACGCCGATGGTCCCAAGTACCCCCAAGAACCCCAACACCCCCATGTTCAACCTCACCGTCTACTGCCGACGCACGCTCAACACCATTCCCCCGCGAGCTCGCCTGGGTTCGGAGCCCCTGCACGCCTTCTCGGCTGCCGAACTCCGCCTGACCGCTCCCACCCAGGCCCCGGCCTGCCCCGCGAGCCCTGCTGGTCGATCCCCGCTCCGGATCCCACAGGGCTCGACGCACGTGAGGTGGTCGCGATGAAGCTCAAGGTCCTGCTCGGCGCGACCGCCTGGTTGCTGCTCATCACCATCTCGCACATCGCCCTCAACATCGGCTTCGACAAGCTCGCCAAGCAGTACCGGGTCATGACCGGTCAAGAACGAGGGGAGCTGATCGTCGGCTTCCTGCCGGTGACATGACACCTCACCTGCCCCGTCACCAGTTGGGTGACCACTCACTCGGAAGAGGGCTCCCTCTTCAGCTCCTACAAGTTCACCGATTGGCCCACCGTCAAGGAGGCGCTGATCGCCAAGGAGATCGGCGCGGTGTTCATCCTCGCGCCGATGGCCATGCAGCTGCGGCTCGACGACGTGCCGGTCAAGGTCTGCTACCTCGGCCACCGCGATGGCACCGCGATCATCGTCGGCAAGGACAGCAAGATCCGCGACTTCCGCGACCTCGAAGGCAAGGTCTGCGCGATCCCGAGCCGCTTCTCGAACCAGAACGTGCTGATGCACCGGATGATGCGCGAGTGGGGCATGCCGTTCGACTCGATCGAGCTGCGCGAGCTGCCGCCGCCGGAGCATCCGACGGCCCTGCTCGCCGGCAGCATCGACGCCTACATCGTCGGCGAGCCCTTCGCCGCCAAGGCCGAGGTCGATGGCTTCGGTCGCGTGCTCTACCACACGAAAGACATCTGGGAGGACTTCATCTCCTGCGTGCTCGTGGTGCGTGAGGACCTGATCGTTGACGAGCCCGAGCTCGTGCAAGAGCTCATCGACGGCATCGCCAAGAGCGGCAAGTGGCTCGACGGTGGAATGGAACACCGCATGGATGCCGCCGAGGTCACCGCCAACCACTACTACTTCCAGGACCCCGAGCTACTCAAGTTCGTGCTCTCCAAGCCCGTTGATCGCGTGAAGTACACCAACCTCGCCCCGCTCAAGGAGGACTTCGACGAGATCATGGAGCTCGCCTTCGAGATCGGCGTCCTGTCCGACCGGATCGACTTCGAGGAGTACGTCGACGACAGCTTCGTGCGCCCCTTGGATGAGATCGACTGGAACATGGAGCGGCTGCCGGCTGCGGAGGAAGGGCGATGATCCTCCCAATCCTCTGGATCCTCGGTTCGGCGGCGGTGTTCATCTTCGCCGACCGCTTCCCCGAGCGCGTGCGCGACCAGCTGCTGCCCATCTCGGTGGCGGTCATCTTGTGCGCCCTCTGGAGCATCGCCGTGACCCTCAGCGGCACCGCGACCTTCCCCAGCCCGACCGACACCTGGGTCGGCATGGTCGAGCTGATCGAGAGCAACCGCATCTGGGGCGACATCGTCGCCAGCCTGCACCGCGTCAGCTGGGGCTTCTGCCTCGCGACGCTCGTCGGCATCCCGCTCGGCCTGGTGGTCGGCTGGAACACGCGCACGTTCACCGCGCTGAACCCGATCATCCAGGGCCTGCGTCCGATCTCGCCGATCGCGTGGATCCCGATCGCCATCCTTTGGTTCGGCATCGGCGACGGCGCAGGCATCTTCTTGATCTTCCTGTCCTCGTTCTTCCCCATCACGGTCGGCACCATGGCGGCCGTGCGCAACATCAGCCTGGTGCACCAGCGCTCGGCGATGAACTTCGGCCTGCATGGGATGCAGCTCTTCCGTCGCGTCGTCCTCCCGGCGGCGCTCCCGCAGATCATCACGAGCCTGCGCATCGCCCTCGGCGTCGCGTGGCTGGTGATCGTCGCTGCGGAGATGGTCGGCATGGACTCGGGGCTTGGCTACCTGATCAACGACGCGCGCAACGCGGGCAGTCGCTATGACCTGGTCGTCGCCACGATGCTCGTGATCGGTGTCATCGGGATCATCCTCGACCTGTTGATCCGACAGCTCGAACGCTTCGACGAAGTCCGCTGGGGGTACGCACGCAGATGAAGAACGACAACAAGCCAAGTGAACGCAACGGGGAGCGCCCCAAGGTCATCTTCGATGGCGTCTCCAAGCACTTCCAAAAGGGTAAGGAGAGCCTGCACGTCCTGGACGACATCAACCTCGAGGTCCGCGACGGCGAGTTCGTCTGCCTGCTGGGGCCTTCGGGCTGCGGCAAGTCGACGCTGCTCAACATCGCGGGCGGCTTCGAGCAGCAGGACGCTGGCCGGGTCACCATCGACGGTGAAGAGGTCGACGGCCCGAGCTCCAAGCGCGTGTTCGTGTTCCAGGAGTACGGCATCTTCCCGTGGGCTTCGGTCTGGGACAACGTGGCCCTCGGGCTGCGTGACGTGCCCAAGGAGGAGCGCGAGGAGACCGTCCAGCGCACGATCAACATGGTCGGGCTAGCTGGGTTCGAGCGCGCCTATCCGATGGAGCTCTCGGGTGGCATGAAGCAGCGCGTCGAGGTGGCCCGCGCCCTGGCGGTCTCGCCGGACGTGATCTACATGGACGAGCCCTTCGGCGCCCTCGACTCGCTCACGCGACTTACGATGCGCTCGGAGATCATCCGCATCTGGCAGCAGGAGCAGAAGACGATCCTGTTCGTCACCCACGACGTCGACGAGTCGATCCAGCTCGCCGATCGCATCGTCGTGCTCTCGGCACGGCCCGGTCGCATCGCGGAGATCGTCGAGGTCGACCTGCCGCACCCGCGCGACCTCGGCAGCCCGGAGTACGGCGTGATCAAGAACCGCTTGTACGCCCTGCTCGGCGTCGAGCACACGATCTGACCCACGGGGACCGGAGGAGCCTCGCCCGGCGGGGCTCCTCCGGCCTTCCCCACCCCGGCGGAACCGCGCCGGACCTTGGTACAGTCGCGGCTGACCATGTCCGAGCCCCACGATCGCGGTGCGCCTGCCGGGTGCGAGTCTCCAGGGCTCGGCCCACAGGCCGAGGTCTGGGCCGACCTGGCGCGCCTCCTCGAGCGCGCCGAAGCCACCTACCCTCCCCCCCTCGGTCCCGGCCGCGCCCGCGCCCTGCAGGTCCGGCTGATCCTGACCCGCCTGCTGCTCGCCTGCCTGCCGCTCTTGCTCGGCATCGGCACCCTGGTGCTCGCCATCCTACTACTCGTCAGCGACCACGAGCCCGGCCCCCGCAACCTGGCCGCCATGCTGCTCGGCGGCTTCTTGGTCCTGGTCGCGCTCGTCAGCCTGCAGTCCTGGGCGACCGCGGCCACCCGGGGCGCCGACCAGTTGCAGCACCGCCCCGGCCTCGTCGGGACCCTCACGAGCGCCCTAGGCCTCGTCGCCAAGGCGCTCACCCTGCTCTTGACCCCGTTCCTCCTGACGCTGCTCTTCGCCGGCCTGTCCAGCAAGGCGGAGGACGAGGAGCAGCCCGAACCCCAGGAGCCCGCCCCCGCGCCCGACCCCCACGGTGAGCCCCAGCTGTTCGCCTACGAGCCCGACGACTCACCCGCACTCCAGCACCTCCTGGCCCTGGTGGCCGAAGCCCTGGACGTCCCTCCATGGCGCACGGTCTGGGGCGGCGCCAGGACCTACGCGAGCCGGCCCGGCCAGGGCGGGACGGAGGACCTCGAGCTGCCCCTCCTGGACCTGCAGGCCCTCAGCCCGCGCGAGCTCCTGGCCCTGGTGCTCACCGCGAGCTGGTACCGCGCGGACCCCACCCACCACCAGCTGCGCCACGCGCTCCGCATCCAGTCGCGGCTCGCCGCGATCGCCGCGCACCACCGCAGCGCCAAGCTTTGGGTCCTGGACCTCTCGGCTCACGTCGCGGCCCTCGCCCACCGTCTCAATCATGCCGCCTGCCAGCGCGAGCTGCGCCGGCAGCGGGCGGCTGGCGCGCGCCACACGGCCAGGATCGTCGGCGGCCCCACAACCGCCAGCGCCCTGCGCGCCAACCTGCTCGGAGGCCTCTGGTCCAAGCACATCGAGCCAGCCGTGCTGACCGCAGAGGGCCCTCCCTTCCACGCGCTCCACACCCACGAGCAGCTGGGCCCGCCGCCCGAGGTCCTGGCCGAGCTCGAGCGCTTGCTGGCCGACCCTCCGACCGGTGACCTGCCAAGCGACGCCCTCTTGGACGAGCTAGAGGCGCTACCCGAGCCCGGTCCGCTCGAGCTCCCGCGCATGGCCTGGGACCTGCTCTTCGAAGACCGCGACACCCACCGCGCCTGGCTGCTCGATGTCGACCGGCGCTGGCGCGTGGCCGCGGCCGCCCACCACGTCGGCCTGCGGGTGCTGCCCCTCGCCGATGCGCCCTACCGCCCCCCCACCCTGGAGCTCCCGGCCCACGGCGGCTTGGTGCGCAGCGTCGCGGCCCTGGGCTCGTACCCCTTGACCCTGGTGCTGGTCCTCTATGGCCTGTTCCAGCTACAGGGCACCCCCGCCCTCGGTGTCGGTGCGATCGCAGCGGGCGCCGCCAGCCTGTTCCTGACGCTGCACCTGCAGCGCAGCATGCTCTTGGACTCGGGCGGCGTCGAGCAGGTCGGTCCGCTCACCGGCTGGCGCTCGAGCTGGCTCTCTGTGCGCGAGCTATCCCTCGGCAAGCGCAGGCTCGAGCTCGGCTGCGCGGACGTCGAGGGCCGCACCAAGCGCCTGTCCGTGGTCGCCACCCGAGCCCAGCGCTACGAGGCCGCGGACCTGGCTCTCGAGCTGGCCCCCAACCTCGCCACCCTGGCCTGGTGCACGGGCCTGGCGCGGGTCGCCGCCCCCTCGCCCGAGCGGCTCGCGGCCGAGGCCCCCGAGGTGCTCCGCTGCGAGCCGGACGGGGTCCAGCTTCGCAGCGCGTCCGGCGCCCAGCTGGTCTTCGGGCCCGACCACCCGGACCTCGCCCTGATCGAGCGGTCGGTGCGAGCTCGGGTCCTGGGTCGGACCTAGCCCGGCCGCGTGGGAACGTAGTCGACCAAGAGCGGACCCGGACCAGGAGCCGTGGCCAGGTCGAGGGCCGCGCGCAGGACCTGGCGCTGGCGCTCGGGCTCGCCCGGCGCCTCCAGCGGATAGCCGTGCGGGAAGGGCACCCACAGGCCGCGCGGGGGACGCACGCGCTCGGCGATCGAGCGCAGCAGCTGGATCGCCACCGTCGTGACCCCCTGGCGCTCGAGCTCGGCTGCGACCAGACCCACGGTCTGGTTGCACATCGGTCAGACCGGGACCAATAGGACCAGGTCCACCTGGTCCTCGACGAACTGGGCCGCCATGTCGGGCGCGCTCTCGTTGACGAGCCGCCCGGTCGCCGTGATCGAGCCCATGCACGAGGCGTGGCGCGGGGCGACCTCGCCGATCCATCCCTCGGCGGCGAGCTCGTGCAGCCGCGTCAGGGGGAAGACCAGCTCCGGGTCGCGCTCCATGCCGGTGTGGTCGAAGGACTCCGAGCGGTGGCTGTCGGAGAAGCTGCTCGTGTCGGCGTCGCTGGGGACCGAGCGCCACGAGCTGTCTCCGCCGCGCAGCTCCTCGTCGAAGGGCTCGACCCCGGGCGCGACGAAGCCCGCGCTCGAGACCAGACCCACGCGGCACTCCGCGAGCGGCTTCGACAGCGGCGCGAAGGGCACCGGGTCGATCTGGCGCCAGCGGTAGGCCTTCAGGAAGAGCCTGGTGGTGAGCGTGAGTTCCGAGGTCTGGGCCATAGGGCGAGGGCAGCAAAGAACTGCGCCTTGCCCATGATGCCACGCTGGAGGCCGCCCGCTACGCCGCACCCAAGGACTCCAGCGGCGAAGTTCACCAAAGTCTCACCGGCTTTCGCCCGACCCCCGGGCCAGCTGCCTAGGGGGTCCTGGCTTCCTCGCCCAGCCGCAGCTCGAAGCGGAAGCCGGCGGCCTCGAGGGCCGGGCGCAGCCGCGCCCCGAAGGCCGCGCCGGGGGTCAACACGCCCTTGGTGTCGAGCTCGTCGTCGAGGGTCGCGAGGGCGCACTCGGCCAGCATCGCCGCGGTGCCGACGTAGCCCGGATCCAGGTCCGCGTGGATCCTGAGGCGCCCCAGCACACGCTCGCCATCGGTGGCCACGAGGTGGTGGTTGAAGTAGCCGCGCTCCCGGCGGTTCGCGCTCGGGCCCTCCCCGGGCGCGGGCAAGAGGAAGCGCAAGAGCAGCGCACGGGTCGGTGCGAGGGCCATGCCGACCGCGAAGCAGACCGTCCCGATCCACAGGCCCGCGGCACCGAGCAAGCCCAGGGGACCGCGCCCGGTCGGGAAGCGCTCGGCATAGACGAAGTCGGCACCCCAGGGCAGGCCGAGCAGCTGGTGGGTGCGGTGCACCACGCGGCCGTTGATGCCGGCCATCACCCAAGGCCCGGCCCAGGTCCCCGCGACCCGCGCGATGCCCACGGGGTCGGGCCGCTCGGGCGGGCGGTGACCCGGGGTCAGAGCGCCGGGGTCGGTCAGGTAGCGGGCGACCCCGGGCTCGCGGCGCTGCTCCATCATGAAGGCCGCGCTCGCGATCGTGCCGCCGCTGACGCCCCCGCGGGAGGGACCCGCCAGGCAGTCGACCCGTGGCGCGAAGCTGCCGGTCGCTTCGAAGACGGCCTCCTGCAGCAGCAGGCAGCCGAGGTCCGAGGGCACCGAGTCGTAGCCGCACATCGAGACCAGCCGCAGGCCGCGCTCGACAGAGGTCGCGTGGTGCCGGTCGATCACGCCGCGCAGCCAAGGCACCTCGCCGGTCAGGTCGCAGCAGTGGGTCCCGGCCTCGACGCAGGCGGCGACGCGCGCGCCCCCATAGCGCGCCAAGGGTCCCACCGGGGTGATCACCACGCGCGGGCGGGCGGCAAGGAGCAACAGCGACGCGGGGTCCATCGCGTCGGCGAGCACGAGCGGCACGTCCGCGACCCTGGGCCCGAGCTCGTCGCGCAGCGCCGCGAGCCGCGCCTCGTCGCGCCCACCGATGGCCCAGCGGAGACCCTCGCGACCGGCCAGGTACTCCACCACCAGGCGCCCGGTGTAACCGGTCGCGCCCCAGACGATCAGGTCGAACTCGCGCGCCTTCACGGGGTCTCCTTGTAGCGGCGGCCGCACTGCTGCTTGGCGCGCTCGCCCTCGTGGGAGAGCACCGGCACCCCGTAGCCGCAGCTGGTGGCCGTGCTCTCCACCTCCACGACGATCAGCTGCCGGGGCCGGCCGAGGATCGCATGGGGCTCGAGCTCGGGGTCCTGGTCCGCCGGCAGCTCCTCGATCCGGGCGCGCCCGAAGAGGCGCACGATGGCCGCGTCCTCGGCGCCCGTCGACATGGCCATGACGGTGATCGGCCCACCGGCCTCAGCTGCCCGCGCGGTCTCGTTGCCGCTGCCCGGCAGGTCCACGTAGGCGACCGTGTGGTCGTCGAGCACGCGCAGCGAGACGCTGCCCTTCGGCGACAGGTTGAGCGGCCCCTGGCCGTGGGCACCGGGGCTCAGGTCGGGGGTCGCCGAGGCGACGAAGAACAGCCGCGCCGACTCGAGCAGCGCGCGCTGCTTGGGGGTGATGCGGTCGTGGTAGGTCGCCATCGCTGCTACTCGAGCAGCAGCGCGCGGAAGAGCAGCGGGAAGGCGGCCTCCGACCAGCTGCGGTACTGGGGCCGGAAGCCGAACAGGTCGATCGAGCCCTCGCCGTACTGGGCGCGGACCCAGGCGGCCTTGTCCTGGATCACGTCCGCGCCCTCGAGGAAGCCCGAGTACAAGACGCGCCGCGGGGCGTAGCGCAGGGGCACCTCGTAGCCGTCGGCGTCGGGCAGCTCCCAGGCCAACCCGCGCGAGAAGAAGATCGGCACCGAGGGCTTGAGGCCGTCGGCGAGGTCGCCGTCACCGGGCACCGTGCGCAGCACGCTGCCTGGACAGGAGAAGTCGCCCGCGCCGCGGGTGACCTCCTCGAGGTCGAGGTCGAAGAGCTCGGTGGCCCAGGTCGCCGAGGACTGCATGGTCACCAGGCGACCACCGCTGCGCACGAACTCCTCGAGGGCGATCGCCCCCTCGGGGTCGAGCCCGCGCGTGTACAGCTCGGGCAGGCTGCCTGGACTGCGACCACGGTCGAGGGACGAGCCGCCGATGCTGGGCAGCACGATCACATCGCACAGCTCGTTCAGGGCGCCCGCGCGGATCGTCTCGTTGAACAGGCGTGTGTACCCGCAGCCGTAGCCGTCCAGCACCCAGCGCAGCCAGCCCTCGTTCATCGAGCCGGAGTGCGTGGTGTAGACGCCGATGCGCGGCAGGCCCTCCAGCACGACGTTGTGCACGCCGTCCTGCGCCTCCTCGGGCGACAGCTCGAGGTCCGCGCCGAGGGTGAAGTGGCCGGCGAGGTCGCCTCCGAAGCGGAAGGTCGCAGACCCGCCCGCTGTGAGGCTGCCGAACAGGGCGCGCCACTCGTTCCCGTCCGAGCCGGCCATGACCTCTGGCAGGAAGTCCGGGTCCATGCGAGCGAGGGCGTCGGTGGCTCCGTCGACCAGCTCGGCCTCGGCCTCGAAGTCAGCGACGACCTCGACCCGCCGCAGGCCGAACAGGATCGGCAGGGTCCAGCCGGAGACGTCGTAGGGCGCGGCGCCCTCGGGGTAGCGCTGCACCTCGAAGAGGTCCTTCACGTGCTGGCCGTAGGGCTGGTCGCGGTAGACGATCAGGGTGCCGGCGCCGTAGTCGCGTCCGTCGGCGGTGAAGTCGGCGGTGGCCGAGTGGACCTCGACGCCGCCGCGGTCGAGGATGTCGACCAGGCGCGCGAGGGCGTTGTGGTCCTCGTTGTCGGCGGGCAAGAGCCAGGCCCGCGGAGCTGCGGGCTCGCCGGCGGCACCGGTGGCCGACATGGCGCGCTCGGCCGCCCCGATCGCGTTGTCGATGAAGGCCGAGCGGTCGCGGGTCAGGGTGCCCAGCAGGCTCTCCCCGAAGGCCAGCTCGTAGTCGATGATGTCGCGCAAGCGCCACCAGCCGCCGGGCCATGGCGCGGGGAAGCGGTTCGACGAGGCGTAGGCCGGAAGGTCCCCAGGGGCGCGCAGCTCGCGGCGCTCGAGGAAGATCGGCGAGGCGATGTTGACGCTGGCCGCCTCGGTCAAGAGCCCGATGATGTTGTGGCGCACCGGCACGTTGCGGTTGCCGCCGTTCCACCACATGTC
>JARGPD010000124.1:0-4841 GCA_029212845.1 Planctomycetota bacterium
GATCTACGTGCTCGATGCCGAGGGGCGCATCCGCTTCAAGGACGCGCGCGGCGAGGCTTTGACCAAGGCGGTCGCGACCCTCTTGGCCGAGCTCGACACGCCCACCGAGCAGGCCCACACCGCGGGCAAGCCGGTCGGGGCGGCACCCACGATCGGCGGGGCTAGCGGCCGCGGCATCGCGGCCGAGGTGACCGCCGACCTGGTCGCCAAGCACGCCGCCGCGGATGCGGCGTGGAACGAAGCCTGGCGTCAGCTGAAGGGCAAGGAGCGCACGGCCCTGCGCAAGCAGGACCCCGCGCGGGACTTCCTGGCCGAGTTCGAAGCCCTGGCCAAGATCGGCGACCCCACGGCCAAGCTGTGGCTGGTCGAGCACCTGAAGGTGGCCAGCGACCTGCGCTCCAAGGAGCTCAAGGCGCGCGTCTCGGGGCTCTTCACCGAGCTGGTGGCGGACCCCGGTGGGCTCACCGCCGAGGTGGCGCGGGCGCTCTTGAAGGAGACGCGGCTGGTCGAGCGCGAGCAGCGGCTCGACCTGCTCGCGCAGCTGTCGAAGCGGAGCATCGAGCGCAACCTGGCCGCCGAGCTGTTGGCCGAGCGCGCCGAAGCCCTGGGCGGGCGCCGGGCGACCCCGGACGAGCTCGCCCGGGCCGAGGCCCTCTGGGACCGGCTGCTGGCGGACTACCTCGACACGCCCGAGGGCGTGAGCGCCTGGGGCAGGCGCAACGCTGGCGCCTTCGAGGGCGTCGGCAGCATGGCGGTCGACTTCCCCGCGATCGACACCGAGGGCAAGGCCTTCCGGCTGTCGGACTACCGCGGCGAGGTGGTGCTGCTCGACTTCTGGGGGTTCTGGTGACCTAGCTGTGTCGATGCGCTGCCGCGCATCGCGGAGCTCGTGGAGCTCCACAAGGACGACCCCTTCACCGTGATCGGCCTCAACACCGACTCGGACCCCGAGGCCTACGCCAAGCAGGCGGCGGACAGCGACATCACCTGGCGCAACGCCTGGTGCTCCAGCCCGAGCGGCGGCATCCCTGGCGCCTATGGCGTGACCGGCTTCCCGACCGTGATCCTCGTCGACGCCGACGGGGTCGCCGTCTGGCAGGGGCACTTCTTCGAGGGCGACGAGTCCTTCCAAGAGGCCCTCGCGACCGCCCTGGAGGGTGCCCGCCAGGACGCCTGAACGACCGCGACAGGGAGGGAGGGCCCGGCCCCGGTCGGCGCGTGCGCGTGCCGCCCGGGGCCTGATCGGGGCCAGAGGGTGGGCGCGCGACGCTCCGCGCTCGTGTAGAATCTTCGCCCGAAATGCCAGGCCCGACCATCGTCGGTCCGCCCGGACCCCAGCCCGCATACCGAGCACCCCCAGCTATGTCCAAGAAACCGAAGCTCTCCCCCGAGGAGAAGGCCGCCCAAGAGTTCATGGAGAAGATCGTCAGCCTCTGCAAGCGCAAGGGCTTCGTCTTCCAGGCTTCGGAGATCTACGGCGGCATCGGCAACACCTACGACTACGGTCCCTTGGGTGTCGAGCTGAAGCGCAACGTCAAGGAGGCGTGGTGGAGCCGCGTGGTCACCGGGCGTGGTGACGTGGTCGGGCTCGACTCGGCCATCATCCAGAACCCCAAGGTCTGGGAGACCTCGGGCCACGTCGGCGGCTTCAGCGACCCGATGGTCGACTGCAAGGAGTGCAAGAACCGCTTCCGCGCCGACCACCTCGAGGGCGACCTGTGTCCCAAGTGCGGCGGCGAGCTTACCGAAGCGCGTGAGTTCAACCTGATGTTCAAGACCCAGGTCGGCGCGGTCGAGGGCACGAGCTCGGTCGCCTACCTGCGCCCCGAGACGGCCCAGGGCATCTTCCTGAACTACCTCAACGTGCAGAACTCGGCGCGCCTCAAGCCGCCCTTCGGCATCGCGCAGATCGGCAAGAGCTTCCGCAACGAGATCACCCCGGGCAACTTCGTCTTCCGCACGCGTGAGTTCGAGCAGGCCGAGATGGAGTTCTTCGTGCCGCCGGACGAGGAGCAGCAGTGGTACGAGTACTGGAAGCAGGCGCGCTTCGACTGGTACGTGGAGCTCGGCATCCGCCCCGAGAACCTGCGCATGCGAGTGCACGAGGAGGACGAGCTGGCGCACTACTCGACCGGCTGCGCGGACGTCGAGTACCTGTACCCCTTCGGGTGGGGCGAGCTCGAGGGCATCGCCTGCCGCACGGACTTCGACCTGAAGCGCCACAGCGAGGCCTCGGGCAGCAAGCTGATGTACTTCGACCCGCAGACGAAGGAGAAGTACACGCCCTACGTGATCGAGCCCGCCGGCGGCATCGACCGCATGGCGCTGACCTTCCTGATCGACGCCTACGAGGAGGAGCAGCTCGAGAAGGACACGCGCATCGTGCTCAAGTTCCATCCCGAGATCGCCCCGATCACCTGCGCGGTCTTCCCGCTGGTGAAGAAGGACGGCATGCCCGAGAAGGCCCACCAGGTCGAGGCCCTGCTGCGCGCTGCGCGCTTCGCGACCTTCTACGACGAGAAGGGCGCCATCGGCCGCCGCTACCGTCGCCAGGACGAGGACGGGACCCCCTTCTGCATCACCGTCGACGGCGACACCCTCCAGGACGACGTGGTGACCGTGCGGCACCGCGACTCCATGAGCCAGGAGCGCGTCAAGATCGACGAGCTCGTCAGCTACCTCTACAAGTCGATCGGCGAGTGGAAGCGCGTCTAGCACGCGGCCCTCACCGATCCCTCACTTCCTGAACCCGAACCCAAGCACCCAGCTGAATCCGTCATGACCACGACCCAGGAGACCCACGCCTTCCAGGCTGAGGCCAAAGAACTTCTCAACCTGGTCATCCACTCGCTCTACTCGAACAAGGAGATCTTCCTGCGCGAGCTGATCTCTAACGCGAGCGACGCCTGCGACAAGCTGCGCTTCGAAGCGCTGACCGAGCCCGGCCTCTTGGCCGGTGACGAGGAGCTCGCGATCGAGCTCGAAGCGGATCCCGACGCCAAGACCCTGACGGTCATCGACAACGGCATCGGCATGAGCCTCGAAGAGGTGCGCACCAACCTGGGCACCATCGCGCGCTCGGGCACCAAGGCCTTTGCCAGTCAGCTGGCCGAGGCCAAGGCCGACCCCGAGTCCCTGCCGCGCCTCATCGGGCAGTTCGGCGTGGGCTTCTACTCGGTCTTCATGGTCGCCGACCGGGTGGTCGTCGAGACTCGCCGCGCGGGCTCGGACGAAGGCGTGCGCTGGGAGTCCGAAGGCGCCGGCGAGTACACCATCGAGGAGTGCGCCCTGGCCCACCGCGGCACGCGCATCACCCTGCACCTCAAGCCGGCCGAGGAGGGGGACGAGACCTACCAGGACTTCACCCAGGAGTACGTGCTCAAGAAGGTCGTCAAGGACTGGAGCGACTTCGTCGAGTACCCCGTCCGGATGCAGGTCGAGCGCTACGAAGGCGAGGGCGACGAGCGCAAGAAGGAGGTCAAGACCGAGACGCTGAACTCGATGCGTCCGCTCTGGACGCGCCCGAAGTCGGACATCTCCGAGGAGGAGTACACCGAGTTCTACCGCCACATCAGCCACGACTGGAACGACCCGCTCAGCCACGTGCACTTCAAGGCCGAGGGCGTGCACAGCTACACCGCGCTCTGCTTCCTGCCGAAGCAGCGCGGCCACGAGCTGTTCGACCCGAGCCACCTCGAGTCCAAGGTCGCGCTCTATGTCCAGCGCGTGCACATCACGTCCGAGTGCGCAGAGCTGCTGCCGAGCTGGCTGCGCTTCGTGCACGGCGTGGTCGACTCCGACGACCTGCCGCTGAACGTCAGCCGCGAGACCCTGCAGCACAACCGCCAGCTGGCCCAGATCCAGAAGCGCCTCGTCAAGAAGCTGCTCGACGAGATGGGCCGCCAGCTCAAGCAGGACCGCGAGCAGTACGTGGCCTTCTGGGGCGAGTTCGGCCAGGTGCTCAAGGAGGGCGTCTGGCACGAGGACGGCTACCGCGACGAGGTGGCCGAGCTGTGCCTGTTCCCCTCGAGCGTGACCCTCGCCGAGGGTGCCGACGAGCAGCAGCACGGCTTCACGACCCTCGCCGAGTACGTGGGGCGCATGCCGGAGGGCCAGGACAAGATCTGGTTCCTGTCGGGCAACGAGCAGGGCTCGCTGCAGTCCTCGCCGCACCTCGAGCGCGCGAAGGGCCAGGAGGTGCTGTTCTTCTCGGAGATCGACGAGATCGCCCTCTCGAAGCTGGGCGAGTTCCAGGGCCACGAGCTGGTCGCCCTCGACAAGGGCGAGGTCGAGCTCGACGACGAGGCCAAGCAGGACCTCGAGGCGGCCGGCGAGCGCCTCGGCGCCCTGACCGAGGCCGTCGCCGCCAAGCTCGACGGCAAGGTCGAGTCCGTGCGCCTCTCGGCGCGCCTGACCGACAGCCCCGCGTGCCTCGTGCCCGGCGAGAACTCCCTGCCGCCCCAGCTCGAGGCCATGCTGCGCGCCCAGGGCCAGCCCGTGCCCGAGTCCAAGCAGGTGCTCGAGCTGAACCCCGGTCACCCGCTGGTCCAGAAGCTGGACGACAGCAAGGACTCCGAGGACTTCGGCGAGACCTGTGAGCTGCTCTTCGGTCAAGCGTTGTTGGCCGAGGGTTCCCCCTTGCCCGACCCCGCCCGCTTCGCCAAGCTAGTCGCCAAGCGCCTGCTCGGCTGACCTTCACCCCTCCTTCCAACCCGTCCGGAATGGGGGAGAGAGACCCGGAGCCCCCCCCCCGGGGCCCCGGGGGGGGGGGCCCCCCGTGGGAACGGGGGGCCCCCCCGCCCCCCCCGGGGGGGGGGGCCCCCCGCCGGGCGGGGGGCCCC
>JARGPD010000124.1:4851-13012 GCA_029212845.1 Planctomycetota bacterium
TGGGCTGACCTTCCCCCCTCCTCCCACCCCGTCGGGGTTGGGGGTGATATACCCGTCGCCCCCCCCGGTTACCCCGTGGCGGGGCTCCACTCTTTCGTACGGTGCGCCGCGAGCGCAACCGCATGTGGGCTGACACCGCGGACGGTCGTGTGCCCAGCGAAGTCCCGCCAAACGGGGCCCACACCCGGCGGCGGTCAGCGTCGGCGGATCCGACGCGCCCGACCGCGACTCCGTACCGTCGGTCTCGCCGGGTCGAGCTCCAGCCGCCGGATGTGCGGCACCGTACGGTGGGACTTTGGCACCTTCGGGTGGCACCTGGGTGTACCCTGCGCCCATGTCGAACCACGCTGCCAACTGGGACCTCGAGCCCGGCCTCGTCTTTCTGAACCACGGCTCCTTCGGTGCTGCCCCGCGCTGCGTGCTCGAGGAGCAGGCGCGCCTGCACGCAGAGCTGGAGGCCAGCCCGGTGCGCTTCCTGTACCGCGAGCTCGAGCCGCGGCTCGATGCGGCGCGCGACCGGCTCGCTGGGCTGCTCGGCGCCGACCCCGCTGGGCTCGTCTTCGTGCCGAACGCGACCACGGGGGTGAACACGGCCCTCGCCGTGCTGACCGGCCAGTGCGACGACGGGGACGGGCCGGACGGACCCGCCGAGGCCCAGGTCGGACCCGGCGACGAGGTGTTGATCCTCGACCCCGAGTACAACGCGACCGCCAACGCGGTGCGCTTCGCTGCGAGCCGCGTCGGGGCGACGGTCCGCGTCGTGCCAGTTCCCTTCCCGCTCGGGGATGCGGGCGAGGTCACCGAGCGCGTGCTCGCGGCGGTGACGAAGCAGACGCGCCTCTTCGTGATCGATCACATCGTCAGCCAGACCGGGCTCGTGCTGCCCATCGAGGAGATCATTCCCGAGCTGCGCGAGCGTGGCATCGAGACCCTCGTCGATGGCGCCCACGGGCCCGGGCACCTGCCGCTCAGCCTCGACGACCTGGGCGCCGCCTTCTACACCGGCAACTGCCACAAGTGGCTGTGCACGCCCAAGGGCAGCGCCATGCTGCACGTGCGCGCGGACTGGCGCGGGCGCACCCGGCCCCTGGTCATCAGCCATGGTGCGAACGCGACCCGCAAGGACCGCTCGCGCCTGCACCTCGAGTTCGACTGGCCGGGCACCTTCGACCCGACCCCGTACCTGGTCCTGCCGACCGCGATCGACTTCCTCGAGGGGCTCTTCCCCGGCGGCATCGGCGAGCTGCAGCTGCGCAACCGTGAGCTGACCGTCGAGGCCCAGGGGCTGCTTTGCGAGGCGCTCGGCATCGAGCGTCCCGCGCCGGCGGACATGCTCGGCGCCCTGGCCAGCATCCCCCTGCCGGCCTACCCCGCTTCGCGCCAGGCACCGCCGATCCAGCGCGGGCCGCTCGACCTCGACCCGCTGCATGTCTGGCTGCACGACGAGCGCCGCATCGAGGTCCCGGTCTTCCCGCTCGGCAAGCAGACCATCCTGCGCACCTCGGCCCAGGCCTACAACGAGCCCGAGGACTACGCCCAGCTCGCCGCGGCGCTCGGCGACTGGTACGCCGGCTGAGCCGCGGGCCAGGCCCTTGGCGCAAGTACGCTCGCATGCCCCCGGTGGCAAGTCCCGCCGTACGGTGCCGTACGCCAGACCGTCGGTCTCGACGCGCTCGCCGGGCCGAAGCCCCCGCCGCCGGGTGTGCGGCACCGTCCGGCGGGACTTGCCGATCGTCGCGGTACTTGCCCGTTGGACGCGTAGCACGCGAGCGTGTCCGCGCGCCGGGGGCTACGCTAGGCGCATGATGAACCTTGCTGAACGAGCCCTCGGTGTTGCCGTCCTCCTGCTGCTCGCTGCCTGCGGCTCGACCGGGCTGCCTGCGAGCGCCACCGGCTCGTTGGAGCTCTCGATGGAGCACCCGGTCGACGGCCAGCAGTACAACTACCTGCTCGAGGTCCCGGACGCGGCTGAGCGGCCCGAGGCCGGCTGGCCGATCCTGATCTTCCTGCACGGCGCCGGCGAGCGCGGCGACGACCTGGAGCGGGTGCGCTTCCATGGTCCCCCGAAGCTGGTCGCCGAGGTCGCCACCATCCCCGAGCTCGCCCGCTGCGTGCTCGCCGCGCCCCAGTGCCCGGCCGACGAGTGGTGGCAGCTCAGCACCTTGGGGACCTTCGTCGACGAGCTGCTCGAGCGCCCCGACGTCGACCCCGACCGCGTCTACCTGACCGGCCTGAGCATCGGCGGCTACGCGACCTGGAACCTGCTCGCGGCCTACCCGGACGTCTTCGCCGCAGCGGTCCCGATCTGCGGCGGCGGCCAGCTGGGCCGGTTCTTCCCCGACTTCCCCAACGGCTTCCGCCTCGAGGCCCTGCTCGAGGCCAGGCACGTGCCCGTGCGCGCCTTCCACGGCGAGCTCGACCCGATCTTCCCGCCCGAGGAGAGCACCATGCTCGTCGAGGCCCTCCAGGCCGCCGGCGGCGATGCCCAGGTGACCGTCTACCCGGGCGTCGAGCACGACTCCTGGACCGAGACCTACGCCAACCCCGAGCTCTACACCTGGCTATTCGCGCAGTCGCGCTAGATCGACATGCTCCTATCCGCCCTTCGTCTTCCCCGAGCCGCTCTCGGTGTTGGCCTTGGTCTCCTCGTCGTCGTTGCTTGCCAGGGGCCTGTCCCGCAGCCAGCCACCGTTGATGCAGCGGACGCGGCGGCTGTCGACGTAGTGCAAGCGGAGACCGCCATGGTCTCCATCGTCCCGAGGCCCATGCAGATGAGCGTCCAGCCAGGGCGCTTCGAGATCGACATCCAGACTTGGGTCGGGCTCGGCTTCCATCAGGCTCCGAGCTGGGGCGGCGCCCGTTCACGGCGGGTTGATGGATTCGTGCGTCAGGCGCTCTGTCCGGCGCCAACGGAATCGGGCCCGATCAAGGACCAGAGGGGGTCTGGCAACTACGTGGAGCTCTCGATTGGCAAGCACCACACGCCGGGCTCCGGGGAGGCGCATCGATTCGATGAGGGCGCTGTCGTCCTGGCACCCTTGGAGCAGGCGAAGCTCGACGGCTCTGGGTGGCCAGCACCGCCCGCCGTGGACCCCGAGCTTGGCCCCGAGGGCTACCACCTGAGCATCACGCCTACGTCGTTGCACCTGTCCGCATCCACGGAGGTGGGCTTCTTCTACGGCGCCCAGACCCTCGCGCAGCTCCGCCAGGAGCCAAGTGAGCCGGGCGGGTTCGACTGGCTGCCGTGCGTCGAGATCATCGATCGTCCGCGCTTCCGCTGGCGCGGCCAGCTGCTCGATGTCAGTCGGCACTTCCATCCGATCGACGTCGTGCGCCGCAACATCGATCGCCTGGCCGCGCTGAAGATGAACGTCTTCCACTGGCACTTGACCGACGACCAGGGCTGGCGCATCGAGAGTGCGGCCTACCCCAAGCTGACTTCGGTCGGCGCTTGGCGTGTGGACCGCAACGACGAGCCCTGGTGGGGACGCGCCGAGGCCCAGCCCGGCGAAGAGGCGACCTACGGCGGCTTCTACACCAAGCAGGAGATCCACGACCTGGTCGAGTACGCCGCCGACCGCGGCGTCACGATCGTGCCCGAGGTCGACGTGCCCGGCCACAGCCGCGCGATCCTCGCGGCCTACCCCGAGCTCAGCTGCGACGGCGTGCAGCGCGCGGTCGCCACCGGCGGGATCATGGACACCAACACCCTGTGTCCGGGCAAGGATGCCACGTTCGAGTTCCTCGAGCGCATGCTGGCCGAGGTGACCCAGCTCTTCCCCTCCGAGTACTTCCACATCGGCGGCGACGAGTGCAACAAGCGCGCGTGGTCGGCGTGCGACGACTGCGCCGCGCGCATGCAGGCCGAGGGCCTCGCCGACGTGCACGAGCTGCAGAGCTACTTCATCCGCCGCTGCGAAGAGATCCTGGCTCGCAACGGCAAGCGCCTGATCGGCTGGGACGAGATCCTCGAGGGTGGTCTCGCACCCAACGCCGCGGTCATGTCCTGGCGCGGCGAGTCTGGCGGCATCACCTCGGCGCGGGCAGGCCACGAGGTCGTGATGAGCCCCAACAGCGCGGCCTACCTCGACCTCAAGCAGGGCGACCCGGAGACCGAGCCGCCGCTCGGCTACTCGCAGCTCTTCTTGCGCACCGCCTACGACTACGACCCGATCCCCGCCGAGCTCACTGCCGCAGAGGCCAAGCTCGTGCTCGGCTTCCAGGGCAACCTGTGGGGCGAGTCGATCCAGCACGAGGACCACCTGACCTACATGCTGCTGCCGCGGCTCTTTGCCATCGCCGAGGGCGGCTGGTCGCAGCCGGAGGGCAAGGACTGGGCCGACTTCGTGCGTCGTGTGGAGGTGATGCTCGAGCGCGATCACGAGCAGCTGCTCGACCAAGGCGCGGGCGCCAAGTCCTTGGCCAGGCGCGCAACGACTCCCGCCCAGTCAGACGACCCCCTCGAGCCCTACTACGCCCGCAACGCCCAAGGCACCGCCTGGTCGCCGGCCATGTACCAGGTGGCGTTCGAGGTCGACGACTCGGCGCCTGGCGTCGGGCTGCTTGTGTCGCTCTCGACCGAGCATGGCGCGGTGGACATCCGCTGGACGGACGACGGCAGCGAGCCCAGCGAGAGCAGCGTGCTCTTCACGACTCCGCTCCACATCGACAGCACCACGACCCTGCACGCCGCTGCCTTCCGGGGAGCCGAGCGCCTCGGGCGCATCTCGACACGTCGCATCGACCTGCACCAGGCCATCGGAGCTGCGGTCGACCTGCTCGTGCCGCCCAGCTCACGCTACCCCGGCGGCGGTGCGCCCGGCCTCGTGGACGGCCGGCGCGGAACCGCGAGCCACCTGGACGCGCGCTGGCTCGGCTTCGAGGCCACGGACCTAGTAGCCAGCGTCGACCTGGGCGAAGTACGCCAGGTCAGCGCGGTGACCCTCAGCTGCCTCGAGGCGCAGAAGTCCTGGATCTTCCTGCCGGCCGAGCTGCACCTCGAGCTGTCGACCGACGGCGACCACTTCGTCCCGGCCGCGCACCTCGTGCTCAACGCAGGCTCCCGCACCGACGGCGGGGAGCGCCGCCATGCCCTGCGCCTGGAGCCGGCGCCGTCGGGTTCGTCGCTGGCCAGGGACGAGCAGCCGCCCGTCGAAGCCCGCTTCCTACGTGTCACCGCCAGTGGCATTGGCACCGTGCCTGCCTGGCACGCCGGCGCCGGCGGCAAGCCCTGGATCTTCGTCGACGAGCTGATCGTCGAGTAGCTGCCCGAGACTCCAAGCCGAAGCCCGCCAAGTCACGCCTAGCGCGCAGCGCCCCGCACCCATGAAGATCGCCCTCGTCCAGCAGCACGCTTCCCTCGACAAGCTCGACAACCGCAGCCGCGGCCTGGCCGCGACCCGCGCCGCCGCCGCCGATGGCGCCGAGGTGATCGTCTTCGCCGAGCTCGCCTTCGAGCCCTTCTACCCCCAGGTGCCCGCCGACGAGCAGACCTGGAGCGACGAGGTCACGGGCCTCTTCGAAGCCGCCAGCTCGGGACTCGCCCGCGACCTGGCCGAACCGATCGCCGGCCCGACCGTCGCGGCCTTCCGCGAGCTGGCCGCCGAGCTCGGCGTGGTGATCGTGCTCAACCTCTACGAGCGCGACGGCCCCTGTGCCTTTGACACCTCGCCGGTGATCGACGTCGACGGCAGCCTGCTCGGGCTCGCGCGCATGGTGCACATCACCGAGTACGCGCTGTTCCACGAGACTGGCTACTACGACCCGGGCACCACGCCACCTGGCGGCCCGCCGGTCTTCGAGACGCGCTTCGGTCGCCTTGGCGTCGCGATCTGCTACGACCGCCACTTCCCCGAGCACCTGCGCGCCCTGGCGCTCGGCGGCGCCGAGGTGATCGTCGTGCCCCAGGCCGGCAGCGTCGGCGAGTGGCCCGAGGGTTTGTACGAGGCCGAGCTCCAGGTCGCCGCCTTCCAGAACGGCGTCTTCACCGCCCTCTGCAACCGCGTCGGAACCGAGCGCCACCTGACCTTCGCCGGCGAGTCCTTCGTCGCTGCGCCCGACGGCCGTGTGATCGCCCGCGCCGGCACCGGCACCGACGAGGTCCTCCACGTCGACCTGGACCTCACCGAGGTCCCGCGCTCGCACGGCCAGACGATGTTCCTCGGCGACCGCCGCCCCGAGCTCTACGGCGCTTGGCTCGGTCCACGGGCTTGAGGCCGGATCGAACCAGCGACCAGGCGCGCTAGAGCGGCGGCTGCCGTCGCCTCAGTCGGCGCAGGCCCAGTCGTCGAAGCGGCGCCAGAACCTGCTGGTGTCGCGCTTCCAGTGGCTGCGCGCGCCGAGGAACTGGGCCGTGGTCTCGGCGAGCGAGTAGGGCACCGAGTACATGCGCCAGTAGCGGCGCTGGGCGGGCGTCAGGTCGAGCCCGGCGAGCAGCTCCTTGTAGTGGCCGAGGCCCCACTTCCAGCCCTGGCGCACGCGCTGCCAGCTGGGCACGTTCTGCAGGCCGAAGAGCTCGTAGAGGTTCTTGTGGTCGCGGTAGAGCCGGAAGAACTCGCGCTTGATCGAGATCGGGTGGCTGTGCTCGACCTCGGCGCTGGGCTCGAAGGCGATGGTGCCGCCATCCAGGAGGATGCGCCGGGCCCAGGCGACGTCCTCGCCGAAGTTGCGCGGCGGGAAGGGCCTCGCGTCCCAGGTCGAGCGGCGCACGGCGCTGGCCACGTTGTCGAAGGCGCAGCGCAGGTAGCGCTCGAGCGGTGGCAGCTCGTTGAACAGCGCGAGCGACGCGTCCGCGTCGGCCTGGACGAAGTGCTGCAGGGCGGGCTCGCTGCGCGATGCGGTCCACTGCTCGAGCCGCGCCTTGAGGATCGGGTCGGCGTCGGGCAGCGGGTGCTGGCGGCCATAGGCTCCGTCGACGGCGGCGTCGGCGAAGGGCGCGAGCATCCCGGTGACGAAGGACTCGGAGATCGGCAGGGCGTCCTGGGTCAGCAGCACGACCACCGCGCCCGAGCTGGCCTCGATGCCGCGGTTGCGGGTCGCGCCGTGGTTGAACGTGCGCTGGTCCTGGTCGACGAGCAGCGCGCCGGCCTCGAGGGAGGCCTCGCGCGTGCCGTCCTTCGAGCCGGAGTCGACCACCACCAGCTGCAGGCCGCCGGCAACGTCCTGGCGCGCGAGGATGTCGAGCACGCGCCGGAAGCGCTCGCCGCCGTTCCAGGTCGGGATGACGACCGACACCGGCCGCGGGTCCTTGGTGATCGCGCTCACGGGGAGAGGCTGGGCCCTAGGCCAGACCGGCCTTCGCGAGCAGGGTGCCGGCCAGCTCGGTGGCCGCGATCACGCACTGGTCGGAGTTGTGGTACTCGTAGCGACCGAAGCGACCGAGCAGGTGCAGGTCGATCGAAGCGGCGTACTCGAGCGAGCGCCGCTTGCGGCCCTCGAAGCTGTGGTCGTAGACGATGTAGGCCCAGCGCGTGTCCGTGCGGTCGCTGAACAGGACCTCGTCCTTGCGCAGCAGGCCGGCGCGCTCCATGCCGGCGATGACCTCGTCGGTCATCTCGGCACCCGGGTAGGCGCCGCCGCCGGGGGACGTCACCTCGCACAGGAACGACGTCTTGCCCTCGGGCGCGTTGTTCGGCGAGTAGTTGGACATGTACGTGATGCGGTTCGCCGGACCCTGGTCGTGATGGGGCAGGTAGACCCACGAGAGGTTGGGGTGCTCGGGGCGGTCGAGCGCGAGCAGGAGGCACGAGATCTGGTTGTTGGAGAGGCCGCGCATCGCGTCGGCGGCACCGTCCTCGCAGCCCTCGAGGATGTCGGGCAGGTAGTTCAGCGGGACCGTGCTGATCACCTGGTCGAACTCCTCGCCGTTGACCTTCCAGGTCTCGCCGACCTTGCGCAGGTCGGTGACCGGCGTGCTCAAGCGCACCCGCGACTCGAGCGAGCGGAACAGTCCGTCGGTGATGCCCTGGAAGCCGCCGTGCTCGGGGTAGTAGAAGATCGACTGGTGGGTGTAGCCCTCGGTGCGGATGCCGATCGAGGCGCGCAGCACGTCCTCGATGGGCGCGTCGGGCACGCGGCCGGCGACCCAACCGGAGGTGATCTCGCTAAGGTCGCGCTTCCAGATCTTCTCGTTGTAGGGCCGCATGAAGTGGTCGCAGATGCC
>JARGPD010000124.1:13112-14215 GCA_029212845.1 Planctomycetota bacterium
GGTCGCGCTTCCAGATCTTCTCGTTGTAGGGCCGCATGAAGTGGTCGCAGATGCCCGCGCCAAAGCGCCACTCGATCCACGCGGCAAAGTCCTGAGGCGCATCGGCTCCGCTCATCTGGCGCGCGTGCCACGGCTGGAGGTAGCCCGACACGCACTCGAAATTCGCCTGGTCGGGCAGGTCGCCGAGCCCGTTTTCGAACGGGTAGTGCACCCAGCGATCCTCAAAGCGGATCTTGGTGTTGCGGTCGACCTTGTGGAAGGCATCGGGCCCGCCAGCCTCGTCGATCATCCACTCCATGACCGGCTTGTCCTTGCTGAAAAGGACGTGGCCGCCCGTCTCGTCGTAGGTGAAGCCATCGACCGTCTTGCTGGCGCAGAGGCCGCCAGCGCGGGGTGCGGCTTCAAAGAGCACGATGCTCTCGCGGTCGAGACCGCCCTGAATGAGTTTCTGGGCGAGGGCGAGGCCGGACACGCCGGCGCCTAGGATTGCGGTTTTCACGAAGGATGGGGGCTGGAGGGGCCTGAGAAGATAGCAGGCTCTTTGGCGGCAGGCAGGGATGGGCGGATGGTTTCGTCGGTCAAAAACCAATTGGTCTAAAATGTTCGCCCTTCAAACGGAGTGCACCCCACTTCGATCGACCAACGCGAACCCCACTCCGACCATGACTCTCACCTGCTACTTGCTCCCTCCGTCACCCAACAACGTCAAGGTGCAACTCGCGCTCGCCTACAAAGGCATCGCGTACGACACCGTGCTCGTCAATCCGTCCGACCGCGCCGCGGTCATCGAGGCCACCGGCCAGCCGCTGACGCCCGCGATCGTTCACGACGGCACCAAGCTGTTCGACTCGAGCGCGATCATGCGCTACATCGACGTGAACTTCCCCGGCCCGCGCTTGTTCTCCGAGGACTACCAAGCGATGAAAGAGATCGAAGGCTGGGAGCGCTACATGCGCCTCGAGCTCGGCCCGTTCGTCGGCCGCACGTTCACGCAACTGTTTGCCGAGACCAAGGACGCCGCCGAGACCGACGCAATCAATGCCGGCATGAACGCCGTCACCGCCAAACTTGAAGAGCACCTCGACGGCCGCGAGTGGTTGGTC
>JARGPD010000125.1:0-1460 GCA_029212845.1 Planctomycetota bacterium
TGCCCGGCACCGGAGCCGGTGCCGACCAGCCGGCCCTCGCGACCCGGCTCGCGGTCGATCCGGCCAGCCAGTCCGTCCTGATCGCCACCCTTCCGGCCGCCGGCGGCGACCTGCTCGAGCTCGAACTCGCGACCGGCGTGGTGATCGACCGCACCGCCGCCCTGCCGCCCCTGCAGCTGGCCGGTCCGGGTGCCCTGGCCCTGACCAAGGACCGCGGCTTCGCGGCCACGGGCACCCAGCTGTTCTCGTTCCTGCGGCAGCCCGGCGCCCAGGCCACGGCCCAGCCCCTGCCCACGCCGCTCGGGGCCGCCACCCACGTGCCCGGTGACTTCGCACGCTCGGAGGGCGGCACGTCCCTCGCGCTGGTCGCCGGCAAGTCCCCCGCGGAGGAGTTCGTCTTCGTGGTCCAGGGTGCGGGTGCCCCCACCCGCGTGACCGACATCCCCGTGACGATCTCCCCCGGTGGCTACCTGCCCGAGGTCGAGCACGGGCCCTTCCTCGCCCTGTCCACCGACGCCAGCCACGTGGCCTGGCGCACCGAGGGCCCGGTCTCCCGCGAGGGCTGGCTCGCGACCACGGGCGTGGCTCCGGTCGGCGCCCAGCTGACCGGCGACGCCACCTTCCTGGACACCCTGGACGAGGTCGCGCCCTTCGCCTTCTTCACCCCGAACCGACTGCTGCTCGGGGTCGGCGAGCTAGCCGATCCGCTGCTCGGCGGCATCGACTCGATGGACCTCTTCTCGGTCCGCCTCGACGCCGCTGGCCAGCCCGTGTTCGAGGCCCTGACCGCGACCAGTGGCCTGCAGACGGAGCCCTTCTTCGCCAAGCCCCAGATCTCGCCCGAGGTGCTGCGGCGCCTGCCCGGCACGGACCGGCTGCTAGTCCAGGACGAGAAGCTCGACCAGCTGTCCCTGGTCGGGGGCGGCAGCGCGCCGGTCCTGATCGAAGGCCTGGCCCGCAAGCTGCGCTTCGAGCATGCGAGCGGTGACCGCGCCCTCCTAGGCATCGAGCGCAACGACCCGCTCGACGACCTGCGCTTCGTGGTGCTCGACACCCAGAGCGGGACCTGGTCCGACCTGGTGGTCCTACCGGACGAGGTCGCGGTCGTGGTCGCCGCCTCGCGCGGAGACGGTGGCCTCGGCCTGCAGATCGAGCTCGGCCCTGGACCCTGGGCGTCGACCTGCTCGGTCCTTCGGTCGAGCTGACCCTACCGGTGGCCTTCCCCGGCGGACCGACCCTGGACTTCGACGCGGCCGGCAACCTGCTGCTCTCCAGCAGCCCGCACCTCGCGCCCGCCCTGTTCGGCCTCGACCCCCTCCCGGGTCCGCCCCAGCTGGTGCCGGTCGCCCCCCAGCCAGGCTACTGGCTGCCGCGCTAGGTCCCCCTGGCTCACGCTGACCTGGGCGGCCGGCCGAGAGGCCGAGAAGCGGAGCGTGGGAGGTGAGGCTGTGGCATCGGGA
>JARGPD010000125.1:1470-6884 GCA_029212845.1 Planctomycetota bacterium
CCGCATGGGTGTCACAGCGCGCCCGGGGGCCGTGGGGGGGGGCCCGGTGCGGCCCCCGGGCCCGGGCGGGGTCGCGCGGGGCCGGGGGCGCAGGCCGGGCGAGCCCGGCCGTCGAGCATCAGCTCAGGAGTCGATCGTCTTGCAGTCGGGGTTGGTCAGGGTCAGGTTGCCCAGGCTGTCGATCAGCGCGCCCTGGCCAAAGATCTCGAGGCCGACCAGGCTCGGGTCGTTCGGGATCTGCAGGGTGTGCTGCAGGATGCCGCCGCCGGGGATCACACCCGTGGTGCCGATCACCGTCTTGGACAGGTCGACGAAGACCACGCCGGAGGCGCCGAGGTCGGTGAAGGAAGGCGCCACGGTGATGCGGCTGATGGCCAGGTCGCCGGGGGTGGCGATGAAACCGACCTTGAGCTCGTCGCCGATCTTGGCGCCGCCGCCGAGCTCGAAGACCTCGGGCACGACGGCGATGGCGGCCACGTCGACGCTGGGAGCCGCGGTCGAACCGTTCCACTGGCCGGTGATCTCGACCTGCTGGCCGACGAACAGGTTCAGGTTGAAGGCGCCGCTGGTCAGGGAGGTGTTCGTGCAGTCCACGAAGAACTGGTTCTGGGTGCCCGACACGTCCTCGACCTTGCCGCGGAAGGTGACGCTCTGCGCGTCGGCGGGCAGGGTCATGGCGGCGGTCAGGGAGAGGAGGAGGGTCAGGGAGAGGAGACGTCGCATGGGATGGACCTCGAGGTCGGTGTGGCCGCGCTGCGGCCGGGGGAACGGATGGGGTCGCACCGCGGAGTGGGTGCGAGTCACGAGACCTGCTCGCGACGGCTGCTAAATACAAGCGCCGTGCCAAGCCATGCCCATCGCGGCCGACGGCGTCCGATCACTGCCCAGCCCCCCCCCAAGAGCGCATCGAGCCACTTCGCCCCGCCACCCTTCCCGATCGAGTCCGGGGCCCCGCCGTCCAGGAAGTGGACTCCGTCCAGGTTCTCGACTCCATCAGCCCGCCACCCCGGGCGTCGGCGCCGCGACCTACAGCTGGTCGTAGGTCGAGATCTCCTCGAAGCCCAGCTCGAGGTCCTGGCGCGCGAGGCGCACGGTCACGCGGCGCTTGTCCTTGAAGATGCGCACCACCTGGCAGCGCTTGCGGTAGCGCGGCACCCAGACGTGGTCGCCCTTCTTGAGGCTGGCCAGGAAGTCCTTGCGCGTGTCGTCGAGGGTCGAGCCGACCAGCGCGGTGTTGAGCTCGTCCAGCACGGCCTCGAGCTCCAGGCGCGCCGCCTTCGGGAGCTGGGGCAAGAGCTTCTGGGCGCGCTCGAGGTAGGGCTTGGTCGAGCGCAGGCGCTCCTCGAGTCCTTGCTGGGCTTCCTTGACCAGGAGCTGTGCGGCACGCTCGGCGCCGGCGCGCTCCTCGAGCAGCTGCAGCTTCTCGGCCTCGACCTCGCCCAGGCGCTCCTCGGTGCGGCCGCGCAGGGCCTCGATGTCGGCGCGCGTGCGCGCGAGGTCGGCGAACAGCTCGTCGCGCTCGCCGCTCTTGGTCGCATCGAGCAGCTTCTGGGCGCGGTCGAGCAGCTCGCCGGGCAGGCCGATGCGCCGCGCGATCGCGAGGGCGCGCGACTCGCCGGGGGTGCCCATCACCAGGTGGAAGCGCGGCGCGAGGGTCTCCAGGTCGAACTCGGTGCAGGCGTTCTCGATGCGCGTGTTGCGGTAGGCCATCTCCTTGAGCCGGCCGAGGTGCGTCGAGCAGAGCGTGGGGACGCCACGCACGAGCAGCTCGGAGAGGACCGCCTCGCCGAGTGCGGCGCCCTCGTCCGGGTCGGTGCCGCCGCCGAGCTCGTCGAGCAGGCACAGGGTGCGCGGCGTGGCACCAGCGAGGGCCGCGGCGATGCGCACGAGGTGCGAGGAGAAGGTCGAGAGGTTCTGCTCGACCTCCTGCTCGTCGCCGATGTCCGCGAAGATGCCGTCGTAGAAGGGCACGCTCGAGCCCTCCCCGGCCGAGATCGGCAGGCCGAGGCGCACGCACAGGGCGGCCAGGCCGGCGCTCTTGAGCGCCAGGGTCTTGCCGCCGGTGTTGGGCCCGGTGATCACCACCAGGTCGAAGTCCACGCCGAGGCGCAGGTCGATCGGCACGCAGCCGGACTCGGCGCCAGCCGGCAGGGCGTCGCCCGCCTTGCCGCGGGGCGCGCCGAGCTCGCCGGCGCGCTCCTTGGCGAGCAAGAGCGGGTGCCGCATGCCGCGCAAGAGCAGGCCGGGCTCGCTGCCAGGGGCGGGCTGGTCGTCGACCACGCGGCCGTCGTTCCGCATGGCCCAGTCCGCCGACAGCACGGCCAGCTCGACCTCGGCGGCCAGGTGGATGGCCCGGCGCAGGTCCGTCTCGCGCTCGAGCAGGGCGCGCGTCAGCTCGGTCAGGATGCGACCGACCTCGCGGCGCTCGTCGGCCCGCAGGGCGGCCACGCGGTTGCCGGACTCGACGACCTCCTCGGGCTCGATGAACATGGTCTCGCCGGTCTGGCTGCGGTCGTGGACGATGCCACGCACCCGCCGCCGGTCGCGGGCGCGCACGGCCAGGCACGGCCGGCCACCGCGGCGGTGCACGCGCCCGAGCTGCCCCTCGGCGAGGGCCTGGCGCAGGCTGCCGCTGCCCGCCAAGCGCGCGACGATGCGCTCGATCTCGGACTCGAGCCGCGCGATGTCCTTGCGCAGGCCGGCGAGGATCGGTGAGGCGTCGTCCAGCACGCGACCGCGGTCGTCGAGGCTCTTGTCGAGCAGCTCGGACAGGGGCACGAGGTCCGGCAGGTCGGCGAGCAGCTCGACGTGGGCGGGCAGCTCCGGCGAGCGCACGCTGACCCAGTGGCCGAGCTTCATGGTCGCGCGCAGGAACACGGCCAGGATGCGGAACTCGTCCTCGTCGAAGGGACGCGAGTAGGTGCGCGCGGCGTCGAGCAGGGGCTCGGGGTCGGTGATGCCGGCGAGCGGCGGCGTGGCCTCGAGGCCGACCCGGCCCTGGTCGCGGCGTCGGGCGAGCAGCTCGGCGCAGCGGGCGAGGGCGGCGCGGGCCTCGGGCTCGGTCCGCGGGCGCAGCTCGTCCAGGCGCCGGCGGCCGAGCCCGGAGAGGGCGTGGTCGGCGAACAGCTCGCGCACCGCGGGCCAGTCGAGGGGCTCGGCAGCGAAGGCCTCGAGCTCGGCGAAGGCGGGCGGACCCGGGGGGCGCGCGCTGGCGGCGGCGCGCTGGCGACGGCTCGGCCCGCCCTGCCCGGCACCATCTTGGTGGGAGTCGCTCACGGCTTGCGCAGGGAGAACAGCCGCCCGGCGCGGTCCGGGCCGCGGGTGGGGGGCCCGGGCCCCGTGCCGAGCTCGACCGGCACGACCAGGCTGGATTGGATCAGGCGCTCCTGGTAGCCGCGCATGAAGTCGCGCCCGCGGCGCTGCTTCACGTCGTTGGGCGTCGTGGTGAAGACCACGTCGAAGCTGCCCGCCCAGGCAAACAGCTGGTCGTCGTTCCAGCCGGGGTCGACGCCCTCGAAGGTGACCACCATGGTCGGCTTGCCGTCGGGGCGCACGGTCGCGGCGTCGCGGCGCAGGCGCTCGGGCGTACCGCTGCGCTCGTGGACGCCGATGTGCAGGGCCGCCGGGGAGAGCTCGGACGAGATGCCGAGCCAGGCGAAGGTCGCCGGGCGGCCGAGCTCGGCCTCGCGCGCCTCGAGCTCGCCCGCGACGAGGTCGAGCAGGCGCTCGAAGGCCACGCGGTCGATGCCCGCGGTCGAGAGCTTGCGGCCGGCGTTGGTGCTCCAGCGCTCACCCAGGGCGCGGGTCTGGTAGTCGCGCACCTCGGGCGCCTCCTGGAAGCCGACGAGCGCCTCGAAGGCGGGCAGGCCGTCGAGGGAGCGGAAGGCCAGGCCGGCAGCGACCAAGAGCGGCGCCGCGAGGATCGTGACCTGGCGCGCCCGGGGCGAGTCGAAGCCGAAGAGGCGGCCGAAGGCGGCCGCGAAGAGCGCGCTCCAGCCGGCCGCGGTCAGGACGAAGGCGGCGGGGACCAGCACGACCAGGAAGCGATCGAGGTGGAAGTTGTGGGTGACGATCGGCACGCCCATGGCGAGCAGCACGAGCCACAGCCGCAGCTGGTTGCGCGCGCTCGCGCAGCCGCAGCGAAGCTGTCGCAGGGCGAAGGCCGCCGAGAGGCCGAGGCCGACCAGGACGACCACGAACAGGCGCGGGGTCGCGACGAAGGAGGTCACCCAGTGCAGGAGGCGCACCGCGTCGTCGCTGCGCACGAGCTGCTGGTTGCCGCCGAGGAAGTCGGCGAAGGCCGCGCGGTGGGCGGCGGCGATGTCGCTGCCGAGGGGCAGGGGCAGCAGGAACCACCAGGCGAAGCCGAGGGCGGGCAAGGCGGCGAGGCGCGCGGTCGCCACACCGAAGCTGCGCAGGCTAGGGCCACGCCCGCGCAGGACCAGCACCAGATCGAGCAGCAGGTCCAGCGCCAGACCTAGCCCCAGCAGCAGGCCGTAATTGAATTTGGTGAAGAAGGCCAGGAGCACCAAGGCGCCGACTCCGAGGTCGAGTCCCAGGGTGCATGCTGCGCTCCCTTGGGCGCCCGGTGCTCCCTCCCTCGCCCCGGGCCCCACCGGGGTCCCGGCGAACAAAAGCCGCGCCCGCCGCAGCCACAGCCAAAGGGCGAAGGTCGCCACCACCGCGAAGGGCACCTCGAGGAACCAGGTGCCCGAGTAGTCGATCACGAGCGGCGAGGCCAGCACCAGGAGCGGCGCCAGGAGCAGCCCCCAAGGCGAGCGCGTGCCCCGCCAGCACTCGCGCGCTAGGAGCGCCAGACCGAAGAGCATCAGGGCCATGGACCAGCGACCGAGCCGCCGGCCGAAGTGCTCGAGCCCGCGGGTGCCGAGGTCGGAAGCGCCAGCGGCCTGGTCAGCTTGGCCGACGCCCCCATCGTTCGCTTGCCCAGCGCCTTCGGCAGCCCCCCCGGCCTGGGCCAGCGGCCCGGTCACCGGCCCAGGCTCGATCGCCTCCGAGGCTGCGCGGCCCAGGGCGAAGGCGCTGCCGACGGCCAAGGGCCAGACGAAGGGGTACTGCATGCAGCCGTGGAGGACCTCGGCGACCTCCCCGAGGTCGCCGGCGTCGAGGGGCAGCGCGATGGGCGCGGCCGGGAGCCCGGCGTGCATGGACTCGTCCCAGCCCCAGGCCCGCGAGGAGTCCACGCTCCCGGCGAACAAGAGGCCCACGACCAGCGCGAGCAGCGCGGCCACCGCCAGGTAGGCGCGGCCCGCGGCCGTGGATGGCTCGTCTTGGGTGTCGTCGCTCTGCATCGGGCGAATCGTAACCGCGGCCCCCCACGTCGCGGCTGCAACGGGCATGTAATCAGGCCCCCGGGAGCGGCGGTCGCGGGATTTCGGCGCGAAGATCCACGGGTT
>JARGPD010000125.1:6894-14190 GCA_029212845.1 Planctomycetota bacterium
GCCCCCCGGGGGGGGAGTCGGCGGACTCCCGGTCGCCGAGCCCGACTCCACCCGGTTCCCCAGCAGCCCACCCGAGCCCCACCCGCCCGAGGTCGCTACAATGCTCGCCATGAGCTCCATCGATCCCAAGACGGCGCGTTTCGAGACGCGCGCAATCCACGCTGGCCAGTCCCCCAACCCCGAGAACGGCGCGCTGATGACGCCGGTCTACCTGAACAGCACCTACGCCCAGCCGGCACCCGGCGAGCCGATCGACGGCTACGAGTACAGCCGAACGACCAACCCGACGCGCACCAGCCTCGAGCGGAACCTGGCCAGCCTCGAGGGCGCGGCCTGGGGCCTGTGCTTCGCCTCGGGCATGTCGGCGATCGACTCGCTCTGCGCGCGCCTGTCCCCCGGCGACCACGTCGTCGCGGGCCTCGACCTGTATGGCGGCACGTACCGGCTGTTCACCAAGAAGTACCAGCGCTTCGGGATCGAGTTCAGCTTCGTGGACACGACCGACGTGGCCAACGTCGCGGCCGCGATCTGCGACCGCACCAAGTACGTCTACGTCGAGACGCCCTCGAACCCGCTGCTCGGCATCACCGACATCGCCGCCTGCGCCGAGCTGGCCAAGAAGGCGGGCTGCCCGCTGGTGGTCGACAACACCTTCGCCTCGCCCTTCCTGCAGAGCCCGCTCGAGCTGGGCGCCGACCTGGTGCTGCACTCCTGCACCAAGTACCTCGGCGGCCACTCGGACGCGGTCGCGGGCGCGATCGTCGGCAACGACGAGGGCCTGCGCGAGGAGATCGCCTTCTACCAGAACTCCTGCGGCGGCCAGCTCGGCCCGCTCTCTTCCTTCCTGATCCTGCGCGGCACCAAGACCCTGGCCCTGCGCATGGAGCGCCACTCCGAGAGCGCCATGGCGATCGCCAAGTTCCTCGAGGGTCGCGACGAGGTCGAGAAGGTGATCTACCCGGGCCTCGCCAGCCACCCCGGACACGAGGTCGCCAAGCGCCAGATGCGCCACTTCGGCGGCATGGTCTCGTTCGAGCTCAAGACCGGCGTGCCCGGCGGCAAGGCCTTCTCGATGGCGACGCGGGTGTTCCCCCTCGTCGAAGTCCCGCCGATCATGACCCACGCCTCGATCCCCGCCGCCGAGCGCCGGGCCGCTGGCATGGCTGACGGGCTCGTGCGCCTGTCGGTCGGCGTCGAGCACATCGACGACCTGCTCGCGGACGTCGAGCGCGGGCTCGTCGCCGCCGCAGCCGCGGTCGAGCCGGCAGCGACGGCCTGAGCTGAGCGCCAGGGCCGCCGCCCTGCCCGTCAGAGTCCCAGGACGAAGGCCAGTCCGTTGCTGGTCTCGGCGGGCAAGAGCCCGGGCCCGACCAGGGTCCAGGACTGCAAGGTCATTGCCAGCCCGGCGAGGCCCGGCGTGGCCGGCACGGGCAAGCTGACGCTCCAGCTCTCGGTGACGGTAGCGCTCAGGATCGATCCGGTGAGGGGGTCGATCCAGGCAGCGCTGCCCGGCAGGACGAGGGTCGTCGAAGGCAGGGCCAGGGTCCCGCCCATGGCCAGCAGGCTCAGGGCTCCGGCCGGCGCGCCGGTCGCGCGGATCGTGACCGTGCCGCCGAGTTCCGCCGCACCGGCCTCGAGCCGCTGGCCCGAGCCCGAGGGCTCGAGCACCTGCACATAGGCAACCGGATCCACCAACCGGAAGAGCTCCCTGCCCACGGCATGGGGATCCTCGGCCACGAAGTAGAGGTCCCCGTCCACGAGGGTCAGGCCGGTGGGCTTGCTGGAGAGAAGCTCGGTCGGCGCCCAAGGCAGCTCGCCCGGGGGGCGCGTCCCGACCTGGTAGGTCCCCGCCGCCGTGCCGTCCGAGAAGAACAGCTCCCGGGCGGGCTCGACCTGGGGAGTCACCTCGTCGTCCTGGGGCACGAAGTAGACACCGCCGCCCGCGGGGGTCAGCTCAAAGGGGTAGGAGCCGTCGGCGCCCGGCGCCAGGTCGAGGACGAGCCCGGTCCCCGCCGCGGTCCCGTCCGAGGTGAACAGCTCGACGCCGAGCTCGGTGCCCACGGCGTCCTGGGCGCTGGCGCGGAAGAAGATGCGCCCGTCAGCGGCGGTGAGCTGGAAGTCGTTGGTCCCGTAGGGCGAGCTGGGGACCAGCGCCACCGCGAAGGTCCCGGCGGTGGTCAGGTCGCTGCGCCAGAGCTCGATACCCATCGGCGTCGAAGCCAGGAAGTAGGCGATCCCGTCCAGCACGGCGATACCCGCGTCCTTGATGAAGAGATTCATGCCGGGGTCGAAGACCACCCGCGTGCCCGCCGCGGTGCCGTCGGTGGCGGCCAGGGACTGCCAGGAGGAGAAGCCCACGGCGCGCACGAAGAAGGCCACCTCCTGATCCACGCGGGTCAGTTGGCTTGGGCCCGAGTCACTGGTCGGATTCAGGTCGGCCAGCTCCAGGGTGCCGGCGGACGTCCCGTCGCTGATCCACACCTCACGATCTCCACCGACGGTGGCCGCGAAGAGCACCTGGTCGTCCAGGGTCACGAAGTGGTCCGGCCAGCTCCCGGCCAGGCCCATGGCGAGATCGAGCAGCTGGGTCCCGGCGCCCGTCCCGTCCGAGACCCAGAGCTCGGGACCATGCAAGCCGTCTTCCGCCCTCAGGAAAAGCTTCCCAGGACCGGCGTGTAGATGCGACGCCAGGCTCGAGGCCGAGCCCGGCCGGATGTCGGCGACGAGGCCCGTTCCCGCCGGGGTCCCGTCGGTGACGTACAGCTCTCGGCCGATGCCGGGCTCATAGGCGCTGAAGAAGGTCAGGAGCATCCCGTCGACCCAGACCGACGTTGTCTCGTCCGGGCTGCTGCTGTCGGGCCCGGGCCAGAGGTCGGCCAGGAGAGTGAGGACCCCCGACCCGTCTCGGTAGCGGGGCTCGTCGCCGACCACGGGGTCCGCCGCCGCGAAGAACAGCTCGCGACCGCTCGTCGCGACCAGGGAGCCGCCGCCGCTGCTGCCTGTGATGTGCCCGGGCTCGATGTCCGCAAGGAGCCAGGTGCCGCCCGGGGTGCCGTCCGAGAGGTACAGCTCCACGTCCGCCTCGACCGGCAGGTCGCCGGGGGCCTTGTTGGCGGCGAAGACCATGCCCACCCCGGGAAGGCTGGCAAAGCCGGTGGGCGTCGAGCTGAGCGCACCCGGAGCCAGATCCGCGAGGCGCTGGGTGCCCGCGGTGGTCCCGTCGCTGACCCAGGGCTCGGTGTCCTCCAGCCCGTTGCTAGCCCGGAAGTAGAGCTTGCCCCCGAAAGCGACGAGGTTCTCGGGGTTCCCGTCGAGCCCGACCGCCAAGTCCTTGACCAGGCGCGTGGTGGCCTGGGTGCCCTGGGTGGCCCACAGCTCGCGCCCCACGTCGCCCCCCTCGGTGGCGGTGGCGGCGAAGAAGAGCTCGCCCCCCATCACGGCCAGGTCCGAGGGGTTGGAGCTCGAAGAGGGTTGGCTGCTGATGCTGAGCTCGCAGGCCAGGAGGGTACCCGCCGTGGTGCCGTCCGTACGCCAGAGCTCGCGCCCTGTCGTCGAATATGCGCTGAAGTACAGGTCGCCCGCATATTCGACGGCATCGAGCAGGTAGGCATAGGAGGCGATGATCGACGCGGAGATGTCCGCGACCAGGACGGTCCCGGCCGTCGTCCCGTCTGTCGCCCACAGCTCCCTGCCGACGACGCCGTCGTCGGCCACGAACAGCAGACGCCCGCCGTAGGGCGTGAAGCCCCAGGGGTAAGAGCCGAAGGCTGCGCCGGGATGGATGTCCGCGAGCAGCGCCGGCGATCCGACCGAGGGATCGAAGACCACCGGCTCGCGGCCGGCGCCGGGGACGTCCCCGGACCAGACCAGGACCCCCCCCGCGGGCAGGGCCGTCAGCTGCTCGGGCTCCACGCTGCCCGGACCGGGGATGCTGTCGTGGACCAGACCGGTGCCGGCGGTCGTGCCGTCGGTGGACCACAGCTCCAAGCCGTGGACGCCGTCGTCGAAGAAGAAGTAGAGCTCCGAGCCAAGACCCGTCAGGTCGACCACGTCCGCGTCCGCGGGGCCCGGCGCTAGGTCAGTCACGCGCACCGTGCCGGCGGCGGTGCCGTCGGAGCGCCACAGCTCGCGCCCCGTCGCCGGCTCGTGCCCCAGGAACCAGAGCTGCCCACCGTGCACCAGGAGCTCTCGAGGATCCGAGCCCATCGGACCCGGCACCAGGTCGCCGACCAGGGTCGTGCCGGCGGAGGTGCCGTCGGTGCACCACAGCTCCATGCCGGCGGCCTCGGTCCAGGCGCGGAAGTAGAGCTTGCCCGCGAAGGCGACGAAGTCGTCGCCCTCGACCCCGCCGGGCCAGGAGGACTGGGGCACCGGCGTGGTGTCGAGGTCGGCGACGAGCTCGACGACTTGGGCCGGGGCGGGCAGGGCAAGGAACGATGCAAGGGCGAGCAATTGGAGCATGGCGAGAGGTTGGTTGCGGGGGAGCGAGAGCTGCGAGACTCTCCTGCCAGCGTACCACGGGTTCTTCGGGCTGGTGAGCGAATCGAAGGCGGGGTTCAGGCAGGAAGGCGCCGGGCGCTGGAAGCCCAGCGAGGCGAACTGGCTGGCGGGGCGCTCCTCCTCGAGGCGCGCCATGGGGCCGGCTCGATGCCGCCCCCCGCGGACGAGCTAGCGCATGCGCCGGCCTACCTTGAACTTGGCGACTCGCTTGGCGGGTACCTGGACCTTGTCCAGGGTGCGCGGGTTCTGGGCGATCCGTGCCGCGCGCTCGCGGACTTCGAACACGCCGAACTCGCGGAACTCCGAGCGCCTGTCGGCGGCCAACTCTTCGGTCACCGCGTCCGGAAGTGCTGGATGACGTCCTTGACCAAGACCTACTTCTCGCCTAGTTCTTCGGCGATGCGGTTGACCAACTCCCTCTTGGTCGTGGTTCCGCTTGCTTGGCTCATGGTGTGCGGTGATCTACCCGGGCCTCGAGAGCCACCCCGGCTTTGCAGTCGCCAAGCGCCAGATGCGCCACTTCGGCGGCATGGTGTCCTTCGAGCTCAAGACCGGCGTGCCCGGCGGCAAGGCCTTCTCGATGGCGACGCGGGTGTTCCCCCTCGTCGAAGTCCCGCCGATCATGACCCACGCCTCGATCCCCGCCGCCGAGCGCCGGGCCGCTGGCATGGCTGACGGGCTCGTGCGCCTGTCGGTCGGCGTCGAGCACATCGACGACCTGCTCGCGGACGTCGAGCGCGGGCTCGTCGCCGCCGCAGCCGCGGTCGAGCCGGCAGCGACGGCCTGAGCTGAGCGCCAGGGCCGCCGCCCTGCCCGTCAGAGTCCCAGGACGAAGGCCAGTCCGTTGCTGGTCTCGGCGGGCAAGAGCCCGGGCCCGACCAGGGTCCAGGACTGCAAGGTCATTGCCAGCCCGGCGAGGCCCGGCGTGGCCGGCACGGGCAAGCTGACGCTCCAGCTCTCGGTGACGGTAGCGCTCAGGATCGATCCGGTGAGGGGGTCGATCCAGGCAGCGCTGCCCGGCAGGACGAGGGTCGTCGAAGGCAGGGCCAGGGTCCCGCCCATGGCCAGCAGGCTCAGGGCTCCGGCCGGCGCGCCGGTCGCGCGGATCGTGACCGTGCCGCCGAGTTCCGCCGCACCGGCCTCGAGCCGCTGGCCCGAGCCCGAGGGCTCGAGCACCTGCACATAGGCAACCGGATCCACCAACCGGAAGAGCTCCCTGCCCACGGCATGGGGATCCTCGGCCACGAAGTAGAGGTCCCCGTCCACGAGGGTCAGGCCGGTGGGCTTGCTGGAGAGAAGCTCGGTCGGCGCCCAAGGCAGCTCGCCCGGGGGGCGCGTCCCGACCTGGTAGGTCCCCGCCGCCGTGCCGTCCGAGAAGAACAGCTCCCGGGCGGGCTCGACCTGGGGAGTCACCTCGTCGTCCTGGGGCACGAAGTAGACACCGCCGCCCGCGGGGGTCAGCTCAAAGGGGTAGGAGCCGTCGGCGCCCGGCGCCAGGTCGAGGACGAGCCCGGTCCCCGCCGCGGTCCCGTCCGAGGTGAACAGCTCGACGCCGAGCTCGGTGCCCACGGCGTCCTGGGCGCTGGCGCGGAAGAAGATGCGCCCGTCAGCGGCGGTGAGCTGGAAGTCGTTGGTCCCGTAGGGCGAGCTGGGGACCAGCGCCACCGCGAAGGTCCCGGCGGTGGTCAGGTCGCTGCGCCAGAGCTCGATACCCATCGGCGTCGAAGCCAGGAAGTAGGCGATCCCGTCCAGCACGGCGATACCCGCGTCCTTGATGAAGAGATTCATGCCGGGGTCGAAGACCACCCGCGTGCCCGCCGCGGTGCCGTCGGTGGCGGCCAGGGACTGCCAGGAGGAGAAGCCCACGGCGCGCACGAAGAAGGCCACCTCCTGATCCACGCGGGTCAGTTGGCTTGGGCCCGAGTCACTGGTCGGATTCAGGTCGGCCAGCTCCAGGGTGCCGGCGGACGTCCCGTCGCTGATCCACACCTCACGATCTCCACCGACGGTGGCCGCGAAGAGCACCTGGTCGTCCAGGGTCACGAAGTGGTCCGGCCAGCTCCCGGCCAGGCCCATGGCGAGATCGAGCAGCTGGGTCCCGGCGCCCGTCCCGTCCGAGACCCAGAGCTCGGGACCATGCAAGCCGTCTTCCGCCCTCAGGAAAAGCTTCCCAGGACCGGCGTGTAGATGCGACGCCAGGCTCGAGGCCGAGCCCGGCCGGATGTCGGCGACGAGGCCCGTTCCCGCCGGGGTCCCGTCGGTGACGTACAGCTCTCGGCCGATGCCGGGCTCATAGGCGCTGAAGAAGGTCAGGAGCATCCCGTCGACCCAGACCGACGTTGTCTCGTCCGGGCTGCTGCTGTCGGGCCCGGGCCAGAGGTCGGCCAGGAGAGTGAGGACCCCCGACCCGTCTCGGTAGCGGGGCTCGTCGCCGACCACGGGGTCCGCCGCCGCGAAGAACAGCTCGCGACCGCTCGTCGCGACCAGGGAGCCGCCGCCGCTGCTGCCTGTGATGTGCCCGGGCTCGATGTCCGCAAGGAGCCAGGTGCCGCCCGGGGTGCCGTCCGAGAGGTACAGCTCCACGTCCGCCTCGACCGGCAGGTCGCCGGGGGCCTTGTTGGCGGCGAAGACCATGCCCACCCCGGGAAGGCTGGCAAAGCCGGTGGGCGTCGAGCTGAGCGCACCCGGAGCCAGATCCGCGAGGCGCTGGGTGCCCGCGGTGGTCCCGTCGCTGACCCAGGGCTCGGTGTCCTCCAGCCCGTTGCTAGCCCGGAAGTAGAGCTTGCCCCCGAAAGC
>JARGPD010000126.1 GCA_029212845.1 Planctomycetota bacterium
ACAGAGCGAGCCCACCGCAGGCACTTGCCCAGCGGCAACAGAGCGCCAAAAAGAGTCGAGGGGCGGCGCCGTTTGGCGTCGCCCCTCGATGTGGTGCCCGAGGGGGGAGTCGAACCCCCATGTCCTAGTGGACACATGGACCTGAACCATGCGCGTCTACCAATTCCGCCACCCGGGCAGGTGGGGCGAGGAAAATACGTCTCCTTGGGGGCTCGGTCAACCTTTGGGGGTGGGTTATCTCGACTTCCCTCGGAAGTCGCCGCATACTTCGCCGCCCATGGGGCGTGAGAACGACAAGCAGCGCGTGGTGGCCACCAACCGGCGCGCACGGCACGACTACCTGATCCTCGACGATCTGGTGTGCGGGGTCGAGCTGAGGGGCACCGAGGTCAAGAGCCTGCGCGAGGGCAAGGCCGAGATCGCCCAGGCCTATGGCCAGATCCGCGGCGGCGAGCTCTTCCTGATCGGCTCGAGCATCCCCGAGTACAGCCACGGCACGGCCCACAACCACGTGATCGTGCGCGATCGGCGGCTGCTCGCCAAGCGGCGCGAGATCGACAAGTGGTACAAGAAGGTGCGCGAGAAGGGCGTCACGATCGTGCCGCTCGACGTGTTCTTCGAGGGGCATCTCGTGAAGGTGCGCATGGCCCTCGCCCAGGGCAAGAAGCTCTACGACAAGCGCCAGGCCGAGAAGGAGAAGAGCGCGCGCCGCGACATGCGCGACGCCCAGCGGCGCAGGTAGTTGGGGGGTCGCACGGGGCTCGGCGTGCCTTTGCCGCCGCTTACCTCGGGCGAGGTTCTAGCTGGGCACCCAGGATCTCGAGTGCGGTCTCGAGCTGCCGGTCGGGACGGCCGGGTCCGTCGAGCACGTCGGTGATGCCGGGCAGGACCTCGACCTCGACCTCGACCCCACGCCCGTCGTAGAGGCGCCCGTCGAGGCGGAACGAGGCCATCGAAGCGCAGCGCACCTCGATGCCCGTGAGCGGCAGGTGGAAGGACTGCGTGCGCGCGCTGCCGCCGCTGGAGGCCTGGCCGACCAAGGTCAGGGCAGCCGGCCCGACGGGGCGATCGGCGAAGGCGGCCAGGAAGATGTCCGTGGCGCTGAAGCAGCCGGCGTCGGCGAGGATCACGACGGGCTTGTCGTAGAGGTACTCGGCGGGGTGGCCCGTCGGGCCGACGACCAGGTAGTGCCACGCGCTGAAGAGCGGGCCGCCGGGCGTGGTGGGCAGCGGCCACTCGGGGTGGAAGGCCTTGGCGGCGGCCTCGACGACCGCCCGCTGGGGCGCGCTCCAGCCGGGCCAGTCGGCGCGGTGCATGTAGCGCGCCTCGAGGTGGTCCTCGTCGAAGCCTGGGGCGAGGCGGAAGGCGGCTACGTTCGCGACCCAGGGCTGGCCGCCCTCGGGGGCTAGGTACCCACCGAGGGCCAGGAGCAGGGCGCGGCTGCCCCCGCCGTTGCCACGCACGTCGACGATCAGCGCGTCGCTGTCCTTGGCGCGCGCCATGGAAGCGTGCAGCCAGGCGTCGCGGTCGCTGTCCATGCTGCCGATGCGCAGGCTGGCGACGGTGCCGGTCGGCAGCTCGAGCAGCTCGAAGTCGAAGTCCTCGTCGATGGCGCCGGGGAGCGGGCCCCCGACACCCTGGCTCGGGTCGTGGAGCGGAAGCTCGAGCTCCAGCAGGCCGTCGGATCCCTGCAGGGTCAAGGTCGCCGGCTTGCCGAGGCGTGCTTCCAGGCCCAGCTCGCGCCGCAGGCCGTCCAGGTCGCGCAGCTCGCGCAGGCTGCGCCGGCGCACGAGCTGGGAGCTGCCGGCGGTCACGCGGGTGCTCGCCTGGAGGACCCAGGCATCGAGCGGCAGTCCATCGATGGCCACAAGGAAGGGATGCTGGCTGTCCAGCAAGCCCGAGCGATCGCGGTGGAAGGCGACGGTGCCCGCGTCGCAGTCGGCGACCAGGAAGGCGGCCCTGCCGTCGGACTCATGTTCCGGAATCGGGGGACCCGAGACGCTGGCATGCCCATCGCCGAAGGTCTTGAGCAGTCGGTCCAGGGCCACCGCGAGCTGGCCCGAAGCGACGCGGCCGCCCACGCTCATGGCGAGCAGCTCGGCCTTCAGCTCGGCCAGGGCGGCGTCTAGGTCGATGCCGCCAAGGTGCAGGTAGGCGAAGCGCTGCTCGAGTCCGGTGCGGAAGGCGTCCAGCTCGACGTCCAGGGCCGAGCCCTCCAGGGAGACGCTGGGTGGGGCCGGCCTAGGCAGCGGTCGCCGCGGTCCGCCGCGGCTGGAGCCCTTGAGGGCCCGGCGCTTGGCCTCGGTGTTGGCGATGCCGGTCAGGGTCAGCTGCTCGCCCGCACGGGGTCCCTCGAGGGGCACGACGACGAGGTCAAGGGTCGCGCCGGTCTCGGCCCCGAGGTCGAAGAGCACCTCCATCAGGTCCTCCGCGAAGCGCTTCTGGCGCTGGCCGGGCCACTGGGCGTCGATCGCCGCGAGTAGGTCCGTCACCGGGACGCCGGCGACCTCGACCGGTCGGTACCAGCTACCGGCAACCTGCACCTCGGGCGCCTCGTGCTCGCCGGCGGGGACCCAGCGCAGGGCGTCGAAGGGGCTCGCCTGCAGGTCATGGTCCTGGGTGGCGCCGGTCGCGAGGGAGGCCAAGGAGGCGAGGGCTAGCAGCAGGGCCGAGAGCTTGAGGAGTGGAGTCATGGGTCGAGGGACGAACGGCTGGCGCTATGCCCAGAGGGGAATCCGCGATAGAGTGGACGGTCCATGGTGGGGGCGCACTGGTTTCGATCGGTCGCGTGAAGCCACGGGTTGCGTGTCGGGGGTCCCAGAGTCCCCGTTAAATCCTTCCGGGAAAAGGTACTTACGTGCCGATAACTATTCTCTCGCGGCTTAATTACTAGCCGCCGTTCCCCGCGGGATTGTCCACGGCCTGCGGGGAACGACATCAGTGGACTGGCCAGTCAGCCCTCGCCCCGGGGGAAGGCGGTGAGAAAGTTCGGGGCTGGCCAGCGGTCAGCGTGTTCCTGCGCGGTCCAACGGCGAGACACAAACCAGGGACTACACACGTAGAAGCTCGGGGTCGTCCGAGGCCGGGACGCGGGTTCGATTCCCGCCGCCTCCACCACCTTTTCACCCGGCGGGATTGCGGCCAGGTTCGCGACGCCCCGGCGGGGAGTCTTGGCCCGCGCCGGACGGGATGCCGAAGACGAAGCCGCCCGGGCCGAAGGGCGCGCGGCAAGGGCGCCTTGGGCGGGCCCGGACCGCCAAGGTCGCTGGGACCCCAGGGGGCCCGCATCTTTTGGAAAGCGGGCGGGTCCAGCCCGAGCCTCCGCTACCCGCAGGGGTTAGACTTCCTCGCCATGGGTACACGCCTCCCCCTCGTCCTCCTGGCGACCATGGTGGTCGCCGGCTGCCAGATCCCGCGCGCCAAGCTGCACAACCTGCGCGAGGTGCACTCGCCCGAGGGCGCGGTGCGCTATCGGGGGAACGTCCAGAGCGACCTGGCCTTCGCGCTGACGCGCTCCCTCGGAAACACGCCGATCCGCTTCGAGGGCCTCGAGAATTTCACAGGCGAGGACGAGGCGATCGAGGATCCGCTCGCGGTCGACCTCGACAACCTGGTCGAGCTGGCCCGCATGAAGCCCGGTGACCCGGTGGTCGACGGCATCGCGATCGAGGCCTTTGGCTGGCTAGCGGTCGATGACCAGTACGTCCTCGGCCGCGAGCGAGCGGTCCTGGCCCTCGGCAAGCACGCCGGTCGACTTGGACTCGAGGGGTTGATCGAAGCGCCGGCCCTGCCAGCGACCCCCGACGAGGTCTCCCCGGCCCTGGCCTCCCTGGCGCGCGCCGGCCTCGGCAGCCTGCCGACCCAGGTCGAGGGGGCGGTCGCCGAACTGAACGCGACCTTCGGGATCACCGCCGAGGTCAGCCTCGAGGCCGCCATCCAGGGGGTCCGCGCCCTAGCCTTGGATCGCGCGGGCTGCCTGCGCGCCCTGGCCGTGACGAACATCCTGCTCGAGCGCTCGAGCGACCTGCAGAGCGGCCCCGCCGGTGAGGAGCTGCGGGCCCTTTCGGCCGACCTGCGCCGCACGATCTGCGGCCTGGCCCTGCGCGAGGCCGCGGCCGACGAGTCGCCGGTGGTGCGCGCCGCCTGCGTGATCGCCCTGCGGCGCCTGCCCGGCGGCGTGCCCGAGGACTCGCTCAAGCGCTTCCTGGCGGACCCAAGCTCGGTGGTCTCCGTCGAGGCCTTCCGCCACCTCACCTCGGAGGGGCCCAAGCTCAGCGCCGACCCCATCGAGGCCGCGGCCGAGCGCGAGGAGTGGGTGCGCCTCTTGCTCGCCCACGCCCAGATCCCCGAGGGGCGCCACGCGACCTTCGCCTGCGAAGCCCTCGGCTCGATCGCCGAGGCCGGGTTCACCTCCCTGCGCCCCGAGGACTGGACCGAGTGGTGGCGCTCGACGCGGCCTGGTGAGCTCCTGCCGAGCCCGGGCCTCGGTTCCTGAGCGCCATGGGTGAGGCCAAGACCAAGTCAGGGGGGCTGCTGCGCTTCCTGAAGCCCCTGTTTGCGATCGCGATCCTGGGGCTCGTGGCGTGGATGCTGCCGTGGGAGGACCGGCTGACCCTGGTCGGTCCGGGCGGGGACGAGCAGACCCTGGTGGGGGACTTCGCCGCGGGCACCGACTGGAAGCAGGCCGAGGTGCTCTTCCAGGTGCCCGTCGAGTCCCTAGGTGATGCGGGCGCGGGTGCCGCTGCGCCCGGCGAGCTGGTGACCCTGCGCGCCGAGCGCGAGGGGGACGCGCGCCTTCCGGTCGGCGACGTGCTGCTCGGCACCGGAGCCTCCTGGGAGCCGGGCATGCCGACGGTCTTCGGCTCGGTCGAGCCCGGCGGCGTCGCCCTCGCGATGGTGCTGTTCATGGGCGCGCTCCTGTTCGGGATCACCCGCTGGTGGCGGCTCTTGATGCTCGCCGGCTGCACCACGACCTGGTGGAACGTGCTGCGCCTGACCTACCTCGGGCTGTTCTTCAACCTGGTCATGCCGGGGCTGACCGGCGGCGATGTGGCCAAGGCCGTGATCGTCGTGCGCGAGCATCCCGAGCGGCGCGGCCGGGCACTGATGAGCGTGGTCGTCGACCGCCTGATCGGGCTCGGCACCCTGGCCGTCCTGGCCTTGGTGGTGATCCTGATCTCGGGCGAGACCTTCGCGCCCCTGCGCCTGCCGATGCTCGGCTTCTGCGTGGCTGGCGTGGGCGGCGCGCTGCTCTACTTCAACGGCACCCTGCGCAGGCTGTTCCGCTTCGATGCGCTGCTCGACAAGCTGCCCCTCGGTGACAAGCTCAAGACCCTCGACGAGGCGGCGCGGCTCTACTTCGCGCACCCGATCGAGCTCGGCGTCGCCATGGTCCTGTCCCTCGGCAACCATGCCAGCGCGATCCTCGCGGTGTGGGCCCTCGGCACGGCCTTCGGCGTGACCGCGGCCGAGGTCAGCGTGCTCGACTACTTCGCCCTGGTGCCCGTCGCGAACATCGTCAGCTCGGTCCCGATCGCCCCCGCGGGCTGGGGCGTCGGCGAGGCCGTCTACGCCTTCCTCTTCCAGATGATCCACGCGCCCGAGACCCTCGGCGTGGCGATCAGCGCCTCCTTCCGCATCTGCCAGGTCCTGCTCAGCCTCTTGGGTGGCCTGTTCCTCTTGTCCTCCGGCGCGCGCGTCGAGCTCGAAGAGCTCGAGGCCGAGGTCGCCGAGGTCGAAGCCTCCAACTAGTCCCCCCAGCCTTCCTCCCCCCCGAACTCATGTCCCTCCTCGTCATCGGAACCCTGGCCCTCGACAAGGTCGAGACCCCCTACGCCGCGCGCGACGAAGCCCTCGGTGGCTCGGCCACCTTCTTCGCCTACGCCGCGGCCAACTTCCACCAGGTGGGCCTCGTCGGAGTCATCGGCACGGACTTCCCGGCCTCCGAGATGGCCAGGCTCGAGGCCGCCGGCGTGAACACCGGGGGCGTCGAGAGCGTCGAGGGCAAGACCTTCCGCTGGGGCGGTCGCTACGAGGCTGACTGGAACACGCGCCACACCCTGTTCACAGATCTGGGGGTCTTCGAGCACTGGGACCCGAAGGTGCCCAGTGGCCTGGCCGACTCGCGCTTCGTGTTCCTGGCGAACGCCGCGCCCGCGGTCCAGGCCAAGGCCCTCGACCAGTGCACGTCGCCCGAGTTCGTGATGGTCGACACCATGAACCTGTGGATCGAGATCGCGAAGGACGACCTCCTGGCGCTGCTCAAGCGCGTCGACGGCATCGTGCTGAACGACGAGGAGGCGCGCATGCTGACCGGCGAGAACAACCTGATTCGGGCCGCCAAGAAGGTGCTCGAGCTGGGGCCGAAGTACGTGGTCCTGAAGAAGGGCGAGCATGGCGCGTTCCTCGTCAGCGAAGAGGTGCACTTCTCCCTGCCGGCCTACCCGGTGGAGAACGTGGTCGATCCGACCGGCGCGGGGGACTCCTTCGCCGGCGGCTTCATGGGCTACCTGGCCTCGGCCCGCAACACGGACGCGGCGACCCTCAAGCGCGCGATGCTGTACGGGACCGTGACGGCCTCGTTCTGCGTCGAGGGATTCAGCGTCGAGGAGCTGGCCGCCCGCCACCGTGGCCAGGTCGAGGCGCGCTTCAACGAGCTCTCGATGATCACGACGTTCTAAAGGAAGGGCTCGGGGCCCGGGCATAGCCTAGGATTCCCACGGTTTCTTCCGGAGCTCCTGTCACGGAGCTCCTTGTTGGCCGTCATCGGAGACGGAGACTCCGGGTTCTTGGTTCTTTTCCTTGGACCCGGCCCGAGCCAACCGGTAGCCTCGGTCTACCCTAAACGATCCCTAACAGGTCAAGCCATGAGCCAAGCGCGCCCCAAGAAGAACGTCACCTCGATCAACAACAGCAAGGACAAGGCCCTGACGGCCGCCCTCTCGGAGATCGAGAAGAGCTACGGCACGGGCGCGATCATGCGTCTGGGCCGGGAAGGCACCCTCGCCGAGATCGAGGGCGTCAGCACCAGCTCGATCAGCCTCGACATGGCCCTGGGCGGCAAGGGCCTGCCCCGGGGACGTGTCGTCGAAGTCTACGGCCCGGAGAGCTCCGGCAAGACGACCTTGACCCTGCACGTGATCGCCAACGCCCAGAAGGAGGGCGGGATCTGCGCCTTCGTCGATGCCGAGCATGCCCTGGACCCCTCCTACGCCCGCAAGCTCGGGGTCGACCTCGATGACCTGCTGGTCAGCCAGCCGGACTGTGGCGAGCAGGCCCTCGAGATCGTCGAGACCCTGATCCGCTCGGACGCGGTCGACGTGATCGTGATCGACTCGGTGGCCGCCCTGGTGCCCCGGGCCGAGATCCAAGGCGAGATGGGCGACAGCTTCGTCGGCCTGCACGCCCGCCTGATGAGCCAGGCCATGCGCAAGCTGACCGCGGCCATCGCACGCTCCTCGACCCTGGTGATCTTCATCAACCAGATCCGCGAGAAGATCGGCGTGATGTTCGGGAGCCCCGAGACCACCACCGGTGGTCGGGCGCTGAAGTTCTACTCGTCCGTTCGCTGCGACATCCGCCGCATCGGCCAGATCAAGGATGGTGATGTGGTGGTGGGCAACCGCACCAAGGTCACCGTGGTGAAGAACAAAGTCGCTCCGCCCTTCCGCAAGGTCGAGTTCGACATCATCTACAACATCGGCATCAGCTACGAGGGGGACCTCTTGGACCTGGGCCTGGCCCAGAACATGGTCAAGAAGTCGGGCACCTGGTTCTCGCTGCTGCACCCCAAGGAAGGTGAGATCCGCCTGGGCCAAGGCCGCGAGCGGGCCAGGACCTTCCTCAAGGACAACCCGGACTTGGCCAAGGACCTCGAGATGGCGATCCGTGCGGCCATGGCCCCGGCGCCCGAAGTCTTGCCCGAGGATGCTCCCGAGGCTGCTCCCGACGAAGCTGCGGAGGCTCCCAGGAAGCCCGCCGCAAAGACGGCGGCAGGTGCCTAGCCGCTGAGCCCCAAATCGAGCGGCTCGAACCGCTTCCGCCCGCCCCGACTCGACAAGTGGGGCGGGCGGTCGCTTAATGGCCCCCCGAAAACTCCCGTCATCCGGCCAGGCCAAGCCTGCGTCCTACGGACAGTCCAATGAGCACCCATACCGACACCCTGACTTGGCCGGCGGCTCGCATCCGCCAGACCTTCCTCGACTTCTTCGCCGAGCGCGGACACCGCGTGGTTCCATCGAGCGCGGTCTTCCCCCTTGATGATCCGACCCTGCTGTTCACCAACGCAGGCATGAACCAGTTCAAGGACGTGTTCCTTGGCACGGGCACTCGGGACTACACCCGTGCCGTCGACACGCAGAAGTGCATCCGGGCGTCGGGCAAGCACAACGACCTCGAGGACGTGGGGGTGGACACCTACCACCACACCTTCTTCGAGATGCTGGGCAACTGGTCCTTCGGCGACTACTTCAAGGAGGACACCATCGTCTGGGCGTGGACCCTCTTGACCGAGGTCTTCGGCCTGCCCAAGGAGCGCCTCTGGGTCACGGTCTTCGAGGGGGACGCGGCCGACGGCCTCGGTCCCGACACCGAGGCCGAGCGCATCTGGCTCGAGAAGACCGACGTGGATCCCGCCCGCGTGCTGCGCTTGCCCAAGGGCGAGAACTTCTGGGAGATGGGGGACACGGGGCCCTGCGGACCATGCTCCGAGATTCACCTCGACCGCGGGGGACCCGAGACCAACCCGGCCGACGGCTCCGACCCCGTCCTGGGGATCACCGGTGAGAACGAGCGCTTCATCGAGCTCTGGAACCTGGTCTTCATGGAGTTCCAGCGTCTCGACGACGGCAGCCTCAAGGAACTGCCCGCCAAGAGCGTCGACACCGGGATGGGTTTCGAGCGCATCACGGCGGTGCTCCAGGGCACGAACTCCAACTACCACACGGACCTCTTCGCTCCGGTCCTCGAGCGCATCGCCGATCTGACCGGCAAGACCTACGAGGGTGGCGATTCCCTGAGCGACATCGCCTTCCGGGTCTGCGCGGACCACATGCGCGCCCTGACCGCGTCCTTGTCGGACGGTGCCACACCCAGCAACACCGGCCGCGGCTACGTGCTGCGCCGACTGGTCCGTCGCGCCGCCCGCTTCGGGACCCAAGAACTGGGCATGCAGGAGCCCTGGCTCTACCAGGTCGTGCCCGCGGTGGCCGAGAGCCTGGGCGACGCCTTCCCCGAGATGCGCGCCCGCCTCGACCATGTGCAGCTGATCATCGAAGAGGAGGAGCGCTCCTTCGGACGCACCCTCGGCCGCGGCATCCAGCGCTTCGAGGCCCTCGCGAAGGAGGTCGAAGCCGGCGGCTCGAAGTCCCTGCCCGGCGACCAGGCCTTCGAGCTGTACGCCACCAGCGGCTTCCCCCAGGACCTGGTCGAGCAGATGGCCCGGGAGCGGGGCCTATCCGTCGATCTGGAAGGCTGGGCATCGGCCGAGACGAAGCATCGCAACGCCAGCAAGTCCGAGGGCCGCTTCAAGCAGCTGCTCTCGGCCGAGGAGCTCGAGTCCGTTCCGGGCGAGACCGAGAGCCTCTTCTACCGCGACGGCATCGACTCCTGCCGAGACGAGGACTGCAAGGTGCAGTACGTCGCCGATCGCGGTGACGGTGAGGTCGTCGTCGTGCTCGACCGCAGCCCCTTCTACGCCGAGAGCGGCGGGCAGGTCGGGGATCGCGGACGCCTGCAGATCGGCGCGAGCCTCGTTCAAGTCACCGACACGAAGAAGGTCGGCGGCGTCGTCGCGCACATCGGCAAGCTGGTCGAGGGGCCGCTGCCCCTCGCCGGTGCGGCGGCGGTCGCGATCGTCGCGGCCGAGCGGCGCGAGCTGATTCGCAAGAACCACTCGGCGACGCACCTCCTGGGCAAGGCCCTGCGCGAGGTGCTGGGCGAGCACGTGGCCCAGCAGGGCTCTGAGGTTGACGACGCGCGCCTGCGCTTCGACTTCTCGAACCCGAGCGGCATGACGCCCGAGCAGATCGACGAGGTCGAACGCCTGGTCAACCAAGCGGTGTACTTCAACGACCCCGTTGTCGTCTCCGAGGAGGAGCTCGATGCCGCCAAGCAGCGTGGCGTCGTCGCCGCCTTCGGCGAGAAGTACGGCGAGCGCGTGCGCGTCGTGGACATGGGCGGCTGGTCCACCGAGCTGTGTGGCGGGACCCATGTCGAGCGCACCGGGGACATCGGTGCCTTCGCGGTCACCTCCGAGCGCGCGATCAGCGCGGGGGTGCGCCGCCTCGAGGGCGTCACCGGTCCCGCCGCCGTGGCCCTGTTCCAGGAACAGCGTCGCCTGCTCCGGGACGCCGCCCGCACGCTGAAGGCGGCCCCCGAAGAGCTCGTCTCCCGGGCCCTTCAGCTGCAGAAGCAGCTGAAGGAGGCCAAGAAGCAGAAGGCCGCCGGACAGGGGGCCGACGTGGCGCGGGTCGCGGAAGAGCTGCGCGGCAAGCTGGTCGAGCGGGACGGCATCAGCTGGCTCGTGGCCGACCTCGAAGGCCTAGGTGGCGGGGACCTGCGCGCGGTGGCCGAGGCCGCCAAGGGCCTGGCCCCGGACCTCGTCCTGTGCCTGTTCGGGCGCGAAGGCAAGGCCGTTCCGTTCCTCACCAGCTGCCAGGGCAGGGCCCTCGAGACGGGCTACAAGGCCGGTGACCTCGCGAAGGTCATCGCCGAGCACCTCGGCGGTGGGGGCGGCGGAAAGCCGGCCCAGGCCCAAGGGAAGGGTCTCGACGCCAGCGCTGTCCCGGCGGCGGTGGAGGCCCTGGCCGCCCTGTAGTCGGCCTTCGTCCACACCCCAACAACCCGCGAAGACCCTCCCAAGGGCAGCCCAGAGTCCATTGACATGGCTCTTGGGCGGCCCTAACATCTTGCGCTTCCCTCGACTTCGACAACCACCCGAGAGCCCCGTCAGGGGACCCCGGGACCGGCGAGACGCCGGCCCCAAGCAAAGACCATGGCACACCCCAAGCGCCGAACTTCGAACCACCGTCAAGGCATCCGTCGGTCCCAGATCCACCTGAAGACCCTGACGCCCAACCACTGCCCGCGCTGTGGTGCTCCCCAGAAGCCCCACCGGGTCTGCGACAACTGCGGCCACTACGGCTTCAAGAAGGGCAGCGAGAAGGGCGGCACCGAAGTTCTTCCGCGCGAGGAATTCTAGGCCAGCGGCCAGGCACCCGACTCGGTCTCCTCGCGGGGACCCACTCGTGAGCTGACACATGGTTGAGAAGCGCATCGCACTGGACGTGATGGGGGGGGACCACGCCCCCTCGGCGATCCTCGACGGAGCCCTGCTGGCGGTCACCGCCAAGCGGGAGACTCAGATCGAGCCGGAGAGGATCCTGCTCGTCGGGGACCAAGCCCAGATCGAAGCCCACCTGGAGGCCGCCGGCGGCAACCCCGGCTTCGGGATCCAGCACGCCTCCGAGGTGATCGGGATGGACGAGAGTCCGGCGATCGCCCTGCGGGCCAAGCGCGACTCGTCGATCGGGGGCTGCGTCGCAGCGATCCGCAGGAACGAGGCCTCGGCCTTCGTCAGCATGGGCAACACCGGCGCCTGTGTCGGTGCAGCCACCCTCGGCCTCGGCACCCTCGAGGGGGTGCGACGCCCGGGCATCGCGATCACCCTGCGCCTGACGGGCCAGCCGGTGACACTCTTGGACATGGGCGCGAACATCGCGTGCAAGCCCGAGCACCTGCTCCAGTACGGGGTGATGGGCAGCGTCTTCATGCGCGACCTGCTCGGGGTCGAGGACGCCCGCGTGGGGCTGCTCAACATCGGCGAGGAGCCCAGCAAGGGGACCGACCTCAACAAGACGGCCCATGGGCTGCTCACGAGCTCGCCCCTGAAGTTCGTCGGGAACGTCGAGGGCACCGATGTCTTCGCGGGTGCCGCGGATGTGGTCGTCACCGATGGCTACACGGGCAATGTGGTGCTCAAGCTCATGGAGGGCCTCTCGGGGTTCCTCATGAAGCTCGTGGCCAAGGAGCTGAAGGCTCACGGCGCCGACTGGGTCGGTGACGTGCTCGGCTCCCTCTACCGTCATACGGACTACGCCGAGTACGGCGGAGCCCTCCTGCTCGGTGTGCGTGGCACGGTCGTGCTCGGGCATGGTCGCTCGGATGCGGCCGCCGTCGCCAACGCCCTGGGCCTAGCCGCTCGGGCCCTGGACGCCAGCGTCGATGAGCACATCGTCGAGGGGGTCGCCGACTTCGCTCTTACCCAAGGTGAGAATCCCGAAGATGGCGAGCAATCGAGTGGTGAACCGAGCGTCTCGGCCCGTTAGGGTTGACCCGTGACCTCGGTCGCAGCCACACCTCCCGGGTGGCTGCCATGGCCGGGCTCAAGAAACAGCACGAGCTAGACACACCATGGCTTCACGGATCCGCGTCGGCATAGCCGGCACCGGCGCTTACGTCCCCGAGCGGGTCGTCAGTAACGATTGGTTCGAGGAGATCCTCGACACCAACGACGAGTGGATCGTTCAGCGGACGGGCATCCGCGAGCGACGCTTTGCCGCCGAGGACGAGGCGACCTCGGACCTCTGCGTGCATGCCGCCGAAGAGGCGCTGCGCAACGCCGGCATCACCGCTGACGAGCTCGACCTGATCATCGTTGCGACGATCAGTCCCGACTTCCAGCTGCCCTCGACCGCGGTCCTGGTCCAGGACCGGCTCGGCGCGACCAAGGCCGGCGCGTTCGACGTGGTCGCCGCCTGCTCGGGGTTCGTGACCGCCCTGCACACGGGGGAGGCCTTCATCGCCGCAGGTCGCGCGCGCCGTGTCCTGGTGATCGGCGCCGAGACCCTGTCGCGCTTCCTCAACTTCGAGGACCGTGGCTCCTGCATCATCTTTGGTGACGGCGCCGGCGCTGCGGTGCTGATGCCCCACGGCGAGTGTGGCCAGGGCGAGATCCTACGCACGAGCTTGGGCGCGGACGGCTCGGGCTACGAGTTCATCCACATGCCCGGTGGCGGCACGCGCTTGCCCGCGACGGTCGAGACCGTGCAGGCCAACAAGCACAAGATCGCGCTCAAGGGCCGCGAGACCTTCAAGTTCGCGGTGCAGCGCATGAGCTCGCTGATCCGTGAGTTCATGGAGGACCACGAGCCCGAGGAGCTCGGCCTGATCGTGCCGCACCAGGTCAACCGGCGCATCATCGACGCCGCCCTCGATCGGCTCGACATGACCGACGAGAAGGTGCTGGTCAACATCCAGAAGTACGGCAACACCTCGGCGGCGAGTGTCCCGGTTGCCCTCCACGAGGCGGTCACCCAGGATCGCTGCATCCCCGGCAAGCTCGTGGTCCTCGTGGCCTTCGGCGCCGGGCTCACCTGGGGTGGCACCCTCATCCGTTGGTAGGAGAATCGACCATGACGCAAGGCATCATCTTTCCCGGGCAGGGCGCCCAGTTCGAAGGCATGGGGCGCGACTGGTGCGAGGCGCACCCCGTCGCCGCCGCGACCTTTGCCGAGGCCTCGGAGGCCCTAGGCTTCTCGCTCGAGGAGGCCTGCTGGTCCAGCGGCGACGAGGTCAACCGGACCGACATCGCCCAGCCCGGCATCCTGGTCACGAGCGTGGCGGTGATCCGCGTGCTCGAGGCCGAGGAAGGCCTGGACCTCTCCAAGGCTTCGATGACCGCCGGACTCTCCCTAGGCGAGTACACCGCCCTGTGGTGCGCGGGCAGCCTGGACTTCGCCGACGCGGTGCGTCTCGTGCGCCTGCGTGGTGAGGCGATGCAGGCGGCTTCGGAGAACGTGCCGAGCGGCATGCTCAGCCTGATGGGGGGCGATGAGGAGAAGGCCAAGGCCCTGGCCGCCGTCGGCTCCGCCCACGGGATCTGCTCGGTTGCCAACCTGAACGCGCCCGGCCAGGTCGTGCTCTCCGGGGAGCACGCGGCCTTGGATGCCGCGGCCGAGGCCGCTAGCGACCATGGGGTGCGCCGCACCCGCAAGCTGGTC
>JARGPD010000127.1 GCA_029212845.1 Planctomycetota bacterium
AGGGCCTCACGCGCTGGATTCACGCTGTTCCACGCTTCGAGGCGACTTCGCGGCAGTGGGATGTCCTAAGGCGCGCCGACGGTGGCCGCTTGCTTCGCCAGAGACTCCGGCCCTGCGTGGTGCTTCGCAGGCCACTTCGCCCTGATTGCTCGCCGCAGAGCAAACCTTGGCAGCTGGCATCCGACTGGCATTCCGCCACGGAGAATCGCCTCGGCGGGGCTGTAGGGTAGGCTTTGGCCGTCGCCATGCCCCCCTCCACGCCCCCACCCTTGGTGTCCTTCGTGGTGCCCGTCTTTAATGAAGAGCGGGTGCTCGAGGCCAGCCTGGACGCCCTCAGCGCGTTCCTGGACGGGCTCTGCGTCGACGCCGGGCGCGCGGCACGCGACTGGGAGCTGGTGCTGGTGGACGACGGCTCGAAGGATCGCTCGGTGGAGCTGATCGAGGCCTGGGCTGCGGCCCATGCGGACATTCCGCTGGTGCTCGAGCGCCTGCCCGCGAACCGCGGCAAGGGCGCGGCCGTGCGCCACGGGATGCTGGTGGCGCGCGGTGACTATTCGTTCTTCTTGGACGCCGACCTGTCGACGCCGCTCGAGCAGACGCCGGCCTTCCTGGCGGCGTTGGAGAGCGGCAGCGATGTGGTGATCGGCAACCGGCGCGTGCCGGGCTCCGAGATCACGCGCCGCCAGCCGATCGTGCGCGAGACCCTGGGCAAGGGCTTCACGCTCTTGGTCAACCTGTTCCTGGCCCCGGGCGTGCACGACTTCACCTGCGGCTTCAAGGGCTTCCGGCGCGACGCCGCCCAGGCCGTGTTCCAGCGCTCGACCCTCGACGGCTGGGCCTTCGACGCCGAGCTGGTCGTGATCGCCCAGGCCCAGAACCTCAAGCTCGCCCAGCTGCCGGTCAGCTGGCACCACGAGGACGACACCAAGGTACGGCTCCTGGCCGCGGTGCTCGGCTCGGGGCTGGAGCTGGTCCAGATCTTCATGCGGCGCCTCGCGGGCCGCTACCGCTAGCTGGCGATGGACCCCGCGGCCTACATCGAGATGGACGCCATCGAGGGGCGTCACTGGTGGTTCCGGGGCAAGCGCCGGCTGCTCGCTCCCCTGGTCGCGCGCATGCTGCGCGGTCGCGGTCCCGGCGCGCGCGTGCTCGAGGTCGGCTGCGGCACGGGCGGCAACCTGGCGCACTTCGCACCCAAGCACCCGCTGAAGCGCTTCTTCGGCCTCGACTTCGACCCGGGCGCCACGCACTTCACCAAGCTGAAGAGCGACGCGGGGCCGGTCCCCTTCACGGCCGTGCGTGGCGACGGCCTGCGGCTGCCCTTCCGCCCTGGCTGCATGGACGGCGCCCTGGCGCTCGACATCGTCGAGCACTTCGAGGACGACGACGCGGTCATGGCCGAGCTCTTTCGAGTGCTCGCCCCCGGCGCGTGCCTGGTCCTGTCGGTCCCCGCCTGGCCAAGCCTCTGGTCGCCCCACGACGACTTCCTGCACCACAAGCGCCGCTACCGGCCGGACGAGCTGCGCGAGCTGATCCGGCGCAGCGGCTTCGAGCTGACCGAGGTGCGCGGCTTCAACTTCCTGCTGCTGCCACCGATCTGGCTGGTGCGCTGGCTCAAGCGCAAGCGCGCGGGCCGGGGGGCCACCCCGTCGTCGGAGACCAGCGGCAGCACCGACTTCTTCAACCTGCCGCGTCCGATCGAAGCCTGCCTGGCGGGCCTGTTCGTGATCGAGGCCGCCCTCGTGCGGCTCTTCCCGATCCAGAGCGGCGTGTCGATCATGGCGCCCGTGACCCCGCCGACCCTGTCGTGAGCCTGGCGGAACGCCTGCACCGCAGCCCCGCGGGCAGCCCCTTCGTCGGCGCCGACGCCAGCGACGTGCCCTTCGCCCAGCTGCGCCCCGGCTTCGTCGCGGACGAGGCCCGCGAGCTGCCCGGAGCTGCCGCCTTCGACGCCCTCTTGCTGGAGCTCAGCGCCGGCTTCGGTCGCCGCCACTGGTGGCCCGCCGCGAGCCCCTTCGAGGTCGCCGTCGGCGCGATCCTGACCCAGAACACCGCCTGGCGAAACGTCGAGCTCGCCCTCGCGAACCTGCGTGCGGTCGGCGCCCTCGAGCCCGCGGTCCTGCTGGCCCTCCCTCCTTCGACCGAAGCAGCTGGGCAGCCGAAGCCGGGCAAGCCCAGCAGCGGACCGAGCTCCCTCGAAGCCCTGATCCGCCCCTCGGGCTTCTTCCGCACCAAGGCCACGAAGCTGCGTGCCCTGACCACCTGGTGGCTGGCCCAGCCCGGGGGCGCCGAGGCGACCCTCGCGACGCGCCCGCTCGCGGACCTGCGCCCCGAGCTCTTGGCGATCCACGGCGTCGGCCCCGAGACCGCCGACTCGATCCTGTGCTACGCCGGCGGGCGCCCGGTCGCGATCGTCGATGCCTACACGCGCCGCGTCCTCGCCCGCCACCACCTGGTGCCCCACGCCGCCAAGGCCTCCTATGAAGAGCTGCGCGCCTGGCTCGCGGCGCGCCTGGCCCCGGACCAGCTGGTGCGCGAGGAGTTCCACGCCCTGGTCGTCGCCGCCGGCTACGACAACTGCAAGCCGACTCCGAACTGCGCCACCTGCCCCGCTTCGGACCCGGATAAGCTGTAACCAGCCTCGCGCCCCGCCCACCATGTTCCAGAGCCACAGCGTCCACGTCATCGTCCCGGCCTACAACGAGGAGGCCACCATTGCGGACGTGGTGACCGAGTTCCTCGCCCAGGAGCACGTCGACCGCGTGGTCGTGGTGGACAACAACTGCAAGGACGCCACCGCCGAGCGCGCCACCGCCGCCGGCGCCGAGGTCATCACCGAGAGCGACCCCGGCTACGGCTGCGCGATCCGCGCCGGCCTGAACCACAGCACCGCCGAGGGCGCCGACATCCTGGTGATCACCGAGGCCGACGGCTCCTTCCGCGCCGGCGACCTGCCGAAGCTGCTGCACTACCTCGAAGACTGCCGCATGGTGCTGGGCACGCGCACCACGCGCCAGATGGTCGAGCAGGGCGCGAACATGGACAAGAAGCTGCGCTGGGGCAACGTCATCATGGCCAAGTGGCTCGAGCTCTGCTGGTACCTGCCCCACGAGCCGCGGCTGACCGACGTGGGCTGCAGCTACCGGGCGCTCTGGTCCGACGCCTGGACCCAGATCCGCCCCGGGACGCGTGAGCCCGGCCCCTCGTTCTCGCCCGAGATGATCTGTGAGGCCTACCGCCAGGGCCTGCGGGTGGTCGAGATCCCGGTGCACTACGGCGCCCGACTCGGGGGCGAGTCGAAGCACTCGGACGGCATCGTCAAGGTCGCCAAGACCGCCATCGGCATGTTCCGGACGATCTGCCGCAAGCGCTTCCTCGGCAGCTGACCCGCCCGCTGCCGGGCCGGCGCGCTTGTATCGCCGAGGTTCGGATACCCAGGAATGATGTGCGTGGGACCGCGATGGGCCCCCATTCTTACGTAGTAGGTCGCTCCCAACTCCCCCCGAGCCCTCCCCACCACAGCCATGACCGAGCCCAACACCGACGACCCGAAGCAGAGCATCCTGGTCGTCGAGGACGAGCGCACCCTCGCGCTCGGCATCCGTGACGCCCTCGTCCACTCCGGCTTCGAAGCCGACGTCGCCCACGACGGCGACAGCGGTCTCGACATGGCCACCGCGGGCAACTACGACCTGATCGTGCTCGACCTGATGCTGCCGGGTCGCAACGGGCTCGAGCTGCTCAAGGCCCTGCGCCAGCACAACCACAAGGTGCGCGTGCTGGTCCTGACCGCCCTCTCCGAGGAGAGCCACGTGCTGCAGTGCTTCGAGGCGGGCGCCGACGACTTCATGACCAAGCCCTTCTCACCGCGCGAGCTGGTCGCCCGCATCCAGGCCCAGTTCCGCCGCTCGGCTTCGATGTCGGCCACGCCGCCGCCGATGCTCGACCTGCCCAACGAGATCCAGGTCGACCTGGCACGGCTCGAGGTCCATCGCGACGGCGAGGTCGTGCACCTGACCCCGCGCGAGGGCGACATCCTCGAGTACCTGATCCAGCACAACGAGAAGGTCGTCACCCGCGAGGACCTCTTGCGCGACGTGTGGCACTACCGCAACCCGAACGTCGCCACCCGCACCGTCGACATCCACATCGTCGGCCTGCGTCGCAAGGTCGAGCCCGACCCCGCCCAGCCGACCTTGATCCAGACCGTGCGCGGCAAGGGCTACCGCTGGTACGCCTGAGCCGAGCCTTGGCGTGAGACCGATCCTAGGAGCCCTGCGTGGCCTCGGACGGGGAGTCCCCCTGTTCGGGGCCCTGCTCGTGCTGCCCGCCGTCGTGCTGATGTTCCTGCACGCCGGCGGGTTGTACCGCGCCTACACCAGCGACCTCGATGCGATCCCGCTGCGCGCCGAGCACGACCGCCTGCAGCTCTTGGACCTCGTCGACGAGCGCTTCCGCCAGTTCCTGGCCTCCGAGGAGCAGCGCCCCTACTACCAGTACGCTTCGACCTACTCGCCGGACGCCAGCTTCTACGACGACCTGGTGCTTTTGTCCTCGCCGATCCTCGAGGACCCGGTGCCCTCGCCGCTGCAGGCGTGGTTCTACATGGACGCGATCCAAGGCAGCGACGCGCGCCGCTTCGAGCTGATCGTCAACGAGAACGGCGACCTCGGCGACCACGACAAGCAGCCCGACTTCGAGATCGCCCTGTTCGACATGCTCGGCCTGATGGACTCCTCCATGCTGCCCGAGCTCAGCTCCGGCGGCCGCGGGGTCGACGTGCTGCGGGTCCCGATGGTCACCGCCGCGGTCCACGCCGACCGCGCCCGCCACGAGGACTGCCTGCGCACCTGCCTGCCGCTGATGCGCGCGCGCGAGGTCTCGGTCGCCGTCTCGCGCTTCCAGCTGATGCTGTTCCGCGACTCTGCCGGGCACCTGCGCCTGGCCGCCGTGCGCGAGGTGCGCCCGGCCGAGGTGCGCGGCGACATCAGCACCGGCATCCCGCTCGCCGTCCCCAAGGGCGGTCGCTGCCTCGAGGCCCTCGCCGAGGGCTTCCACGACTACCAGGGCTTCCTGATCGATCCCAGCTGGGTCTTCCAGCGCCTCGCCGAGGAGCACGCTCCGCTGGTCCTCGAGAGCGACGCGCGGCTCGTCTCGGGCCTCGACGCTCGCCAGCCGGCGGGCGAGGGGGAGCTCAAGCGCGCGCTCGACCTGGTCACCCTGCTCGACATCCAGGAGTCGCGCGACCTGGTCTGGTTCCGCAACCAGCAGGCGATCCTGACCGACACCACGGCGCCCTTGGCGCGCTTCCGGGCCTCGATCCTGCGCTTCGGAGCCGTGGTCCTGATGATGGTCCTGTCGCTCAGCACCGGCCTCGTGCTGCTGCTCGGCAACGTGCGCCAGAAGCTGGCCCAGGCGCGCCGCACCGAGAACTTCGTCGCCGCGGTGACCCACGAGCTGCGCACCCCCCTGGCTTCGATCCGATTGCACGGCGAGATGCTGGCCGACGGCATCGCCTCGACCCCCGAGGCGCGCAGCGAGTACTACCAGCGCATCCTCGGTGAGACCGAGCGCCTGTCGCTCCTGGTCGAGAACGTGCTGCAGAAGGCCAGCCTCGACAGCGAGACCGCCAGCTCGGCGCCGGGCGACCTGACCGAGATGATCGAGCTGATGGGCCCCCAGCTGGAAGAGCACGGCGCCCACTACAACACCGGCGAGAGCGAGGCTGCCCTCGAGCTCGACCTGGCCCGGGACCTGCCCCCGGTGCTGCTGCAGTGGGACGCCCTCAGCGGCATCCTGCGCAATCTGGTCGGCAACGCCCGCAAGTACGGCGGCGGCACCCCGGTGACCGTGCGCACCCGCCGGGCGAAGGACCGCGTGCTGCTCGAGGTGCTCGACCGCGGCCCCGGGGTCGCCGCGGGTGAGGAGCGGCGCATCTTCGAGGCCTTCTACCGCACCGGCGACGAGGCCACCCGCGAGCGCCCCGGCACGGGTCTGGGGCTGCACCTGGTCCAGCTCCACGCCGCAGCCCTGGGCGCCGAGGCCAGCTACCGGCCCCGCGAAGGCGGGGGCTCGGCCTTCGTCGTGGCCTTCCCGCCCGTCGCCTGACGCGCGATCCGCGCGGGGGATTCACGCCCCAAGTCCGCCCCCGGGGCCCGCTTGGGGTATTCTGTTCGGCCCCCCCGTACCGGGTCCGAGGGCGCCGGACCACACCTGGCCCAGCGCGTCCCAACGACTCATCCCTCGTCCACCATCTCCATGCACGTTGCCGTCATCGGTGCCGGCCTCGCCGGCCTCTCCTGCGCCTATGAGCTCGCCAAGGCGGGTCACCAGGTCACGATCCTCGAGAAGGAGGACCAGGTCGGCGGTCTCGGCCGCTCGTGGCAGACGAACGGGTACTGGCTGGACTACGGCCCGCACCGCTTCCACAGCCGCAACGAGGAGCTGATCCAGCACCTCTACGAGGTCCTCGACAACGAGGTCGTGATCCGCGAGCGCCTCTCGCGGATCTACATGCAGGGCAAGTTCTTCAACTACCCGCTGAAGCTCGGCAACGTCCTGACGGCCCTGCCCAAGACCATCATGGTCAAGGCCATGTGGGACTACATGTGGATCCGCATGCGCCAGTGGTTCAAGCCGATCCCGGACGACAACTTCGAGAACTGGGTGCTGAAGCGCTTCGGCCGGACGCTCTACGAGATCTTCTTCGGCACCTACACGTCCAAGGCCTGGAAGATGCCCTGCACCGAGATCAGCTCGGACTGGGCCAGCCAGCGCATCAGCCAGGCCAACCTCTGGCACACGATCAAGACCACCGTCAGCCCACCGAAGGAGGGCGAGGTGCGCAGCCTCGTCTCCGAGTTCTGGTACCCGGCCCACGGCGGCATCGGCCAGATCTGCCGCAAGTACGCCGAGAAGATCGTCGAGATGGGCGGCACGATCCGCTGCGGCGAGCCGGTCGAGAAGGTCATCGTCGAGGACGGCCGCGCGGTCGGCATCCAGATGGCGGAGGGCGACCCGGTGATGGCGGACCACATCGTCAACACGATGCCCCTTCCGCGCGCGCTCGAGTCGATCGACCCGCCCGTCGGCCCCGAGGTCGTCGAGGCGATCGCCAACCTGAAGTACATCGGCATCGTCTTCGTCTACCTCGAGGTCGACACGCCGTCGGTCAGCCCGGACCACTGGGTCTACCTGCCCGAGAAGCACCTCAAGATCCACCGCATCTGCGAGTTCAAGAACTTCTCCGACCACGAGATCCCCGGCGACAAGACGATCATCTGCTGCGAGATCACCTGCCGCATCGGCGACGACGACTGGAACCTGACCCTCGAGGAGGGCGCCAGGGTCGCCGAGAACGACCTGGTCACCGTCGGCCTCTTGAAGCCCGGCACCGCCCGCGGCATCGAGCTCAAGCGCATCACCTACGCCTACCCGGTCTACGACCTGACCTACCGGGCGAACCTCGACGTGCTGATGAAGTCGGTGCGCTCCTACGAGGGCCTGACCACCACCGGTCGCCAGGGCCTCTACCGCTACAACAACATGGACCACTCGGTGGCCATGGGTCGCAAGGTCGCGCGCACCCTGCTCAAGGGCAAGGACGCCGGCGCGGACAAGGTCGCGGCCGAGCAGGAGTACTTCGGGTGACCCCCTCCCCTAGCGCGGGGCTCGCCCCACGCATCCCCGAGGAGGCCCTGCAGGAGGTCGGCTGCGGCCTGTGCGGGAAGGACGAGCACGAGCTGTGCTTCGTCGACGGCCAGTTCCGCGTCGTCAAGTGCAGCGGCTGCGGCTTGACCTACGTCACGCCGCGGCTCGCGGACGCCTCGCTGATCGAGAGCGTCTACGACGAGAGCTACTGGAACTCGTCGGCCGCCAAGCAGCACGGCTACACCGACTACCGCGCCGACGCGCCCCTGTACAAGCGCACCTATCGGGGCCGGCGCTCGATCGTCGACCGCTACCTCAGCGGGCCCACGCGCAGCGACGGCACGCCGCGGCGCGTGCTCGACGTCGGCTGCGCCGCGGGCTACTTCCTCTCGGTCATGCAGGAGTCCGGCTGGGACGTGCTCGGGCTCGAGCCGTCGGACGCGATCCGCAAGGCCGCCGTCGAGGAGCTCGGCGAGGCCCACGTGAAGGGCGGGCTGCTCGGCTTCGACGACGGGCTCGAGCCCGGCAGCTTCGACCTAGTCACCTTCTGGGACGTGATCGAACACATCCCCGACCCGCGCGCCGCGCTCGTGCGCGCAGCCGAGCTGCTGGCACCCGGCGGCAAGCTCTTGGTCGAGACCCAGAACGTCGCGAGCCGCGCGGCCAAGCTGCTGGGCAAGAAGTGGCAGCACTACAAGCACGCCGAGCACATCTACCACTTCGACCCGGCGACCCTCGGGCGCCTGTTCGACGAGGCCGGCCTGACGATCCTCGAGAACACGCCGCGCCTCGGCGGCAAGTACGTGACGCTCGACTTCCTCGCCGAGCGCGTCGGTCGCATCCATCCGGTCCTGTCGGTGCTGGCCTCGCCGCTCAGGCTGGTCGGCGACGCGGCCCTGTACGTGAACCTGTTCGACGAGATGATCGTCGTCGCCGAGCCGAAGGCCACGGCTGCTGGCGCCGCCTCCGCCTCCGAGTAGGCCCGCCATGGACCAGATCGCGTACCGGCAATTCCTGGAGCTCGACAAGAGCCACTGGTGGATGCGCGGCCGTCGCTCGGTCTACCTCGGGCTCCTGCGCCACTTCCTGAAGGACGCGCCTCCGCGCCGGGTGCTCGACCTCGGCGCTGGTGTGGGTGGCTTCCTCGAGGGACTCGACGAGCTCAAGGCCGAGGGCGGTCGCGTCTTTCCTGCTGACATCGACGACGAGAGCCTCGGCCACATCGCCGCGCGCGGCTTCCCCGGCGGCGTGGTCGCGAGCGGCGACGCCCTGCCCTATGCGGACGAGTCCTTCGACCTGATCTGCCTGTTCGATGCCCTCGAGCACACCGAGGACGACCTGGCCGTCGTCGCCGAGATCCACCGCGTGCTCGCCCCCGGCGGGCACCTCTTCATCTCGGTCCCGGCCTACCAGTTCCTCTTCGCGAACAACGACCGCGTCGTGCACCACACGCGCCGCTACCGCCGCAGGCGCCTCGACGACCTGTTCGATCGCGCTGGCCTGACCGTCGTGCGCAACACCCACTCGAACGTGTTCCTGTTCCCGCTGATCCTGCCGGCCGTGCTCGCGATCAAGCTGCTCGAGAAGCTGCTGCAGAAGGACGCCGACCCCGAGCGCACCAACCTGACCTGGCCCTTCCCGCGCTGGGCCCACGCGCTCCTGCACGGCATCTTCGCCGCCGAGCTGCCCCTGTCGAAACGCTTCGGCATCCCCGCCGGTCACTCGATCTGCGCCCTCGCGAAGAAGCCGGGCTGAGGCCTGCCGCACTGGCGGCAACCTGCAAGGGCTGGACGTCCGTGTTAGGGTTGAGGGCACTCGCACTCTCGACCCCTCGCAACATCGTTCCCTCGCAAAATCATGACGCTCCCCTGGCGACTCTCCACGTTCACGCTGCTCACTGCCGCGCTCCCGTGCACCCCCGCTCTTGCCCAGGACTTCGGTCCTGCCGCAATCATCGACGACACGGGCTTGGAGCAGCCTGTCGACGTCATGGCGACCGACTTCGACGGGGACGGCGACCTGGACCTGGTCGGGGTCGGGGGCCCCTACTCCAAGGGCAGTATCTACTGGTACGAGATGGTCCAGGACGGCCTGTTCGAGGGGCCTGTGAGGCTCTACGACGGCGGCATCTTGCCCGAGCTGATCCGGATGGCTGACCTGGACGGGGACGGCGACGAGGACGTCGTGATCGAGGACTCGTTCCAGCGCTACCTCGTGTACGAACGGCGGGGCCCCGAAGAGATCGAGTGGATGCTCGACCTGGGCTTCCACTCGTCCCCAAGCACCGACGTCCAGCTCGTCGACATGGACGGCGACGGTGATCTGGACGTCCTCGTCGGGGTCGAGACCTCGCAGAACGCCCTGTTCTGGTTCGCCAACCTCGGCGGGGGGGCCTTCGGAACCAAGCGGTTCTTCCCCCAGGCCATCAACTACGTGTACGACTTCGAGGCCACGGACTTCGACGGCGACGGCATCCTCGATGTGCTCCTGTCCCACACGGGCACTGGCGGAGCGCCCTTGGCCTGGCTCCGCGGTCTTGGCGGCGGGATCTTCGCGCCCACGACAACGCTTTTCAACGGCGTGATGATCTTGGAGTTCGACCTCGCGGACCTCGATGGCGACGGCGACCTGGACGTGCTCTACCGGGCAGCGAGCCCCGACAGGATGGAGGTCCTGCGCAACGACGGAGGCGGTGCCTTGACCAGCGTCGGGTCCGTCGCATCGCTACCGACCCACAGCTTGCACGAGATCCAGGTCGGCGACTTCGACGGCGACGGCCTGCCCGACGCGTTGTTCGTCATGGAGCCTCCCCTGACCTTTGCGTGGTGCAAGAACCTGGGCTCGCTCCAATTCGCTCCCATGGCCATCCTGCCTGGGGCACCCCAGATGCATGTGACCACGCCGATCCTCGCGCTGGTCGAAGACCTGGACGGCGACGGCGACCAGGACCTCATCTACAACTCTCCGACCCCGCCGCTCTTGGTCTGGCAGGACTCGTTCCCCAAGCAGAAGGACTGCAACGGCAACGGCGTCCCGGACTCCTTGGACCTCAGCAGTGGCACGAGCCTCGACTGCAACGGGAACCTCGTCCCGGACGAGTGCGACGCCCTCCACGCGCCCTTCGACATCGATGGCGATCTCGCCTTGGATGCGTGCTTCGCACCTCCGCTCATGGCGGATGTCTATGAGCTCTCCGTCTCGACCGGAGGGGTCCAGACCTTCCAGGTCCAGTCGCCGGGAGGCGGGCCCCTCAGCCTGTTCCTGCTCTTGGGCTCGGCGAGCGGAGTCAGCCCGGGCATCCCCATCGACGGTCACGTCTTGCCCCTGAACCTGGACGCCTACCTGCAGTTCACCCTGCAGTCGCCTTCGACCATGCCGCTCGCGTCGTCCCTGGGTAGCTTGCCCATCTCGGGCGTGCCGGCACAGCCCCCGATGTTCCAGCTTCCGCCGGCCTTCGACGGCAGCCTGATCGGCATGACGATCCATCACGCCTACGTCCAGTTCGACCTGTTCACCGGCGCGGTGGGGTTCGCCAGCAACCCGGTCCCGCTGACGTTCCTGCCCTAGCGAGGGGAGGCCGTCCCGGTTCGAGTTGCGAGCGTCCTGGCGCGATGGACCGGCCGACCCGCCAGGCCTGTTCCATGTAGGGCCCACGTGCGCTTGCACCGCATCTTCGTAGCCGAGCTGCCACGCTCGAAGTGCTTCGGCATCCCGGTCGGCCACTCGCTCTGCGCCCTGGCGAAGAAGCCGGGCTGAAGGGGGGCCCCCCGGGGACTCGCATGTGGCCCAATCGCCGCCAGAAGCCTAAGATCAAGACATGATCGAGAAGGTCGTCACCAAGCGCCAGCTCGAGGATCCCGAGGCCCGACGCCGGGACCGCGAGTTCTGGCTCGCACAGCCCCCGGCCAAGAGACTGGCGGCTGTCGACTTCCTCCGCCGGCAGCACCATGGAAACACAGCCCGAGTTCAAAGAACTGCTCGAGTTGTTCAACGTCCATGACGTCGAGTACCTGCTCGTGGGTGGGTACGCGCTCGCCTTCCACGGCGCGCCCCGCTTCACCGGCGACCTGGAAATCTTGGTTCGGCCCACGGCGGAGAACGCGGACCGCATCCTGCAGGCCCTCGCGGCCTTCGGCTTCAGTGGCCTGGACCTGGCACCGGAAGACTTTCAGCTCCCCGAGCGTGTCGTTCAGCTTGGCGTGCCGCCGGTCCGCATCGAGCTGTTGACCAGCCTCTCGGGCTTGACCTGGGACGAGGCCCATGGGGGCCGGGAGCCCGGGGAGTACGGTGGTGTCGCGGTGGACTTCATCGGACGGAAACAGTTCATTGCCAACAAGCGCGCTACGGGTCGCAACCAGGACCTAGCCGACTTGGACGTCCTTGGCGAGGACTCCTGACTTCGGCGGAGTGAGCCGCGGGCAACCCGCACGGCAGCTACCGCACGGTGCTCGCTCCCTTATGATGCGATCCACCATGTCGCACTCCCTCCTCCTGCACGGCCGACCCGGCGCCCTGCTCCTGGCGGCCTGCCTCGCTTGCTCATCCGACCCGGCACCGCCCAGAGCGACCGTCCCCGACGGCGCGCCACGCGGCGTGCTGGTGATCAGCATCGACAGCCTGCGCGCCGACCACCTGTCGAGCTACGGCTACGAGAGCGTGACGGCGCCGGGCGTGGCGACGACGCCGGTGCTCGACGCGCGACTCGCCGCCGAGGGCGCGCGCTTCACGAACGCGGTCAGCACCACGAGCTGGACCGTGCCCGGGCACATGGCGATGCTCGGCGGCCAGCCCGATCGCATGCACGGCGTGCTCTTGCCCAACAGCAAGCTACACCCCGCGCGGCGGCTGTTGGCCCAGCCCTTCCAGGAGGCCGGCTGGAGCACGGCGGGCTTCTACTCGGGTCCCAACCTCGATGCGTGGTTCGGCTTCGGGCGCGGCTTCGATCACTACGAGGACTGCACCAGCGTCGGCGTCGAGGCGGCGCGCTTCGAAGCGGCGACGCCCGAGGAGCGCAAGCTGCTGCGCGCCATGGAGGACGCCTCCCACGAGGGCCTGACCGGCGAGCTCGTGGCCGAGCGCTTCGGCGAGTGGTTCGACGGGCTCGCGCATGGTGCCGCGGACGAAGAGCGCGAGCCCTTCTTCGCCTTCGTGCACTTCTGGGACGTGCACTACGACTACGCGCCGCCCGCCGAGCACGACCTGTTCGACCCCGACTACCAGGGCACCGTCGACGGCACGGGCATCCCCCAGCTCGACATGTCCGAGCTGGCCGACCCCGAGCGCGACCGCGACCACATCCTGGCCCTCTACGACGGCGAGCTGCACTACACCGACGCCAACATCGGGCGCATGCTCGACCAGCTCGGGGCGGCGGGCCGGCTCGACGACACGCTCGTGATCGTGACCTCGGACCACGGCGAGGAGTTCGGCGAGCACGGCCGCTTCGGCCACAACAAGACCCTGTTCGAGGAGTCGATCGAGGTGCCGCTCTTGGTGCGCTGGCCCGGCCGCATCCCGGCGGGCACGAGGTACGACGACCTGGTCAGCCTGGTCGACCTGGCGCCGACGGTGCTCGACCTGGTCGGCTTCGAGCGCGAGGCCGAGCACTGGGGCCGCAGCCTGGCGCCGCTCTTCGCCGGAGAGGACCTGCGCGCGCGCGTGGCGCCGCTCGAGCTGGCCTTCGGCCGCCCGGACCCCGAGCTCCCGCGCGCGGCCATGGAGGGCCTGCACGCGGGCGACCACAAGGTGATCCGCAACCGCCCCGGCACCAAGCCGGTGGTCTATGACCTGAGCGCAGATCCGCTCGAGCAGAGCGCCCTAGGCGTCGAGCCGAGCGACCCGCGCGTCGAAGCCGCCAAGGACCTGTGGAAGCGCATCGAGGAGATCGGTGCGCGCCTGCCGCGCGTCGACGGCGAGCTGCCCAGCGAGCTCGAGGACAGCATGGGCCACTTCGGCTACCTCGGGGACGACTGATGGCGGCGGGCGGGAGCGAGGTGCGCGCGCAAGACCCTGGCGCAAGCGAGACCGATCCGGGCGGTCGCTTGCGGCGCGGCCTCGCGGGCCTCGCCTTGGTGCTCTGGCTCGGCGGCGGAGCCCTCGCCCTCGTGCAGCACGGCCCCTGGGCGACCGGCCGGATCGAGGTCGACCCGGACGCGCGCGGTGCCTTCGGCGAGGCCTGGGGTGGCGGTGCCCTCGGCGGCCAGCTCAATGCGCTCGAGCGCTTGATCGTCGGGGGCGACGAGGGGACCGGCGGCGTGGCCGAGCGCGGCTACGACGTCGTGCTGCTGCAGCGCCGCGA
>JARGPD010000128.1:0-1724 GCA_029212845.1 Planctomycetota bacterium
CGGTCAGGTCCATGTAGTTGGCGGCCGAAGCGCCGACGCCGTACTTGGTGAAGCCGCAGGGCGTCGTCACCGAGTCGTTGATCCACACCTGGGTGACGAACTGACGGCTGATGACCATGTCGTTGTCGCCATCGCTGTCGAGGTCGAAGACCGCGACGTCGTGGGTGCCACCGAGGTCGTCCTTGTCCATGCCGACGACGCCGATCCAGCCGTCGTCATCGCCGCCGCCGCCCCAGGGGCCGCCGCCGCCAGCGGAGTCGAGCTCGCGCTCTTCCCGCAGGGTCGGGGTCATGTCACCGGGGGTGGTGGTGCGGTTGTGGTAGATGTGCAGACGGCGGCTGTAGCCACCGATGTCGACGTCGACGTCCGCGATCAGAGCATCGTTCCAGCCGTCACCGTCGAGGTCGGCGACCAGGTTGTTGCTGGCGAATCCATCGTCGTCACCGCTGATGAAGTCGAACTGCAGTGCGCTCGACCAGGTGGCGCGACCGAAGGCGTCGGTGCCGGTGTTGATGCGCATGCGGTCGTCGGCGTCATCACTGATGATGAGGTCCATGCGACCGTCGTTGTTCAAGTCACCCTTGCTGATGTGGTAAGGCGCGTTGAAGTGGAAGTCGTGGAAGATGTTGAAGAAGCCAACGTTCGACGGGTTGTTGTAGGACACGGCCACGTACTGGGGCGCGTTGAGCGAGGTGTCCTTGACGATGTCGTTGAGGCCATCGCCGTTCATGTCGTGGATGATGACCGAGTTGCCGAAGGCGCTCTTGAGCATCGTAGCCGACATGCGCGACTGACTCTGGTCGGTGAAGTAGCCGTTGCCGTCGTTGATGACAAGACGGTCGTCGAGGTCTTCGCCCGAGCCCTGCTGGGCACCGCCGGCGCCCGAGCTGTCGTAGTCGCCGAAGTACAGGTCCGGGTAGCCGTCACCGGTGATGTCGCCAGCGTCGACCGAGCAGAAGCGGGGGTTCTGGGCGGCGCCGGTGCCGAAGTGCAGGAACTGCGGGAAGCGCGCGTCCTCGAAACGGAGGCCGAGCCAGTTGCCCGCGCCGTCGTTGCCGAGGTTCATGTAGATGCGCGGGTGACCGATGTGCTTCGGGTTGCCGTCGGACAGGGTGGTCGCGGTGACCACATCGAGCCAGCCGTCCTGGTCGAAGTCGGCCAGGACCACGTCGCGGTCGTTGGTCGCCGTGTTGAAGCCGTTGTCGCCGGGGACGTCGGCCGCCGTGGCGTAGACCGCGGTGCGGTCGACGAGCACGCCGCCTTCGTTCATCAGCAGCAGGTTGGTGCGCTTGCCGGTGGACGTGAAGTCCTCCTTGCGGACCGCGACAAGGTCGTCGTCCCCGTCCTTGTCGAGGTCGCCCCAGGCGAAGTCGACTTCGGTGTTGTTGTAAGAGACGCCGGTGGACAGGCCGGGGAGGCGCGTCGCGGTCTCTTCGTGGAAGGTGACCCACTGGTCATTGAACTGACCATAGGCGGGGGCGCTGGCCGTCAAGACGACCGCGAGCCCGATGAGCTTTCGGGTTGAGAACATAGGAGGTGTTGGCTAGGGGGTTTGGATCGCGAATCCGATGCTTCCAAACTACCTGGAAGCTTCCGTTTCGGAAAGGGCTCGTCCCCGGGGTACCGGGACTGAACATTTGCCAAACGAAGAGCGGCCGCGGGGCCCCCGGGTGGGGGGCGGGGGCGGGGGGTTTTTGAAAGAGGGGAAGCGCCGGGGGCGGCAT
>JARGPD010000128.1:1734-13843 GCA_029212845.1 Planctomycetota bacterium
GCGCCCCAACGCTTTTCAAAAAACCCCCTGTCGCTGTCCGGTTCCCGAGGGGGCGGCGCGGGGGGGGCGGGTAATCAAACTTCCACCACGCGCCGGGGGCGCGCCCCCCCGGGGGGGGGCGCCCCGGCCGCTCGTTTTGCAAACTCGTCTACCTCAGGGGCAGAGAATGAGCTCCACACCGTTCGACATGGCGAAGCCACCGGGCTGGCCGGAGTCGATCGCGGCGGTCTGGCAGTTCACCTCGAAGCCGACGAGACCGGAGCTGGCCGGGATCGGGAGGTTCCAGACGTTGGTGCCGGCGGAAGCCGAGCCGATGCCCATGGGCAGCAGCTGGTTGGTGAAGTCGATCAGGACGACACCGCCGAACAGGGAGAGGCTGGCCTTGGAGACCGAGATCACCTGGAACACGCTGGAGCCCGGGGCGCCGGTGGTGGTCAGCGAGGCGGTGGTGCCGACGCTGCCCGAACCGGTGCCGGTCAGGTCCATGTAGTTGGCGGCCGAAGCGCCGACGCCGTACTTGGTGAAGCCACAGGGGGTGGAGACGCTGCCGTTGATCCACACCTTGGTGTCGAACTGCTGGGACACGACCATGTCGTTGTCACCATCGCCATCGAGGTCGAAGACCGCGACGTCGTGGGTGCCCTTCAGGTCGGCGGTCTTCATGCCGACGACGCCGATCCAGCCCGAGCTGCTCGAGGACTGACGCTCCTCGCGGAGGGTCGGGGTCATGTCACCGGGGGTGGTGGTGCGGTTGTGGTAGATGTGCAGGCGGCGGCTGTAGCCACCGATGTCCACGTCGACGTCCGCGATCAGGGCATCGTTCCAGCCGTCGCCGTCGAGGTCGGCGACCAGGTTGTTGCTGGCGAAGCCGTCGTCGCCACCGGTGAGGAAGCTGAACTGCTGGGCGCTCGACCAGGTGGCACGACCGAAGGCGTCGGTGCCGGTGTTGATGCGCATGCGGTCCGAGGCGTCGTCGCTGATGATCAGGTCAAGACGGCCGTCGTTGTTCAGGTCACCCTCGCTCGTGTGGTAGGGAGCGTTGAAGTGGAAGTCGTGGAAGATGTTGAAGAAGCCAACGTTCGACGGGTTGTTGTAGGACACGGCCACGTACTGGGGCGCGTTGAGGGAGGTGTCCTTGACGACGTCGTTGAGACCGTCACCGTTGAAGTCGTTGATCACGACCGAGTTGCCGAAGGCCGACTTGAGCATCGAGGTGCTCATGCGCGACTGGCTCTGGTCCGTGAAGAAGCCGTTGCCGTCGTTGATGACGAGGCGGTCGTTCAGGTCCTCGTTCGAACCCTGCTGGGCACCGCCGGCGCCGGAGCTGTCGTAGTCGCCGAAGTAGATGTCGGGGTAGCCGTCACCGGTGACGTCGCCAGCGGCGACCGAGCAGAAGCGCGGGTTCTGGGGCGAGCCCGAACCGAAGTGCAGGAACTGCGGGAAGCGCGCGTCCTCGAAGCGCAGGCCGAGCCAGTTGCCCGACCCGTCGTTGCCGAGGTTCATGTAGATCCGCGGGTGGCCGATGTGCTTCGGGTTGCCGTCGGACAGGGTCGTCGCGGTGACCACGTCGAGCCAACCGTCCTGGTTGAAGTCGGCGAACACGGCGTCGCGGTCGTTGGTGGGGGTGTTGAAGCCCTGGTCACCGGGGACGTCCGCGGCGGAGGCGTACAGGGTGGTGCGGTCGACCAGGATGCCGCCCTCGTTCATGAGGAGCAGGTTGGTGCGCTTGCCGGTGGACGTGAAGTCCTCCTTGCGCACCACGACCAGGTCGTCGTCACCGTCGTTGTCGAGATCGCCCCAGGCGAAGTCGGTCTCGGTGTTGTTGTAGGAGATCGAGGTGGCGAGTCCGGGCAGGTGGGTGGCAGTCTCGTTGGTGTACGAGACCCACTGCTGGTTGAACTGCGCAAAACTCGGGGAGGCAAAGGCCGCGAAGGCGGCCAGCCCGAGCAGATTACGGGTGCGGGTCATATCGACTTGCTGGGTGGGAGTTGGGACAGGTGGCCCGTCCGGTCATGGCCGAAGCCAGGGGAACGCGGGAGGCAAAGGGGACAGGTGGAGCGGAGTAGGCCACCCCGCCGGGCACCCCAGAAGGTTAGGGCGAGACGTCGCCCCTGGGTCGGGATACCTAGTAATAGCTATGTGCAGACGCGCGCACCTCGGTGCGGGTTCCCCATAACGCTATCCCAGGATGCTCGGGAGCGCGGATTCTCCTTTCGGAACGTCGGGACTGCCCTCCCAGGAGCTCCTGGTGTAGGTTTCGCACCATGCTTCCCATCCTGCTGCTCACGACTGCCCTCTCCTCCGCCCCCTCGGATGCCCCCGAACTCCTCCAGGAGCTCGGTTCGGACCGCCTGCGCCATGCCGGTCGCGTGGTCCTCTTGCAACACGCCGCGCCTGGCGTGCCGCTCGTGGCCACCACGGCCAACGGCGAGGTGCGCTTCTGGAACCCCGACGACGGCGTGCTGCTGGAGGGCTTCGACCTCGAGGGATCCCACGGCTGGACCCTCGGCATGCTGCAGGAGGGGCGCCTCTTGATCGGCCTGCGCGACGACCACGCGGTCGTGTGGGAGCGTGGCGAAGAAGGCTACGAGCAGGCGGATCCCTTCGAGCTGGGCCTGGGCGACCTGGTCTCCCTGGGTGGCGGGCTCAGCGTCTCGCCCGGAGGCGATCGGGTCGCGATCTGGCCCCTCAAAGGCGTCGGTGGCGGCCTGATGCTGGCGGACCTGAACACCGGCAAGCGCATGCCCACCAACTTCGAGGGCTTCAAGGCCGAGGATGCCGCCTGGAGTCCCGATGGCAGCCTCGTGGCCGTGCTGTTGACCAACCCCTTTAAGGTGCTCGGGCGCGCGGGCACGGCCGAGCAGGACTGCTCGCGCGTGCTGGTCCTGCGTACCGCGGACGGCTCTGTCGTGACCACGATCCATTCGGAGGTCGAGTACCTGCGCGACCTCGAGTTCGGCCCCATGGAAGGCGCCGAGAACGGCCTCTTGGCTGGCGCAGGCGAGCAGGGTCTGCAGCTCTGGGAGCTGCCCAGCGGACGCGTGCTGACGCGCTTCGGCAACACCGGCGACACGATGCACATCACCCGGGCCCAGACCGACGAGGGGCTGCTGCTGGCCGCAACGGGCCCCGACCTGCTCATCGAAGGCTGGCGCCTCTCGATGGACGAGGCCCCCGAGCTGGTCTTCGAGCACCACCTCGAGCGGCCCCTCGGCGACCTCGAGCTGGCCCCGGACGGCCGGCACCTGGTGGGCGCCGAGAGCACGAGCGCCCTGCGCTGGCGCCTGCCCGACTTCGAACTCGAGCCCAAGGCCTACGGCCACTCGGGCGCACTCTCGGCCCTCGACGCCCAGGGCGATCGCCTGATCAGCTGCAGCTACGACGGGGCGGCCTTGATCTGGGATCGGGCCACCGGGAGCTGCGTGCGCCTACCGCGGCAGCATGAGGGGCTGGTCTTCGACGCGTCGCTCTCGCCCGACGGCCAGCGCCTCGTGACCTGTGGTCAGGACGGCACCCTGCGCCTGCGCAGCCTGGCCGAGGAGAACTTCGGCGAGGAGCTGTTCGTGCGCACCGGCCAGTCTGCGGCCGGCTTCACGGCGGCCTCCTTCTCACCCGATGGCAGCCTGATCGCCGGGGTCACCGCCGACGGCATCCTCTGGATCTGGCAGGCGGAGGACGGCCTCCTGCTGCGCAGCTTCGAGGGCCTGCGCGGCCTCGACTTCTCCCTGGCCTGGTCGCCCGATGGCGGACGCATCGCTGTGGGGTCCACGGGTGTCAAGATCTGGTCGACGGAGACCTGGGAGGTGGCGGGGGAGCTCGCCGATCTCGGCAGCCCGGTCATGGCGCTCTGCTTCGAGCCCACGGGCACCTCGCTCGCGGTGGGGCTCGCGGGTCGCGCCGTTCAGCTGCGCAAGGTCGAGGACGGCTCCCGCGTGGCCGTCTGGGCCGACATCCCCAGCCGCGTCCAGGACCTGGTCTGGTGGCCGGGCCACGGCCTGGTGGCGACGGCGAGGGGCACGGGGGTCGCCCTGCTGCTCGGAAGGGAGCAGGGGCCCGTGGTGCAGCTCCAGATCCCGCGCGGGAGCGACGCCCTGGTGCTCGCTGCCGACGGCGAAGGGCACCTCTTGACCGGTGATTCTCTGGGGTTCCTCCAGGTCTGGAAGTAGATCGCTCCGCCCCGATCCCTAGGACGGGTTACATTTTCCGGACGTGGTTGACCCAGTTTAGGGCTTCCGGTGACTCCAGATCCCGGGGTACGTTTACCTGTGGAGGTTGACCCCGCCTGGGTCTTCTAGCTCCCCACGACCGCGAGGACTGGATTCCGAGTCGAGGCGAACCTAACGGGTTCCTACCCCGTCTTAGCTAAGGACCCTGTCCACACCAGTCGGCTGGATCCTCCACCCCCCTCGATAAGTGCCTCTCCCCTCTCAGCTTCCTCATCCCCAGCCTCCATCATCCCGTAATCGGGTAGCCATGAACCGATTCCTTTGCCTACTGGCCGCTGGCGTACTGCCGGCCATCGCCACGGCCAGCGACCTCGATCTCTCGATCGAGAGCGGTGGCCAGAACAGCCTGACGGTCTCGCCCGGCCAGCTCGTCGCCTACGACGTCGTTGGCGAGCTGACCGACTCCCTCAACGAGGGCCTCGCGCTGTTCTCCATCGACCTCAAGATGCCCGGTGTGACGCTCACGCCCCTGGCCGCGCCCACCAGCGCTGCCATGCAGAACTTCGCGTCGCCCCTCGGCCTCAACAACCCCGCCGGCTTCGGCGGGACCCAGAGCCGCGCCGCCCTCAAGCAGGTCGGTGGCATGCAGAACACCCTGAAGAACAGCTTCGCGCCGAAGCCCTCGGGCACGGTCATGACCGGCCTGGCCCAGCCCGGCGCACCGGAGACGCTGGCTTCCGGCGTGGTCGTGGTCCCGACCCAGTCGGGCACCTACACCCTGAGCGCTCTCAACGTGCTCGCGAACGTCATCCGCCAGGGCGAGACCGGCTCGCCGACCTGGATGGTCGACGCCGCTGGTGTCGGCGCCAACACGCCCCTGACCGTGACCGTGGAGTCGCTCAGCCAGAGCACCAACACGATCTCGCTGGCCGCGGGCGGCACCGTCAACTTCAGCCTCGACGGCGGGCTCGGCTCGGCCGGCCTCCCGTACCTGATGCTCGGCTCCACGACCGGCACCATCCCGGGCTTCTGGGTCGACGGCCTCAAGGTCAACCTGACCTACGACGCCTTCACGAGCTTCATGATCACGAACCCGAACAAGGCGCCCTACTCCAACACCTTCGGCGCCTTCGACGCCTTCGGTCTCGCGAGTGCTGCGATCAACGTCCCGGCCGGCTTCCTGCCGGGCCTCGCGGGCGCGACGATCCACCACTCCTACGTCGTGTTCGGTGCTGGCGGGACGATCGTCCAGACCAGCAACGCCACCTCCATCGACCTGCTCCCGTAGCCTAGACCGAACCAGAACCATGCAGAAGAAAACCCTTCGCCTGGCCCTGCCGCTTTTCGGCCTGGCCGCACTCTCCCTCACCTCCTCCGCCCAGGACTTCCAGCCGCGCATGGGTGAGCCCATGGCTGGCCTGAGCTCGGCTCAGCTGCAGCGCTTCGCTGACGGCCTGGTCGAGTTCAACTTCGTCCTCAGCCCGGCCGACGGCCTCGGCCCGGTCTTCAACGACAACAGCTGTGGCACCTGCCACGCGTTCCCCGAGCCGGGTGGCTCGGGCACCAAGCTGGTGACCCGCTTCGGCAAGGCCGCCTCTGGTGGCAACCCCTTCGATCCCCTGGCGCACAAGGGGGGCTCGCTCAAGCAGGAGCAGGCCATCGACCCCGCGGCCCAAGAGTTCGTGCCCGCCGAGGCGGATGTGGTGATCAACCGCGTCACCCCGATGGCGCTCGGCCTCGGCCTGCTCGAGGCGATCGACGATGCCGACATCCTGGCTCTCGCCGCCAACCCCCTGGACCCGAACGTGTCCGGTGTTGTGCGCATGACCCAGCCCTTCGAGGGTGGTCCCATGCGCGCCAGCAAGATGGGTTGGAAGGGCGGCGTCGCCACGACGCTGACCTTCTCGGCCGACGCTTCGCTGAACGAGATGGGCCTCACCAACCGCTTCGTCGGTAGTGAGAACCTGCCGAACGGGGACGCGGCCCTCCTGGTCTGGGACACCGTCCCGGATCCCGAGGACTTCGCCGACCCGGTCACTGGCCTCGAGCGCATCGACCGTCAGACGGACTTCCAGATCTTCACGGCACCTCCGGCCCAGACGCCGCGCTCCGGCATGACCGGCGAGATGGTGTTCTCGAGCATCGGCTGCGCCGCTTGCCACGTGGACACCCCCTACGTCACCGGCGCCCACTCCGAAGCCGTGCTCAGCGGCGTCAGCATCAAGCCCTACTCGGACTTCCTGCTGCACGACATGGGCACCCTCGGCGACGGCATCGTGGACGGCATCTGCAGCGAGACCGAGATGATGACCCGCACCCTGTGGGGCATCGGTCAGCGCCAGACGATGCTGCACGACGGTCGCGTCACCGGCGTCCCGTTCGATGCCATGGTCGACTGGGCCATCCAGGAGCACGACGGCGAAGCCGCCTTCTCGCGCACCAACTGGAACAACCTGAGTGCTGCCGACCAGGCCGCCCTCGTCGAGTTCATGAAGTCGCTCGGTCGCTCGGAAGGGGACTGGGACCTGAACAACCGCGTCGACGAGTTCGACTGGTTCTTCATGGAGCCGCTGATGACCGGCCCCGACGCCGGGACCGTGACGCCCGATGACGGCGGCGCGATCATCGACATCGACCAGGACGGCGACATCGACATGGCTGACATGGCCATCTTCCAGCGCGCCTACACCTTCTAGGGTCGCGCTGATTCCTCGAGGGAAGCCCTCTCTGCCCCGTTGGGTGGAGAGGGCTTTCCTCTTTGCTCAGGTGCCGCTGGGCTCTGCGCTCCGAAGCTGCGCGGGCTTCTTTGCGCTCCGAAGCCGCTCGGGCTTTGGCGCTCTCTAGCCGCGCGGGCTCTTGCGTTCACCTGGCGCGCAGGCCTTGGGGCTCCCATGCGGTGTGGGTCTGGTTGCTCTCGTTGAGGGAGGGGGCCTGCGGCTGGCTCTCGCTCGGCCTTGCTCGAGGACGTTGCTCCGCGCGCGGGCGGAACCCCTCGGGGCTGCCGCCCTCGCGCTTCTGCTCGTGCCCGCCGGAGGCTTGGCTCTCGCTCGGGTGGTGCGTACTGAGGTGCTTTGGCTGCTGGCGGAGTCACTTGCTCTTGAGCTCAGGTGGTGGTGTTCCGTGGAAGTGTGAACACTTTGGAAACCTTGAGCGTGGGGAGCGGTAGGGAAGGGGAAGTCGATTCACAACCTCCCTTTCCCACGGAATTCTTCCTATGGCGATTCTCGCACGCCGTTCCTTGCTGCTCGCACAGCACTCGGTCCTCGTTCTTGCGGCTCTGGCTGCTTCCCCTGTTGTTGCACAGCAGGTCGAGGTGGTCACCCATGACACCATCTGTTATTGGAGTCCTCACAATGGCACGCCTTCGCTGCAAGTGTCGGACTTCACCCACGTGGGTGGAGGGGATGGCTTCTCGGTCGCGATTCGCGCTGGAGGCTTCTTGGCTGCCTGGGGGCAGAGCTTTCCGCAGCTCTTCAATTCGATCCCCTCGGGTGGCGGGTTCTTGGATGCGGCGGGAGGCGAGGCCCATGCCTTGGCCCTCTCGGGTAGCGGGGGACTGGTCTCCTGGGGCTACGAGTTCTTCGGCGGCACGGTGATCTCAGGCACCCCGACTGGCGTCGGGTACACGGCGGTGGAAGCCGCAGGCAGTGCGAGTTTCGCGCTCCGGGCGGACGGCTCGATCGCAGCTTGGGGCGAGTCGGACCACGGCACGGTGACCTCGGCTCCTGGCGGTACTGGCTACTCGCACGTCTCGGTCTCCTTGCATGCAGGCCATGCCCTTCGCTCAGACGGCTCGATCGCTTCCTGGGGAAGTGATGCCTTCGGTCAGGTCACGGGAACGCCGACTGGTACCGGATTCCTGGACGTTGCCGCGGGTGATGGTCACTCGGTCGCTCTGCGTGCCGACGGCTCCCTGGTCTCGTGGGGGGTCGACGCGAACGGGGTGGTCTCGAACACCCCTTCAGGGACCGGCTTCGTGCAGGTCTCAGCCGGGTCCAGCCACACTGTCGCGCTCCGCGCGAGCGGCGGGATCGAGACCTGGGGTGAGGTCTACGGGATCTCATGCTCGTCCTGGTTGCTCGAGATTGCGTCGCCGTCGAGCGCGGACTTCGTGCAGATCGCCTCGGGCAGGCAGCACCTGGTCGCCCTGCGTTCGCCGGACTGCGATGGGAACGGGGTCGCTGACTACACGGACCTGACGACTGGTGCAGCAGCTGACTGCAACGGCAACTTCGTCCCCGACAGCTGCGACCTTGCGAGCGGCTACTCGATCGACATCGACGGGGACGGCCAGCTCGACGACTGCGTCGCGCCGCGGCTGCAGGCGAACACCTACGAGCTCTCGGTCTCGGCGGGCGGCAAGCAGGAGATGACCTTGACCCCGGGTCCTGGCCTGTTCCTCGATCGCTTCTTGATGGTGGGCAGCCTCTCGGGGACCTCGCCCGGCACGCCGCTCGGTGCGCTGACCCTGCCGCTGAACTTCGACGGCTACAGCCTGCACACGATCCTGAACATCAACAAGGCTCCGCTCTCCAACTCCTTCGGGTACCTAGTGACGTCGCAGACGAGCAGCTGCGAGTTCAGCCTGCCGCCGGCCTTCGATCCGGTGCTGGTGGGGATGACCTTGCAGCATGCCTTCGTGACCCTCGATGGGGTCAGCCTGGCGGTGCTCGAGGTCAGCAACCCGATTCCCCTGCACCTGACTTTGTGAGGCTTGCTGTGGGTTCGCGCGCGTAGGCTCGCGCTCCGAGTGCTCGCGCTCGCGCTTGGCCGGCGGTTGGTTCTACCGATCGCCGGCCTCCTTGGTGGACGCGGCGAGCTGGGGTGCCGGGGTGTGGTGCGACTGGCTGCAGCCCAGCAGCCGAGGGCCAGGATCAGTCCGGCCGGTGGACCCTGGTCTTGCTGGAGCCCGGCTCGATACTGAGCTCTTGGACCTCGCCGTCGGGCCAGGCGACGCGCAGGCTGGCCGGGCCCGTGGGGGCCGGGAAGTGCACCGCGGGGGTGCCGCTGGACTGGAAGCCCATGGTCGGCTGGACCCAGCGGGTGGTCGTGGTGTCGCCCTCGGTCAGGGTCACGCGGGCGCCGAAGCCGAAGCGATCGCCGACGGCGGGCCGGTCGAGCTGCACCGCCAGCTGAGGCGGGGTGGGGGAGTCGTCGGCGGCGGCGCCCTCGTACAGGCGCACGCGGTCACGCCAGGCCGAGGCGACGAGGTCGAGGTCGCCGTCTCCATCGAGGTCGGCGCGGGCGGCTCCGCGGCCGCAGAAGAGCTCGGTGCGCCAGGCGGCGTCCGCCTGGGCCGCGGTGAAGCGCTTGCCGTCGCGCGCCCAGGCGAGGGGCTCCTGGCGGTTGGCCGAGCCGAGGCGCAGGGCCACGCGGTCGGGGTAGGTGTGCCCGTTGAACGCGACCAGGTCCTCGTCCCCGTCGAGGTCGAAGTCGCCGAAGACGCTGGCCCAGCCGACCTGGGCGCGGCCCGTCGCGGTCAGGCCCATCGGGGCCGTGCGGTCCCGCCAAGGGCGGTCCACGCGCGAGACGAAGAGCGTGTTCGTGTCGGCCGCGAAGTTGGTCGTGAACAGGTCGATGTACCCGTCGTCGTTCAGGTCCGTGCCAGCGATGCCCATCGTGGCCTGCTCGCGGCCATCGGCGTTCGAGGCCAGGCCGAGCTCCATGGCGCGCTCGTCGAAGCGCATGCCGCCCGCGTTCACGTAGACGAAGTTGCGCATCGAGTCGTTGCCGACGAACAGCTCGAGGTCGCCATCCTCGTCGAGGTCGACCGCGGTGACGCCCAGGCCGAAGGACGGCGGCGCGACGCCGATGCCCGAGCGGAAGCTGCGGTCCTTGAAGCTGCCGTCCAGGTTCTCATAGATCACGTCGGCTTCGGGGGTCAGCCCGAGGGGGCCGGCGAAGATGCGCTGACCGACGAACTCGATGTCCGGGGGCAGGTCCTCGAGGTCGAGCTGGAGATAGTTGACCAGGTACAGGTCGAGGTCCCCGTCGCCGTCTAGGTCGGCGAGGACAGCGGCCATGCCGAAGCCCTCGTGGGCCAGGCCGACCTCGGCCGCGCGGTCGACCAGGGTGCGCGCCGAAGCGTCCCCCTCGAGCGGGCGGTTGTAGAGCGCGGCGTTGGCGCCGTGGGCGCTGACGAAGAGGTCGCTGGCGCCGTCGCCGTCGAGGTCTCCGGCGGCGAGGCCCATCGGCCAGTGGGGCATGGAGAGGTAGCGCTCGAGGGCGCGGAACGCGAGGCGTCCCTCGTCCGAGGAGCGGTTCTCGAAGAGCCGCGGCACAGCCGCCTCGGCGAAGCTGCCCTGGCCGGGGTCGAAGAGGTCGAGGTCGCCGTCGCCGTCGAGGTCGAACAGGGCCAGGCCGCCGCCCTTGACCTCGACGATCGCTCGCGGCTCGTCGGCGGACATGCTGCGGCTGGCGCCGAGTCCGGCTGTCGCACCGACCTCGTGGAACCAAGCGGGCTCGGGCTTCGCGTCCGCAGGCGCCACAGGCTGGAGGGCTTCGGAGGACGTCGCGGGCCCCGGGGTCCCGTTCGGGCCCTCGCTTCCGCAGGCCGCTGCGAGCAGCAGCAACAACAAGTAAGGGGGCGCTTGGTGGGCTCTCATCGGTCCATCGCCATGCCGGCCTCGGCGCGCGTCTTGCGCGCCTCGAACTCGCCGAGCGCACGCCGCGCCTCGGCCTCGTCACCCGCCACCAGGGCCAGCTGGTACAGCTTGAACCACACGGCGGGCTGGTCGGGGTTGATCCCGAGGGCGGCCAGCACGTGGGTGCGCGCCGCCTCGTCGTCGTCCTCGCCGAGGGCCACGTCGGCGAGCCGCGCGTGGGTCTTGGCGAGGTCGGCGCCGGCGCCCAGGTTGCCGTCGGCCACGCGGGCCTCGAAGATCTTCAGGGCACGCTCGAGGGAGGTCCGCGCCGCGTCGAGCTCGCCCAGTTCGATCGCGATCACCCCCAGGCCGAAGTGCGAGTCGCCCTCGTCCGAGGTGGCGAGGTGCGCCTCGAAGCTGGCGCGGGCGGGCAGGTAGTCGCCCAGGTAGTACAGGCACCAGCCGAGGTAGTAGGGCACGGCCTCGGCGCCGGAGAAGTCGGCCGTGGCGTCGCGCGCGGCCTCCAGGTGCGGGCGCGCGTCGGCGTAGCGCTTGGCCTTGTGCAGGCCCATGCCCAGGAGGAAGTGGGCGCGCGGGTGTCCGGGGTGGTCGAGCAGCACGGCCTCGCTCAGCTCGCGGCAGGCGGCGAGGCGACCCTCGGCCAGGGCGGTGAAGGCCAGGCCGAGGCGCTCGTCCTGGGGGGCCGGCGCGTCGTTCGCGGCGGGCTCGGGGGTCGCCTCGGGCGTCTCGCCGGGCTTGCTGGGACCGGGCCCGGGGGCCGGGTCCGGGGCGCAGGCGGCGAGGAGGGAGAGCAGCAGGCCGGCCAGGGGCAGGCGCGTGGACTTCGCGATCATGGGGACGAGGTTAACAGCGCGCGCGGTGAGTAGGAGGCGCGGGGCTCAGGCTTGTTCGAGAGCCTTGCGGAAGCGGGCCACGATCTCACCCGCGGGCGCGATCGAATGGATGCCCCCGACGCTCTTGCCGGCTTGGAAGACGTCGCGATAGCCGAGGCCCTTGGTGGAGGAGCGCTTGAGCGCGCGCACCGAGCGCAGGGTCAGGTAGGTGCGCGCCCAGGACTTGAAGCGCGGGTGGCGCAGGGCCCAGGCGACCAAGCGCCCGGGCTCGCCGGGGACCTCATCCGCGCTCGCGCCCTCGGGCCAGTCGCTCGGGCGAAGGATCGCGACGTCGACGCCGGACAGGCGCTTGGTGCGCACGATGTCGTGCTCGTCCGCGGTGACCAGGGCGGCGCGGTAGTCGGGATGTACGGCGCACTCGGGCGTCGCGATGAAGCGCGTGCCCATCTGCACGCCGGCGTAGCCGAGCTCGAGCATGGCCAGGAGATCCGCCGGCTCGGCGATG
>JARGPD010000129.1 GCA_029212845.1 Planctomycetota bacterium
AGGATTTGAACCTCCGACTTCTGCAACCCAAATGCAGCGCGCTACCAGACTGCGCCACACCCCGACCGGGGGCGAGAGTCTAGCCCGAAGCCCCGCGGGCCGCCCCCCTCGAGCCCGCATTTGACCGGCGGAGGCGCCCCCCCTCCGCGCGTCAGGCGCCGGCTTCTCCGGGCAGCGGCTCGTCCAGCACGCCGGCGCGGCGCACCATCACCAGCCCGAGGATCGCCACGGCGCAGATGCCCGCGCCGACGGCCAAAAGCACAGGCCGCTGACCCCAGCGATCCATGGAGCCACCGATCAGGGGCCCGAGCACCAGGAAGCAGCCGCGGAAGATCAGGCTGCGCAGGGAGACGAAGCCGGCCCGGTCGCTCGAGGGGATCCGGCGGTGCTCTTCGTGGTGCAACACCGGCCCGTTGAGGCCGCGCATGATCGTCAGCACGAAGTAGAAGCCGACGCCCCAGACCGTGTAGGTCAGGCCTAGGCCGGCGTAGCCGATCGCCACCAGGCCGATGCACACGACCAGCAGGGTCCCGAGCCCGATGCGCCCCGCGACGCGCGTCGAATAGAGCGAGCCCAGGGCCACCGAGTAGTTGGCCGTGGCCCACACGACCCCCAGCAAGCCCGCCGCGAGGCCCGCCTCGGTGGCGTAGATCTGGATCGTCCAGACCGGGATGAACGAGGACATGCCCAGGGCGATCGTCAGCACCACGATCGCCCGCAGCTTGGGGTCCCCCACCGCCAAGTGCCGCACCATGGCCTTGATCTGCTTCCAGTTCTCGGTCGCCGGCGGCCGGTGCCGCGCGGGCTCGACCAGCTTCCAGGCGACCCACAGGTTGATCACCCAGATGCCAACCTCCAGCATGAATGGGGCCCGCTGCCAGGCCGCATAGACGAAGCCTGCGACGATCGCAGCGGTGCCCTCGCCGAACTGCCCGAAGAAGCGCACGCGCCCGGTCCACATGCCGAACAGGCCCTCGTCGCCGGTCTCCTCGAGCGACTCGTACAGCAAGGCCGAGTCGGTCCCCGAGATCAAGGAGATGCCGATGCCCAGCACGATCTCGGCCAGGAGGATGTGCGGGATCGTGTCCGCGCGCACGTAGATCGTCCAGCCGATCGCGTTCAGCACCGCGCCGATCATCAGCGCGCGCCGGTAGCCGATGCGGTCCGCGAGGTAGCCCGAGGGGAACTCGAACAGCACCAGCGCCAGCCCGAAGGCCCCTTGCAGGAGCATGATCTCGCCCATGCTCATCCCGATGGCGTCCTTGAAGAACACCGTGATGATCGCCATCGGGAAGAGGCTCATCTGCAGCGCATGGAACGCGCACAGGAGAGCCGGATTGGAGCGCAGGGAGTTCATGCCGCCGGGATGCTAGCTGGCAAGCCGCACCCAAAGGCGCATCCATCGGAAGGAATCGGTGAGCGTGGGCCGAAGCGTGGGGCGCACTTGGTGACGACCTGAAGTCCTTCCGGAAAGACGCGAACCCTGCGAGGGAGTCTCGACACGAAGCAAGGGACCCGGAGGTTCTCCGGCGTCGAGGAGCTCGCCCCTTGCCCGGCAGCCGTCCCTGACGGCTGCGGTGCCATCCTCGGATCACCATCTCGCAACACGATTCTTGAAGGTCGTCACCCATGCACTTCTCCAAGCCACCCCAAGGCAAGCCTGGCTCCCAGCTCCAAGCCTCCCGTCACTTCCTGCGACCGCTGGCCCTGCTCGGCCTCGCGTCGATCGGCTCGGCCCAGGTCGCCGAGTTCCAGCTGCCCGCCCCCCAAGAGGCTGACTTCATCTTCCGCGGCACCTTGCCCTTGCCGACGCCCGGCAACATCGGGCTCGACAACCGCCTCCAGCTGCGGGTCGTTGGCACGACCCAGACCTTCCCGGCCCAGGTCGAGGTCGTCAGCCGCTACGCCGGTGACGGCAGCTCCGGCCAGACCGGTGGCCCCGACGTGATCGAGCTGTTGGCGGACGTCAGCGTTCCGTCCGGGACGGTCCCGGGCAGCTCCTTGGCGCTCGAGGTCGTCGTCTCGAACCACACCCCTTCGAGCTTCCAAGCGACCACCGACGTGGCCGCGCTCACCTCGGGTCCCTGCATCGTGCGGGCGACCGATGTCTTCGGCAACGTGTACACGGCCGACATCTTCGAGGACTTCCAGGTCCCGCTCGCGCCGGAGCTCCAGGTGCTACGCAGTGGTGAGGTCGCCCACCAGGTGCGGACCCACTCGTGGCTCCTGCCCGACCCGAACGATCCGACCTGGGAAGAGAACGCCCGCGGGACCATGCCGCACCTCTTCGGCGTCCACGCCTACGTGACCCAGTACGCCGGCGAGGACTTCATCTCGGTCGATCTGCGCATCCACAACGGAGCCGACGGGCTGGACCCGACGACCACCGACGACGACTCGGTCGGCGACGTGTTCTTCGACAGCATCGAGCTGCTCGTGGACGGGGACTGGACCCTGATCCAAGCCTTCGACGACCCCTTCTTCAACCCGACGCCGACGGCCTCGGGCACGGAGAACGTCTGGAGTCTGGTCCGGCCCTTGGGCCAAGTCTCTGGCAACAGCGGGCTCCACTTCATGACCAACCAAGGCCAGTTCGTGCGCCGCCTGTGCCTGGCCTACACCGGCGAAGGCGCTGGGACCGTAGCCCTCGACCGGGCGGAGAGCTGCCTCACCGAGAGCTGGCTAGGCTTCAACCGACCAGGACCCGGCACCCAGAACAGCTACCTGTCCTGGTGGAACCCCGCAACCTCCCGGTACTTCGCCCAGAACGACCGCCTGCCGCACCCCTCGAGCTTCCTCGCCAGTGACCTGGTCGCCATGGCGAACGGCATCAACAACGACTTCACCAGCGACAGCTCGAGCCTCGCGACGGGCCTAGGTGCTTCCGGTGGAGGCCCCAGCACGAACCTCCTGACCAACGCGATGGGCTGGGCGCACCCCGCGGGCGTGAGCCACGGGCTCAACCCCGGGGGCAACGGGATCAACTTCTGGGAGGGCATCCGCACGGCGATCCTCGCTGACCAGACCGGCTACCGCATGCAGCAGATCGACCACCGCACGACGACCTGCCGCGAGCCCCTCGCGACCTACAACGCGGACGGCACCCCCGCCACCGCCGAGCAGCTCGAGGTGCAAGGCACCTACCTGTACATGCCGATCGTGATGAGCGTCAATTACACGCCCTACTTCGACCAGTACACGACCTCCGATCCCTTTGGCTTCCTCGGCGCGAACGCCGGTGACAGCCAGCGCAATGCCGCCAACCTGCTGGGTCTCGAGCCCAGCTACGGGCTCGGGGGCACTGCGCTCGACAAGGACGACCTCGATGGCTTCGACCCGCATGCCATGTCCCACACGAGCCGCAACACGCGCTCGCAGAAGGCCCTGGTCTGGCTGGGCAACGATGCCATGGCGAAGGACGACCTGTTCCTGCAGGCCGAGCTGGCCCGCATCCTGTACTCGCCCCTGCCCACCAATGACGCGGATCCATTCAGCGCGGGTGCCCAGTACTCGTCGATCGGAATGCTCAGCCCGATGCGCTACGTCAACCAGCACCCGGGCTGGGGCGCGAAGGTCGGCCGCTCCCAGGGCTGGTTGATGGACACGGTCGCGGCTGCCTATGCGCTCGGCTCTGACGCCCAGCGCGGCCCCTACCGGTCATGGACCCAGTCCATCACGGCGCTGCTCAAGGATGCCCAGAACCCGGTCACCGGCAACATCATGGCCTCGAAGGGTCCTGTCGCCAGCGACATCCCCGGCCACCGCGGGGTGCAGGCGATCAGCGAAGCGATCCTTGGCAACGGGCTCGTGAGCGTCCTCGAGAGCGTCTACCGAGGCTCTGACGCGACGCGCGTGACCGACGTCGAGAACCTGCTCAAGGGTTCGACCGCCGGGGTGATCCATCCGACGGTCTGGAACTCGAACGGCACCGGTGACGGACCGGGCCCTTCGAGCTGGGCAGCGACGGGGCCGATCGACTATGACCTGGCACCGTACAACTTCACCAACAACCTGCCCTTCCCCTACTACGGCACCGACTCGATGAGCCCCGCCGGTGGTGGCGCTCCGATCTATGGCACCCACACGAGCGCCAACACGCTCGTCAACCAGTCCTGGTGCATGCTCGGCATCGGTCACCGGCTGTGGAGCCAGTCGACCTACATCGACCACGCTGAAGAGATGGCTGGCGGCACCCAAGCGGCGCTGAAAGCTGCCTTGCGGAGCACCTCCAGCGGTGACCTGGAGAACCGCGTGTCGATCTTCGTCGAAGCCGAGGACCTCGGCATCTTGCCCTAGGGCACCCGAGCTCCGATCGACAAGCTAATGAAGCAACGGCCCGGCCCGACCCGATTGGGCCGGGCCGGGCCACTTCCGGCTAGGCCATGCGCAACGGCGACCAGGGCATTGCCGAGGCCGCCTGCCTAGCGGCGCTCGCTCAGACGTGGTTGCGCAGCATCAGCTCCTTGGGGTGCGGGTCGAAGTACAGCTGGCCCGCGAGGTAGTCGATCTCCTGGCGCTGGAGCTCGTAGCGCAGGAGCGCGAGCGGCACGACCAGCGGCAGGAGGCCAAGGCGGTAGTCCTCGATCGACGCCAAGAGGGCGGCGGTCTCGCGCGGGGCGAGGCGACCCTTGAAGTAGCCCATCGCGTGCTGCATCACGTTGGTGTGCCGCTTGCGGTTGGCCTGGGTCGAGAGGGTCGCTTGGAACTCGAGCTCATAGGCGGCGAACAGCTCGGCGTCCGGCACGGTGCCCGCGCTGCCGACCAGGCGGCCGAGGCGCCGGTAGCCAGCCTCGTTGTGGGCGCGCAGGAGCAGCTTGTGGGCGGTGTGGAACTCGACCAGGCGCTTGCGGCTGAGCCCCGCCTTCACGAGGCCGCGCCAGCGATGGCGGGCGAAGAGGCGCTCGATGAAGTTCTCGCGCAGGCCGGCGTCGTTGAGCCGCCCGTCGTCCTCGAGGGGTAGCGCCGGCCAGCGCTCGATCAGCTGCTTGACGAACATGCCAGACTCGTTGCGCCGCGAGGGCATCCCCTTGCGGTAGACCTTGATGCGCTCGAGCCCGCACGAGGGCGAGTTCTTCTTCAGCACGTAGCCGTCGAGGTCGAGCTTCATCAGCGCCGGGATGCGCTCGGCCGCGAAGCCCTGCATCGCCGCGGTGAAGTCCTCGCCGGTCGAGGGCGCGACCAGGCGCACCGGGCTGTCGGCCTCGTCCTCCACCAGCCGGATCGTCGGCCGCGGGATCGACATGCCGGCCTCGACCTCGGGGCAGACGGGCACGAACTCGACCCAGGGGCCGAGCGTGTCCGTCGTGAAGCGATCGCGCGCGTGGCCCCCGTCGAAGCGCACCGACTCGCCCAGCAGGCACGACGACACGCCGAGGCGGATCGGCTCGTCCTCGCCATGCCAGTGGCGCCAGGAGCCGTGGCTATGGGCCTGGCCGCTCTTCACCATGGCAACATCACGCGGGTCGGGGAGTCGGGGAGGTGGTTCACGCTGGGCTCGCTCGGGCTAGGGACTTGGGACGCACCAGACCGTCCCACCCCGAGGGTTGCAGCGCAAGCGGCACCTAGGGATCCGAAGCGAGTCGCATGGGACTACCCGTTGGTCCAGCTTCGGGTTGCCGACTTCCGCCAGCCGGATCGCGGCGGACACGAGGGCGAGTCAGCGGCCCCCTCGGCAGCGCGCCCGCGATTTATCGGACCGCGGACCAACATGCCCCAGTGGCTGTCCTATGAGAGCAGTGTCCCATCAACAAGGAGATGGACCATGATCGAGAGAATGCAAGGACTCCCCGCGGGCGTGGTCGGACTGCGCGCTACGGGTGAAGTGACGAAACTGGACTACGAGCGCGTGGTGCTGCCGCTCTTCGACGAGCTGCGCGCCGAGGGCGACCCGATCCACCTGCTGTTCCACTTCCCGGACGGCTTCCGGAGCTTCTCCGCCGGGGCCGCCTGGGAGGACACCAAGCTCGGGCTGCGCCACATGCGCCTCCTGCGGCGCTGCGCGGTCGTCAGCGACACGACCTGGCTGCGCACCGCTTGCAGCGCGATGGCCATCGTCATGCCCACTCGCCTGCGCGTCTTCGAGGAGGACGACCTGGACGAGGCCCTCGACTGGCTCGCCGCCAAGGGCGCTGGCTCGTCCCTCACCCACCGCTCCCTGGAGGACCGCGGGGTGCTCGTGCTCGAGCCCCACGACGAGCTGCACGTGGAGGACTTCGACCGCATCGCCAGCCTCGTCGACCCCTGGATCGAGCAGGGTGACCTGGCCGGGATCGTCATCTACGCCGAGGAATTCCCCGGGTGGGAAGACCTGGCCGGCATGATCGGGCACCTGAAGTTCGTGCGCGCCCACCACCGGCAGGTCCCGCGGGTGGCGTTGGCGGTCAACGGCACGATGGCCAAGCTCGGCCCGGCCCTCGCGCGTCACTTCGTGAAGGCCGAGCTGCGGCGCTTCGAGTACGAGGACCTCGACGCGGCGATCGCCTGGGTCGCCGGCGACGACCGGGGCAGCCCCGGCGAGCCGCTCCCCCGCGGGGAGGAGCAGCCGGTCGGCCACTAAGGACCTCGCCGGAGAGCTTCCCACGGCGGGGATCCTCGGGGATTCGGCCAAGGCGGCGCGTCCTTCGGTTACAAGGGCACTCCACCCCAACCCCGGTTCCGCATGTCCACGCCTCCCGAGCTACTCGCCACCCTCCCGGCTCCCTTCGAGCACCTGACCTACGCTAGCCTGCCGGCCCTCGAGGCCGCCGGCTACGGGGACCTAGCACGTCTGCCCTACAGCATCCGCGTGATGCTCGAGTCGGTCCTGCGCAACCAGGACGGCTTCGTGGCCGAGGACCACCACCTGCGCGCCCTGGCCGGCTGGGGCCCCGCCAACGCCGGCGAGGTCGAGGTGCCCTACATCCCCGGTCGCGTGGTGCTGCAGGACTTCACCGGCGTGCCCTGCGTGGTCGACCTGGCCGCCATGCGCGCCGCCATGGCGCGCCTCGGCGGTGACCCCGCGCGCATCAACCCCCAGGTGCCCTGCGACCTGGTGATCGACCACTCGGTGCAGGTCGACCACTTCGGCAGTGCCGCCGCCCTCGGGCGCAACGTCGAGCTCGAGTACGTGCGCAACGCCGAGCGCTACGAGTTCCTGAAGTGGGGCCAGGGCTCGCTCGAGAACCTGCGCGTCGTGCCGCCGTCGGCCGGCATCGTGCACCAGGTCAACCTCGAGTACCTGGCCGGAGTCGTGCTGACCCGCGCGGACGGGGACCGCACTTGGGCCCTGCCCGACTCGGTCGTCGGCACCGATAGCCACACGACCATGGTCAACGGGCTCGGGGTCGTCGGCTGGGGCGTCGGCGGGATCGAGGCCGAGGCCGTGATGCTCGGGCAGCCGGTCTACATGCTGCTGCCGGAGGTGGTCGGCTTCGAGCTGACCGGGCGCCTGCCCGAGGGTGCCACGGCGACCGACCTGGTCCTGCGTGTGGTCGAGATCCTGCGCGAGGCTGGCGTGGTCAGCAAGTTCGTCGAGTTCCACGGCGACGGGGTGCGCGCCATGGGCCTGGCCGACCGGGCCACGATCGCCAACATGGCGCCCGAGTACGGCGCCACCATGGGCTACTTCCCCGTCGACGCCCAGACGACCAAGTACCTGCGGCTGACCGGCCGCTCCGACGAGCAGGTCGCCCTGGTCGAGGCCTACCACCGCGCCCAGGGCCTGTGGGTCGACGAGTCCTCTTCGACCCCCGAGTACAGCGAGAACCTGACCCTCGACCTCGGCTCGGTCGTGCCGTCCTTGGCCGGGCCCAAGCGCCCCCAGGATCGCATCGAGCTGCCGACCATGGGCACCGCCTTCGCCGAGACCCTGCGTCGCCCCCAGGCCGAGCGCGGCTTCGCCCTCGAGGGGGCACGCCTCGAAGCCCGCGCCGAGGCCGACGGCCACAGCCTGACCCACGGCTCGATCGTGATCGCAGCGATCACCTCGTGCACGAACACCTCGAACCCCCACGTGATGATCGGCGCTGGGCTGCTAGCCAAGCGCGCCATCGAGCGCGGCCTGTCGGTGCCGTCCTTCGTCAAGACCAGCCTGGCCCCGGGTTCGCGGGTCGTGACCGACTACCTCGAGCGGGCCGGCCTGGACAAGGCGCTCGACCAGCTGGGCTTCCAGACCGTCGGCTACGGCTGCACGACCTGCATCGGCAACTCAGGCCCGCTGCCCGAACCGGTGGCGAGCGCGATCACCTCGGCCGACCTGGTCGCGGCGTCGGTGCTGAGCGGCAACCGCAACTTCGAGGGCCGCATCAACTCGCTGGTCAAGGCCAACTACCTCGCGTCGCCGCCGCTGGTGGTCGCCTTCGCCCTCGCCGGCCGGATCGACCTGGACCTGACCACGGACCCGCTCGGCACCGACGCCGACGGCCAGCCGGTCTACCTGCGCGAGCTGTGGCCCACCGACGCCGAGATCCACGCGACCATCGCCGAGGTCGTCGAGCCGAGCATGTTCCGCAAGCGGTACGACGAGATCACCGTCGGAACCGCCGAGTGGCGCGCGATCCCGGCCTCGTCCGATGTCCTCTACCCCTTCGTCGAGGCCAGCACGTACATCCAGGAGCCGCCCTTCTTCGAAGGCATGGGCCTCGAGCCCGCGCCGCTGGCATCGGTGGTCGGCGCGCGCACCCTGGTGATGGTCGGTGACTCGACCACCACCGACCACATCTCCCCCGCCGGCGCGATCCAGGCCGACGGACCGGCCGGTCGCTACCTTGAAGAGCAAGGCGTCGAGCGCGCGGACTTCAACAGCTTCGGCTCGCGCCGCGGCAACGACCGCGTGATGACCCGCGGCACCTTCGCCAACGTGCGCCTGCGCAACCAGCTCGCGCCCGGCACCGAGGGCGGCGTGACGCGCCACCTGCCCAGTGGCGAGCAGCTCTCGATCTTCGACGCCGCCGTGCGCTATCGAGACGCGGGCACGCCGCTCGTCGTGCTGGCCGGCAAGGAGTACGGCACCGGGTCGAGCCGCGACTGGGCCGCCAAGGGCACCCTGCTCCTGGGTGTGCGCATGGTCCTGACCGAGAGCTACGAGCGCATCCACCGCAGCAACCTGATCGGCATGGGCGTGCTGCCGCTCGAGTACCTGCCCGGCGAGACCGCGGCCAGCCTCGGCCTCACCGGCGAGGAGCTGTTCGACCTGGACCTGTCGGCCAAGCTCGTCGCCGGCCAGGTCCTGGACCTGGTCGTGCGCGACGCAGCCACGGATGCCGCCCGCACGATCCAGGTGCGCAGCCGCATCGACACGCCGGTCGAGGTCGCCTACTTCGAGAACGGCGGCATCCTCCAGACCGTCCTGCGCCGCCTGGCCAAGGACTAGCCCGCCGAAGAATCTGGCCTGGGAGGCCCCAAGGGGCTTCCCATGGCCCAACGTTTCGACTACTCTAGAACTATGGAAATGAATGCCGCGATCGAGACCTTCACCGCCCTAGCCCACGAGACGCGCCTGCGCGCCTTCCGCATGCTCGTGAAGGCTGGACCCGAGGGCATGGCCGCCGGGCGCATCGCCTCCGAGCTCGACGTCGCACCGCCCACCCTCTCCTTCCACCTCGCCCAGCTCGTGCGTGCCCAGCTGTTGGACTCGCGCCGCGAGGGCCGCTCGGTGATCTACGGGCTCCGCACCGAGGGCGTTCGCGACCTGCTCGGCTTCCTCACCGAGGACTGCTGCGGAGGGCGCCCCGAGCTGTGCGCTCCGACGAGTCCGAGCAAGACCACCGAAGCCACGACCTGATCCCGCGGCTCCGCCGCACCTGCCCCACACCGCCGATGTCCGACAAGAACTCCCCGCGCCGCATGCAGGGCTTCGAGCGCCTGCTCAGCCTCTGGGTCCTCTTGGCCATGGCCGCCGGCATCCTGCTCGGTCGCCTCGCCCCTGACCTAGCAAAGAGCCTCGACGCCATGGCCCTGTACGTCGACGGCGCGCCGGTGGTCTCGCTGCCGATCGCCATCTGCCTGTTCTTCATGATGTACCCCATCATGGTCAAGATCGACTTCACCGAGGTCGTCGCGGCGGGACGTAGCACGCGGCCCGTGCTCTTGACCCTGGTCATCAACTGGTGCATCAAGCCGTTCACGATGCTTGGCATCGCGAGCCTGTTCCTCGGCACCCTCTTGCTCCAGTGGATCGGGCCCGAGGCGACGGACCTCGTCAAGCTACCCTTCGGGTTGGATCTGCCGGTGGGCGAGGTCTATGGCTCGGGCAAGGTCGTCCTGCAGGATGGCGTGCGGATGCTCGAGATCCCCCTCTGGCGCAGCTACCTGGCCGGCTGCATCCTGCTCGGCGTGGCGCCCTGCACGGCGATGGTGCTCGTCTGGGGCCACCTCGCCCGCGGGAGCTCGGGCCACACCCTGGTGATGGTCGCGATCAACTCCCTGACGATGCTGGTGCTGTACGGCGTGCTCGGCGGCTACCTGCTCGGGGTCGGTCGACTGCCGGTGCCGTGGCAGGCGCTGCTGCTCTCGATCGGGATCTACGTGGCCCTCCCGCTGGTAGCTGGCTACCTCTCGCGCAAGTGGATCCTGGCCCGCAAGGGACGCGCGTGGTTCGAGAAGCGCTTCCTGCACCTGCTCACCCCGATCACGATCACCGCCCTGCTGGTCACGCTCGTGCTGCTGTTCTCGTTCAAGGGCGACGTGATCGTCGGCAACCCGCTGACGATCCTGTGGATCGCGATCCCGCTGACGCTTCAGACCCTCATCATCTTCGCCCTGGGTTACGGCGCCGCGCGGCTCTTCGGGCTGTCCTACGAGGATGCCGCCCCGACCGCACTGATCGGCGCCAGCAACCACTTCGAGGTCGCCATCGCCACCGCGGCCATGCTCTTCGGCCTGTCCTCGGGCGCTGCCCTCGCGACGGTCGTCGGCGTGCTGATCGAGGTGCCCCTGATGCTGCTGCTGGTGCGCTTCAGCCTTCGGACCCAGGGCTGGTTCCCGGCCGCGCCTGGGACCCGCGAGCCAGGTCCAACGCCGGGGGCCTGAGCGCTCGCGGCGCCGGCGGGTCAGCGCTCGATCGAGAGCGTGCGATCGAGCTCGCGGCCGAAGCCCTGGACCTCGATCCGGTCGGGCAGCACGGAGAGCACCGCGTAGCTGGTCTGCTCCGTGTCGACCATGCCCTTCAAGGTCAGGTAGTGCACGCCGCCGTGCAGCTCGTAGGCGCCGGCGTGGTTGTGGCCGTTGATGTAGGCACGCACGCTGGGGAAGCCCTCGATCAGCTCGACGACCTCGGGCGCGTTCCAGAGGTTGTGGCCCGGGCTCACCGGCCGGACCGGGAAGTGGCAGAACAGGACCACATCCTCTGTGGCGTCTTCGGCCGACGCGAGCACCTCGGCCAGCCACGCCAGCTGCTCCCTTCCGAGCGCGCCGTTCCATGGGCGGCCGCCCTGTGTCGCCGCGAGCCGCTCCTCGGCGGCCTGACGCTCGGGGCTGCCTTCGGTGGTCGCTTGGATGCTGACGTCGTTCCCGTCGAGCACCACGAAGCGCCAGCCCTCCACGGCGAAGTCGTAGTAGCGCGCCGGCATGCCGAGCTCCGAGACGACGTCGCCCTTGCGCTCGTCGGCAACCGAGAAGTCGTGGTTGCCGAGCACGTGGTAGCCCGGCGCAGTGAGCCCATCGAAGATCGGTCCGACCACGGCGAAGCTCTCGAAGTCGCGGTCGATGAAGTCGCCGAGGTGCACGGTGTAGCGCAGGTCGAGCTGGTTGAGCTGCTCGACGGCGGCGCTCAGCTTGGCGTCCGAGATCGAGTACTTGCGCACGCCCTGCCCCACCTCGTCGCAGTACTGGCAGTCGGCGATGGCACCGAAGGCGAAGCTCCTTCGATCGGCCCCCACACAAGCGGCGAGGAGCAAGGGCCAGAGGAGGGCGTGACGAAGCATGGCGGGTGAGAGGGGTTTGGCGCGCAGCCGCGCTCAGAACAGGTCGAGCACGATGCCCATCGGCGCTGGACCCTGGTCCTTCGAGCGCTGGTTGAAGCGCGCCGAGCCCTGGCGCTCGCCGATGGCGACCAGCTGGAAGGACTCGAAGCGCTGCTCGTTGCGGTTCCAGACCGCCCGCCCATAGAGGCGCGGCTCGTAGCGCTGGGACTCGGTGCGCAGCCGGACCTGGCCGCGGTACTCGATCGTCGCCAGCCCGTCGGCCTCGCTCAGGACCGCCATGGTCAGCTCGGCCTGCTCGAGGGCCGAGCCCGGCCAGGCCGGGTTCTGGCCGCGCACGTTGTCGATCAAGGCGTGGCGGCTGATGCGCTCGACGACCTCGGCCGGGACCGGCAGCTCGCGCTCGGCCGTGGACGCGCCCGGGACCAGCGCCGCGGGGTCCTCGAGGGTCAGCCAGTTCTGGTTCCAGGCCCACTTGGTGAAGTCCATCCAGTGGCGCCCGCGCTGGTCGGCCGCGGAGAAGCGGCGGCCCGCCTTGGCGTTCTCGTCCCGCGGCAGGTCGCGCAAGGAGACGCGCAGGACCAGCGGCGCGGCCTCGACCTCGGGCGGCGCGACCGCCTCGCCGGGCGGCACCGGGAGGTCCGCGTAGTCCTCGGACTCGGCCAGCTGCTTCCAGCGCTCGAGCGCGCGCTCGAGGCGTCGCACCATGCGGTCGGCGCTCCCGCTCGCGGCATGCAGGCCTTCGAGGTACTCGCCATTCGGGCCCATCATGTAGATGCCCTGCTTCGTGCCGCCTTCGTTCCAGTCCTCGGGGGGCACCGACTCGCCGAAGCGCTTGAACAGGAGGTGCCCCGGGTCGTCCTGGAGGCGCGACAGGGCCCACTCGCTCTCGGGATAGAGGAAGTGCACCTCCTCCGCGACGGGCACGAATTCGGCGGAGAGCGCGAGGATCCTTGGGTCTGACCAGACCAGCTGGCGTCCGCGGACGCCGTTGTTTCATGTGCACCCGAGCGGGTGCCCGTTCATCGTCCACAGCAGCAGCGGTCGCCCCAGGGCGCGCGCCTCCTCCACCGCCGGCCAGAACTGGTTGCGCCAGCCGATCTCCTCGAACTTGCGCTCGGCGGCGCTCGGCCGGATGAAGGCACCCCAGGCGGCGTAGTTCTCGGGGCCGACCACGAGCGAAGCTGGGGCCTTCACAGCCGGCGGTGCCTGGGTAGCTGGAGCGTCGGAGGGGGTGGGCTGCGCGGGCGCCTGGAGCGCAGCGAGGACGAGGACGAGGTGCAGCATGGACGGGAAGGCTAGGGAGGTCGAGAGGGCGCTCTTAGGGTACCAACGCTCCGGGGACCTTGCTCGCTACAGGTAGACCAGGGCGAAGGTCTGCTCCCCATGGTCGGCGTCGAGCATGAAGCGCGCGCCGTCGAAGGTCGGCAGGAAGCTTGGGGGTGGTCCGCTGACGCCGACACCTTCCTTGGGCATGCCGATGAAGTTGGTGTCGA
>JARGPD010000130.1 GCA_029212845.1 Planctomycetota bacterium
CCCCCCGCAGGCGGGGGGCCTTGGGGGACACGCTGGGGGGGGGTCGCCGTTTGTGGGGGGGGTGGTCTTGGGGGAGGCGCCAACGGTACCGCATCAAAACGGCGCGTCCGAGGCGGCCGTCCTACGCGTCCGATCGGCCGACGCGGGGGCGGCCGCCTCGGACGCGCCGTTTTGATGCGGTACCGTTGGCGCCTTCCCCGTAGGGTTGGGTGTGCTTTGCGCGTTGTCCTGGGTCTGGAGGCCTGCCTTGGTGGAATCGAAGAAGAGTGCTGCGTTGCGTGGGCGGTTTCGGAATGTGGTGCACCTGGACGAGGTGCCGGCGGAGGAATGGGCGCGGGAGACCGGTCGCTTTGGGCTGGTTGGCCAGGAGGTGGCAGTCGAGCTCGGGAGCAAGCAGCTGGGCTACTGCGTGGTGGCGCTGGATCCCGGGCGCGCCTCGTGCCCGTACCACTTCCACCACAGCGAAGAGGAGCTGTTCCACGTGCTCTCGGGCGTTGGCGTCCTGCGCCAAGGCGACTCCGAAGGCGAGGAAGAGGTCGAGCTGCGGGCCGGCGACTTCGTCTCGTTCCCCGCGGGCACCGGGATCGCACACCAGTTCCTCAACCGCTCGAGCGCGCCCTTCGTCTACCTCGCGGTCAGCAACCGCGTGGCCGCCGACGTCTGTGAGTACCCGGACTCCGACAAGCTGCTCGTGCGCAAGACCGGAACGCTCGTGCGGCGCGGGCCGAAGCTCGGGTACTTCGACGGCGAGCTGGGAGAGCGCTAGGCGCGACCTCCGAGCCTGCCCGCCAGGTCCCTGCGGCGTGCCGTCCTAACGGCCCTCGCGAGTCTCCGGATCGAAGTCGGGGTTCGGCTCGGGGAGACGTGCGCCGACCTGCTCGCGCCAGGCGGCCAGCTGGGCGCGCAGGTGGGCCGTGCGCTCGGGCTCGGCGGCCGCGAGGTCCTGCGACTCGCCAGGGTCGGCGACGAGGTCGAAGAGCTCGAGGGTGCCGTCCTCGTACCACTCGACCAGCTTCCAGCGGCCAGCGCGGATCGCGCCGGCGGGCGCGCCACCCTGGTTGCCGTAGTGCGGGTAGTGCCAGAAGAGCGCGTCGCGCGCGGGTCCAGCGCCGCCGGCCAAGAGCGGCGCGAGGCTGGCACCATCCAACGGGCGCGCCCCGAGCGACGCCCCAGCTCCCGCGCTCGCGGGGCTGCCCTCGGCAGCGGCGTCGGCAGCCTGCGCGGTGCCCGCGACCTGCACCCCCGCCACCTCGAGCAGCGTCGGCATGAGGTCCATGCTCTGCACGGGCACCGCCGTCGTCGTCCCCGGCGCGATCCGGCCCGGCCAGCGCACGATCATGGGCACGCGGAGCCCGCCCTCGTAGATCCAGCCCTTGCCCGCGCGCAGGGGTAGGTTCGAGGTCGGGTGCCCCTCGGACGTCGACAGGCCGCCGTTGTCCGAGGTCAAGACGACCAGCGTGTCCTCCGCCAGGCCGAGCTCGTCCAGCCCGTCGAGCACGGTCCCGATCGCGGCGTCCACGGCCTCGACCATGCCGGCGTAGACCGCGTGCTCTTGCACCTCGCGCACCTTGCGCTCGTGCTCGCTGCCCCAGGTCGCTTCCAGGCCGCGCTCGGCCTTGCGCGCGCGGTACTTGGCGGTCAGCTCGTCCGGCGCCATCAGCGGCGTGTGCACCGAGTAGAAGGACAGGTAGACCAGGAACGGGTCGTCGCGCTCTCCTGCCATGAAGTCGACCGCTTCGCGGGCGAGCCGGGCGGGCAGGTGCTCGCCGTCGGGCCCGTCCTCGAGCCGCGGGTTGCCGTAGGGCGAGAAGTACTTGTCGCCGCCATAGGGCCCGCCGCGGGTGATGCCGCCCTTGTTGACGTCGAACCCTTGGTGCTCGGGCCAGAAGGCCTCGGGGCCCAGGTGCCACTTGCCGGCGAAGAACGTCGCGTAGCCGGTGCGCCCGAGCGCCTCGGCCAGGGTCAGCTCATCGAGCGCGAGCCGATCCTCGTAGGAGGCGGGCAGCAGCTTGGTGTTGCGCTTCCAGGACTTGGGCTGGGCCGCGCCGAAGTAGTCGGTGGTGGCGAGGCGGGCAGGGTGGCGGCCGGTCATCAGGGCCGCGCGTGTCGGCGAGCAGACCGGCGCGGCTGCGTAGGCGTCGGTGAAGCGCAGGCCACCGGCGGCCAGGGCGTCCGCGTGCGGCGTGTCGTGGAAGCTGCTGCCGTAGCAGGCCAGGTCCGCCCAGCCGAGATCGTCGACGACCAGCACGACGATGTTGGGGCGCGCGGGCGGCGGCTCTTGGGCGGGTGCGCTGACGAAGGAGAGCAGTCCGAGGGCGGCGATGGCGATGGCAGTCATGGGCTCACCGTAGCGCGGCGGCTGCTCGAGTGCAGCAGCGGGCCGAGGACCCCCTGCGTTCCACGCCAGCCCCTCGAAACCGAAGCACCCCCGGGCGGCCGCGGCCACCCGGGGGTGCTTCGTCCTGGGTCGCTTGCCGCGCCTACGCCAGGGCGCCCGACTTGGCGATCGCGTCCACCACGCGCTGCTTCCAGGCCGGGCGGCAGATCACGAGCTCGTGGTTGTGGGGGTCCGCCAGGTTGTAGCGGTGCTCGCTGCCGTCGAGCTTGCAGACGTGCCAGCCGGCGGCGCGCGCGATCGTCTCGGGGGCGCAGGTGTCCCACTCCTTCAGGCCCTTCTTGTGGGCGTACAGGTCGGCCTGGCCGGTCATCAGGCGGCAGGTCTTGTTGCCCGCGCCTCCGAACGGGATCATGTCCGCCGCGCCGACGGCCGCCGAGAAGGCCTCGACCCAGGGCGGCGTGTGGCTGCGGCTGACGACCACGCGCGGCGCGTCGACCAGGTCGGTGGAGGCGTCGGCGAGGGTCCCGCTGCCGTCGAGCCCGACGCGCTCGCGCCCCGCGAGGGCCACGCCCCAGATCAAGAGGTCCTGGCTCGGCAGGTAGACCACGCCGATCCCGCACAGGCCGCCGAAGGTCAGCGCGACGTGCACGCCCCAGTCCTCGCGCAGCTGGCTGAACTCCTTGGTGCCATCGAGCGGGTCGATGATCCACGTGCGGTGCTTCTCGAGGCGGTCCGGCGTGTCGACCGTCTCCTCGCTGAGGATGCCGTCGGCGGGGTAGCGGCCCTGGATGGCGCCCTGCAGGTAGCCGTCGGCGGCCTGGTCGCCGACGTCGGCCAGCATGCTGCCCTCCCAGCGGCCGGTCTCGCGCAGTCGCAGGACGCGATCGCCCGCGCTGCGGGCGATCTCGATCGCGAAGTCCAGGTCGTTCTGAAGCTCTTTGTCGGTGTAGTCGGCACTCATGGGGGCCGAGGTTAACGGCAGCGGGGCACCTGGTGAGACCCAGGCCCCGTTCGTCGACGGATTTTGGCGGGCGGTATGGAATAGGGCGCCCGGGGTGGCGTATCAAAGTGATATCACTTTAAGCGACTGCCCCGCCGTCGCGCCCCCCCGGAGAAGACCATGAAACCCACCGAGACCCCCGAGTCCCACGAAGTCCCGACCCAAGCCAGCAGCGGCTTCCTGATGCTGCTCGTGTACTTCACGGCCCTGGCGATCCTGATGGCCTCGGTGTTCTGGCTGGGCGAAGGGGGCCATGAGGAGGCTGCGGTCTTCCTCGGCATCATCACCGCGCTCTACTTCATCACCTTCCCGATCGGCTTCATCGTGCTTCCGCCGAACACGGCCACGGTCGTGATCCCCTTCGGCAAGTACCGCGGCACCCTGCGCAAGGCCGGCTTCTTTTGGATCAACCCCTTCGTCCAGCGCAAGAAGCTCAGCCTGCGCGCGCACAACGTCGCGAGCGACACGATCAAGGTGAACGACCTGAACGGCAACCCGATCGAGATCGGCGCCGTCGTGGTCTGGCGCGCCGAGGACACCGCCAAGGCGACCTTCGACGTGGAGGACTACGAGGACTACGTCAACGTGCAGATCGAGACCGCGCTCCGCGAGCTCGCCAAGACGCACCCCTACGAGGCGCACCGCGACGACGACGGCGACCCCGATCCCGACGAGCCCGTCTCCCTGCGCGACGGCACCGACGTAGTCGCCGACAAGCTGATGGCCGAGCTGCAGCGGCGGCTCGACCGCGCGGGCATCGAGGTGCTCGAGGCGCGCATCAGCCACCTGGCCTACGCCCTCGAGATCGCCTCGGCCATGCTGCAGCGCCAGCAGGCGGCGGCGATCATCGCGGCCCGGCGCCTGATCGTCGATGGCGCGGTCGGCATGGTCGAGCACGCCCTCGCCGAGCTCGAGCGCGGCGGCACCGTCGAGCTAGACGACGAGCGCAAGGCGACCATGGTCACCAACCTGCTCGTGGTGCTCTGCAGCCACGCCGAACCGACGCCCGTGATCAACGCCGGCGGCGTCTACAACTGATGTAGCCATGGCTGGATCGCCGAAGCGCAGGCGGGCCGCCAAGCCCGCCACCGAGCAGGAACGCGATGCAGCGCTCGCACCCCTCGAGCGGGGGGCCGAGCGCAAGTCGCTGCTCTTGCGGCTCTCACCAGAGCTGCACGCCGAGCTGCGCACCTGGGCCAGCCAGGACCTGCGCAGCCTCAACGCGCACATCGAGTTCCTGCTGCGCGAGGCGGTCCTCAGGCGGCGCGGGCGCTGAGCCGCGCCCGGGCTAGCAGTCGCCCATCGACTTGTAGGTCGCGAACATGGCTCCGTCCGGATCGGTCAGCACCGAGAAGCGACCGTGCTCGGCGATCGGCGTCGGCTCGACGCAGACGGTAGCGCCGAGCTCGACCGCCTTCTTCGTCGTGGCGTCGACGTCCTCGACCGCGACGTAGGGCAGCCAGGCTGCGGGCTGGGACTCGCCGGGCGGCATCTGCATGGCGCCGCCGATGGCGTCCATCTGGCCACCGCCGGGGGGCACGAACAGGGAGTAGGTCATCCCGCCGAGGTCCATGTCGACCGTCTCCCAGCCGACGACCTGGGTGTAGTGCTCGACCGCGGCGGCCTGGTCCTTGCACAGGAGCTCGACCCAGCAGAAGTGGCCGATGGTGCCGGTGTTGCCCCAGCTCTTGCGCTCCGGGTCGGAGGGCTGGAACGGCGCGAGCAGGCCGCCCTCGGAGTCGCCGAGGATCTGCAGCTTGCCGGTGTGCGGGATGTCCATCAGGGGCGTGACCTCGCGCTGGCCGGCGGCCTTGGCGCGCTCGACATAGGCCTCGATGTCGCTGGTGCCGACGTAGACCTGCCACATCGGGCGCTGCGGCTCACCGTCGTCGACCATCAGGCCAGCGACGGCGGCCTCGCCCATGTAGAAGTGCACGTAGGTCTCGCGCTCCTCGGGCTTGGTGGTCCAGCCGAAGAGCTGCTCGTAGAAGGCGATCGTCGCGTCGAGGTCGGTGCAGTGGACTTCGTTCCAGATGATCTTGTGGTCGAGGGACATGGTGCTTGTGGGAGGGGGTAGAGGCGGACGGGAGTGGGTCAGTTCTGTTCGACGAGCACGGGCTCGTAGCCCGCCTGGCGGAAGCGCTCGAGCAGGCCGTCGAGGTCGTCGGTGTCGAGCTGCAGGACTGCGGAGGTGCGTCCGGCCTCGAGCGGGAAGAGGCTCAGGTCGAACAGGCGCGCACCAGCCGCGACGCAGATCGCGGCGGGGTCGAGCTCGGCCGCAGGTCTGGCTGGTGAGCGCAGCACCAGTCGGTGCCCGCGCTGCGTCAGCGTGCGGCGCACGAACAGGCGGAAGATGTCGGACTCGGTCAGGATCCCGACGAGCTTGGGGCTGGCTCCGCTGGAGTCGATCACGGGCAGGCCGCCGACCTTGGCGCGCAGCAGCAGCTGGGCCGCCTGCTCGATGTGGTCGTTGGGCGCGATGCCGAGCAGGTCGCGCGTGATCAACGAGCGCACCGGCTTGTGGTGCGAGCTGTGGGCTGCGCCTTCGTCGAGCTCGTCGACCGTGCGCGCCACGACCGGGAAGAGGTCGCGGTCGGTGACCATCCCGATGACGCGCCGGCCGTCGACGATGGGCGCGCGGCGCAGCCTGCGCTCTTGGAATCGCTGCCAGACCGCCGCGCAGGAGTCGTCGGCGTCGACGGACTCCGCGGGGGCGGACATGGCGCTGCGCACCAGCATCAGCTGGGCGCGTCCTCGGCGTGTCCGGCCTGGTAGTGGCTACCCCGGAACTCGTGCAGCTCGCCGGTGTAGTCGCTCGCCTTGGTGACCTCTGCGGCGCAGACCTTGTACTCGGCCGTGCCGGTGACCGCGTCGCCCTTGTCGTTGGTGAGCACGTTGGCGCGCGCCTCGGCGAAGTGCAGGGCCATCCAGATGCAGCCGGGCTTGACCTGCCGCGAGACGTGGGCGATCGCATCGATCGAGCCGCGCCGGGTGGTGATCGTGACCGGGTCGCCGTCGCGGATGCTGCGCTTCTTCGCATCGCGCGGGTGCAGCTGCACGAAGGCGCCGGGCTGCTTGGTGTCGAGCCCCGGATCGCGCCGCGTCTGGGTCGCGGCGTTGTAGTGGTAGAGCGTGCGCCCGGTCGAGAGCAGGAGTCCGTACTCCTCGTCGGGGAGCTCGTCCGAGGGGCGGTACTCGACCGCGGTCAAGAGACCCTTGCCGCGCAGCACGCGACCCTCGTGGAGGTAGCGCGTGCCCGGGTGGTCGGGGTCGGGACACGGCCACTGCAGGCCGGTGTAGCCGTCCTCGTCCTCGCCTTGGGCGTCGAGGCGCGCGTGGCTGATGCCGGCGAAGTTCGGGGCGTGCTGGGCGAATTCGTCGAAGATGTCGGCGGGCGTCCTGTGGTGCCAGCTGGCGCCGGAGGCGGCGGCTAGGTCGAGGAGGATCTGCCAGTCGGCGCGGGCGCCCTTGGGCGGGTCGATGGCCTTGCGCACGCGCTGCATGCGGCGCTCGGAGTTGACGAACACGCCCTCCTTCTCGGCGAAGCCCGACGCGGGCAGGACGACGTCCGCGAAGCGCATCGTCTCGTTCGGGAAGATCTCCTGCAGCACCAGGAACTCGACCCGGTTCATGCGCTCCTCGAGGGCGAGCACGTTGGGCTCGGACAGGATGATGTCCTCGCCCATGACGAAGAAGCCGCGGATCTCGTCGCCGGCCTTCTTCATCATCTCGTTCAGGTTCCAGCCCGGCTCGGGGGACAGCTCGACGCCCCACAGGGCCTCGTACTTGGCGCGCACCTTCTCGTCGTCGACGCGCTGGTAGCCGGGGTAGTAGATCGGCGTCGCGCCGGCGTCGTTGGCGCCCTGGACGTTGTTCTGACCGCGCAGGGGGTTGAGCCCCATGGACTCGCCGCCGAGGTGGCCCGTCATCAGGACCAGGTTGGCGAGGGCGTAGACGTTGTCGGTGCCGTGGCTGTGCTCGGTGATGCCGAGCGTGTAGTAGATGCCGGCCTTCTTGGTCGTCGCGTACTTGCGCGCGGCCCAGCGGATGTCCTCGGCGGGGATCCCGGTGACGCGCTCGGCCTCCTCGGGCGAGTAGCGCTTCACGGTCTCGGCCACGGCCTCGTAGCCCTCGGTGTGGGTCTCGATGAAGGCCTTGTCGACGAGGCCTTCCGTGACGATCACGTGGGCCATGGCGTTCAGCAGCCAGACGTCGGTGCCCGGGTTGAGCTGCAGGTGCTTCTCGGCGATCTCCGTCAGCCAGATGCGCCGCGGGTCGGCGACGACGAGGGTCGCGCCGTCACGAACCGCACGCTTCATCTCCATCGCGATGACGGGGTGCGCCTCGGTGGTGTTGCTCCCGATCACGAAGAGGAAGTCGGCGTCGCGGATCTCGCGGATCGAGTTCGTCATCGCCCCAGCTCCAAAGGTGTTGACCAGACCGGCCACAGTAGGAGCGTGTCATGTCGCAGCACACTGGTGCACGTTGTTCGTTCCGAACACCGCGCGGCTGAGCTTCTGCACCAGGAAGTTCTCCTCGACCGTGCAGCGGCTCGAGGAGACGAAGGCCAGGGCGTCCTTGCCATGGCGCTCCTGCACACCGCGCAGGCCGGCGGCCGCGGCGGCCAGGGCCTCGTCCCAGGTCGCGGGGTGCAGCTCGCCGTCGGCGCCGCGCACGAGCGGTGTCTTGAGCCGGTCCTCGTGGTGCAGGAAGTCGTAGCCGAAGCGGCCCTTCCCGCACCGGGTCCGGGCGGTGCTCCCCCCGGTCCGCCCGCGGGGCTGGGGCGTCGGGGGGGGCGGCGCGGGGGTGGGGCTGGTGACCTTGACGATCTCGCCGCCGCCCTCGCGGGCGGCGGGGTCCACGTTGAGGTCGAACTGGCAGCCGACGCCGCAGTAGTTGCAGGTCGTGCGGACCTTCTCGAGCTCGGCCTCGACCGGCATCTTGTGGGTCTTGGGCTTCTTCTCGCCCATGGCGCCCGTGGGGCAGACGGCGACGCAGCCGCCGCACATCTCGCAGGTGGTGTCCAGCAAGGATCGGCCGTCGGGCGTGGCGATGGTCGTCTCGGAGCCGCGGCCGGCGAGGGTGATCGCGGACACGGACTCGACCTCGTCGCAGTAGCGCGTGCACTTCGCGCACAGGATGCACAGGTCGGAGTCGAACTGGATGTAGGGGTTCTCGTCGTGGCTGCGGTCGCCGAGCAGGTCGTCGCGCAGGTTCTCGAGCTTGCCCCAGTCCTCGGCGCCGAAGGCCTTGGCCGCGCGCACCAGCTTGTTGGGCGCGCCGCGCTCGACGCCGTCCGGGTGGTCCTCGCCGGGGTGCTCGGTGAGGTAGAGGCTGAAGAGGCTCTTGCGGTGGCGCTCGATGCGCGGCGAGTGCTCGGGCGATGCGGTCACCTTCTGGCCGTCGACGGCCGGGGTCGCGCAGGACGGCAGCAGGCGCCGCTGGCCCTCGACCTCGACCAGGCACGAGCGGCAGGCGCCGGCCGGATCGAGGCGCGGGTCGTGGCACAGGGTCGGGATCTGCACGCCGCTGCGGCTGGCGACCTCGAGCAGGGACTCGCCCGGGTGGAAGGTGATCTGGCGGCCGTCGAGCTCGATGGTCGGCAGTTGGTCGGTACGCTGGATCACTTGGTGGCCTCCGGCTCGCTCGGGCTGGCTGAGTCTTTGGGCGGGGTGTCGCTCGGGAAGTCGGCGGGGAAGTGCTGGCGCGCGCTGGTCAGGGGCAGGGCCGCGATCTGGCCGAGGCCGCAGATCGAGCCCTCGACCATCTGCCACGCCGCGTCGTCGACGTGGGTCAGGGGCGCCTCGCCGTTGGAGAGGCGCGTGCCCGCGATGTCGCGGTCGACGGCGTCACGCAGGTAGCGCGTGCCGATGCGGCAGGGTGCGCACTGGCCGCAGGACTCGTCCTCGAAGAAGCGCAGCTGCTCGAGGGCGCTCCAGCGCAGGTCGACCGTGTCGTCGAGCACGACCACGCCGCTGGAGCCGAGCATCGAGCCGACGTCGGCGAGGTGCTTGTAGTCCATCGGGCGCGTGCGCTCGGAGGCGGGCAGGAAGCCGGAGCTGGCGCCGCCGGGGCTGAAGGCCTTGAGCGTGCCGGTGTAGCCGCCGGCGAGCTCGACGAGCTCGTCGAGGCTCACGCCCAGCGGCGTCTCGTAGACGCCCGGGCGGCCGACGTGCCCGCTGATGCTGTAGAGCTTGGTGCCGGGCTCGCCGCGGCCGAGGTCGCGGAAGGCCGCGCCACCGTTCAGGACGATGAAGGGCACCGCGGCGATGGTCTCGACGTTGTGGATCAGGGTCGGCTTGCCCCACAGGCCGTGCTCGACCGGGAAGGGCGGCTTGAGCCGGGGCATGCCGCGCTTGCCCTCGAGGGCCTCGAGCAGGGCGGTCTCCTCGCCACAGATGTAGGCGCCCTGGCCTTCGTGGATGTGGAAGTCGAGGCCGTCCAGGTGGCCGGCCGCGGACAGCCGCGCGAGGGTCGCCTCGATGCGCCGGCGCGGGATCGTGAACTCGCCGCGCAGGTACAGATAGATCTCGGTCGCACCCACGGCGCGCGCTGCGATGGCCAGGCCGATCACGACCAGGTCCGGGCGGCGCATCATCACCTCGCGGTCCTTGAAGGTGCCGGGCTCGCTCTCGTCGGCGTTCAGCACGACGAAGTGGGGGGCGGCGGGCATGCCGGCGACGGCGCGCCACTTGATGTGCGCCGGGAAGCCCGCGCCGCCGCGGCCCTGGAGGCCCGAGGCCTCGATCGCGTCGAGCACGCCCGGGGTGCCCAGCTCGGCCGCCGCAGCCAGGGCGCTGGTGTCCTCGGACTCGCCGGCGGGGAGATCGAAGACCAGCGGGCCGTCGTAGCTGCCGACGTCGCCGAACCAGTTGGGAGCGCCCTCCACGGTCTGCATGCGCGGCGAGGACGAGACCAGCTGCTGCCAGTCGCCCCCGGTGCGGGCCATGTCCTCGGGGGTGACCTCGGGCAGGGTCTCGCGGCCCTTCAGCACTGCGGGGGCGGCGTCGCAGGCGGCCAGGCAGGAGTAGCCCTCGGCGTCGAGGCCGGCCTCGCGGGCGGCGGAGAGCACCTCGTCGGCGCCTCGAAGACGGCAGGACAAGCCGGTGCAGACGCGCAGCTTCTTCTCGGGCCGCGCGAGCAGGGAGTAGAAGCTCGCGACGCCATAGGCGTGGGCCTCGCTGTCGCCGGTCGCTGCGGCGACGATCGCGGCACTGCCGGGGACCATCCCGCCGGCCAGCTCGAGCTGGTCGGGGACCTCGCCCCTCTTTCTGGTGCGCTCCTCGGAGCGGCTCTTGGTGCCGTCGTTCATGGACCTGCCATTGTCACGGCTCCTCGGCTGATGGCAAGGGAATCAGTGCTCGCAAGCCCTAGCGGGGGTCCCGAGGCTCCCGGGGGTCGGCGGTCGCAGGGTGGTTGGTCCAGGCCGGCGCGGCCGCCATCAGCTGGCGGGCGATCTCCTGGGCCTCGGCCCGACTCATGCCCTCGTTGCGGACCATGACCCGGTGGGTCAGCTCCACATGCAGGGCTTCGAAGGGAATCAGGAGGCCGCGGTCGTCGGTACAACGAGGGCAGTAGGTTCCGGCGGCAAGCGGCATGCGGCAGCTCTCACAGTGCTGGGGCATGGGCGTTCGGGGTCGTGGTTTGCGGGCCGTTGGAGCTAGCGTTCGGGTCGAGCTAGGTGTCCTGATAGAGAACGGATTTCCCGCGAAGCCCCCGCCAGAAGAGGGAAAGTTGCTGGCCCGCCGTCGGCATGGGCCTCTCGCCGCGCCCGTCGCCCGAGAATGGGCGCTAGACTCCCCGCATCGTGAACACCACCTCCACCCCGGCCGTCGAAGCCCGTGGCCTCACGCGGCGCTTCGGGACGGTCACCGCCGTCGATGGCATCGACCTGGTCATCGAGCCGGGCTCCGTGACCGGGATCCTCGGGCCGAACGGCAGCGGGAAGAGCACCTTCCTGCGCATCCTGATCGGCCTGGTGCGCCCGGACGCGGGCACCGCCGAGGTCGCCGGTGTGCGCCTTCGCGGCGACGGCACCGCGATCCGGCGGGTGGTGACCTTCTCGCCCGGCGAGATCGCCCTGTACGGCGAGATGCGTGCCGACGAGCAGCTGGCCTGGCTGCTGCGCGGCCGCTCCAGGTCGGCGGGCGCCCGGGCGAGGGCCTTGGCCCTGCGCCTCGGCCTGCCGCTCGAGAAGCGGGTTCATCAGTTCAGCCACGGCATGAAGCGGCAGCTCCTGTTCGCCGCCGCGATGGGGCCCGAGGTGGCCCTGCGGATCCTCGATGAGCCCACGGAAGGGCTCGACCCGGCCAAGCGCCGCGAGGTCCTGAAGGTGATCGAGGAGGACTGCGAGCGCGGCGGCACGGTGCTGCTCTCGTCGCACCACCTCTCCGAGGTCGAGGAGGTCTGCGAGCGGCTGGTGTTCTTCCACAGCGGCCGCATCCTGGCCGACGAGGACCCGCTCGAGCTGACGCGACGCGCGCGGCGCAACCTGCGGCTGGAGTACGAGCGCGAGCCCGATGCCGCCCAAATGGCCGAGAAGCTGGCGGGGCACCAGGGCATCGCCCGGCTCGAGCGCGAGGGCAGCCTGCTGCGGCTCGAGCTCGAGGAGGAGGACTGCCGCGGCTTCCTGGCCGGGCTCGCGAACCTGGGTGGACCGCCGCCCCTGGTGGTCGAGGCCGGGCGCCTCTCGCTGGTGGACCTGTACCGCACCGTCTACGGAGTCTCGGGCCTATGACCCTCAACCGGCAGACCCGCGCGGCGCTGTTCGCGACGCTGGGCTACTTCGTGGCGCTCGAGCTGATGCTGGTGGCCGCGATCCTGTACTGGCCGTCGTTCCGCGACAACGTCGGGGCCCTGCGGGTCCTGACGAAGCCGATCCCGATGCTGAACGACATGATCAACGAGATCGAGGATCTCGGCGCGATCGCGTACGTGCTCGGCCAGCACTTCTTCAAGGGCTGCAACGTGCTCGGCTGCGCTGCGGCGACCCTGTTCGCGGCCGGCGCCATAGCCGGCGAGGCCAACCGCGGGACCCTGGAGATCCTGCTGGCGCGACCGATCTCGCGGCGGCGGCTGCTGCTCGAGCGCTGGGCGACGGGCGCCGTGCAGGTCGTGCTGCCGATCTTCCTGACGACCCTGACCGTGCCGATGCTGCTCGCGCGGGTCGACGAGAGCGTCCAGTTCTGGCCGCTGATGTGGTGCGCCGCGCACCAGGGGCTCTTCCTGCTCTCGATCTACGCGGTGACCTTCCTGATGTCGACGATGGGTCGCACGCCCCTGCGGATCACCTTCGTGGTGCTGTTGCTGTCGATCTTCCAGTTCAGCATCTACATGGTGAAGACGGTCACCCACTACTCGCTGTTCCGGCTGGCGGACATCCAGACCTTCCGCGAGGTCTACAGCACAGCGGGACCCCACGGCACCTGGTGGCTGTTCCTGGGGGTCATCGGTCTCTGCCTGGTGGCGTCGCTAGCGATCTTCGAGCGCCGCGTGCCCTAGGGGCGAACCCAAGCCACCAGTCCCAAGCGGGGGAGTCTTGGGAACGCGCCAACGGTACCGCATCAAAACGGCGGGTCCCGATCGGCGACCCCACGCGTCGGCCGAACG
>JARGPD010000131.1 GCA_029212845.1 Planctomycetota bacterium
CCAACAGACCTCCACAGCCCCGCACACGCTCAAGCCCAGCACCTTCCGCCAACGCACCCCTCTCCCAAGCCGCTTCCAAGTGGTCGCGCCGCCGACCTCCTCACACCGGCCCGACTCCCCACGCCAGCAAGAACCTCGAGCGCCGACCGAGTGCAAGCCCGCCGCAGGCGCATGCCCCGCGGCAAGAGAGCGCCCCCCCAAGCCCGCCGCAGGCGCTCGCCCCGCGGCAACAGAGCGCCCCCACAAGCCCGCCGCAGGCGCTTGCCCAGCGGCAACAGAGCGCCCCCCAAGCCCGCCGCAGGCGCTTGCCCAGCGGCAACAGAGCGCCCCCTACCCCGCGCAACAGAGCGTCAGCCGAGCCGCTTGGCTTCGGAGTCGGCGAAGGAGTCGGTCATGCCGGCGATGTAGTCACAGACGGCGCGCTCAGCGCCGACCTCGTCGATCCAGCCTTGGTACCACTCGGGCAGCTCGTCGGGCTTGGCGAGCAGGGCGTGGTACAGGATGCCCAGGGTCTCGGCCGCGCGCTCGGCGGTGTTGATCATGTGCTCGTGCCGGTAGAAGTTCTGGAACAGGAAGCGGTGGAGCTCGGCGACCTCGCCGCGCAGCTCCTTGCCATGGCCTGCCAAGCGGCGCTCACCGGCGCGCACCGCGGCGGGGGACTCGGGCGCGACCTCTTCCAGACGACGGGCGGTCTCGAGGATCAGGTCCTTGATCAGGATCCGCAGGAGGTCGTTGACCACGCGCCGGTTGGCGAGGGCGATGTCACTGCGCGACTCCAGGAAGCCCGGGCAGCGCTCCTCGACGAGCTGCTTCGCGCGGCGCCACAGGGCGCTCTCCTCGTGCAGCAGCTCCTCGGTGAAGATGCCTGTGCGCAGGCCATCGTCCACGTCGTGGGCGTTGTAGGCGACCGAGTCCGCCAGGTCGACGACCTGGGCTTCGAGGATCGGGTTCGCGGGGGGCTCGCCGAATTCGTCGGGCCAGTCCTCGCGCTTCTCGTGCTTGAGCAGGGACTCGCGCACCTCACGGGTCAGATTGAGCCCTGGGTTGTCGGGCGTGCGGCGCTCGAGCAGGTCGACCACGCGCAGCACCTGGGCGTTGTGACGGAAGCCGCCGTGGTCCTTCATCAGCTCGTCGAGGGCCCACTCGCCGCGGTGACCGAAGGGCGGGTGCCCGATGTCGTGGGCCAGAGCGAGGGCCTCACACAGGGCCTCGTTCAGGTACAGGGCGTTGCCGACGCTGCGCGCGACCTGGCAGACCTCGAGGCTGTGGGACAGGCGCGTGCGGTTGTGGTCGCCCTCCCAGCTGACGAACACCTGGGCCTTGTGGCGCAGGCGGCGGAAGGCCATCGAGTGGGTGATGCGGTCGCGGTCGCGCTCCCAGCAGGTGCGCAGGGGGTCGCTGGCCTGGGGATGGCGGCGGCCGAGGGAGTCGGCGCTGCGCATCGCGTAGGGCGCGAGGAACGAGGCCTCGCGGGCCTCCTTGGCCTGGCGATCGAAGAGGTGGGGAGCTGGCATATGAAAAGGACGGTGCGGCGCGGTTCCGGTTGCGCGCATTGTCCTGGATTCCTGTCTACGAAGCGAGGGGGCGCTCGACTTGCATCGAGCGCCCCCCCTATGAGGTCATCGAACTTGGATCAGTCGTTCAGGCCTTCGCTGTCCATCTCGCTGGTGGGGTGCATGGTCCAGATCGAGGTGAAGTGGAACTGCGGGTCGAAGATGTACATCGCGCCGTTGTTGATCGCGGACGAGCGTGCGGCCTCGACCGTGAAGGTCACGGTCGACTTCGGCGGGATCGGCTTGCCATAGGCGTAGGCCCACATGTCCTTGACTCCCGTCGGCTTCGCATTCAGCTGGTTGTTGCCCCAGGGCTCGATGCCCCCGCCGACCACCGAGTGGTAGCCCGGACCGCTGAAGCCGGTCAGGTCATCGTAGTGGTGCTGCAGGTCGTAGTCAGCGCCGTCCAGGGCCAGGGTCGGGAAGGAGGACGCGTGTTCGGTCCCGAAGGGAGCAGAACCGTCGACATAGAAAGGGTTGCCGACCCCGTCCAGGTCGCTGCCGGCCCAGAAGGAGGCGTCGAAGCCCTGGACTCCGTAGAGGCCTGACCAAGCCGAAGCCATGATCTGGGGGATGCCGAACATCACCTTCCAGTCGAAGATCCCCATGTCGAGGCCGTCGTACTGGTAGTTGGTGGTGCCGAAGTCGACGATCCGGAAGAAGCGGGTGACGTTGTCATCGTTGTGGATCGTGAAGACGATCGGGTCGCCTTCGTCCCACTTGCGCTTGGTGCCCGACTGGATCGTGGACCGGTCGCCCGTGATGTCAAGGTTCGAGAACAAGAGGTTGGCGTCGGCCGCCGGGTTCGGGAACCCGGGGATGTCGTCGACCGGCGGGAGGCCACGGCGATCGCGCATGTGGTCGATCATCGTGCGCCCGTCGGCGCCCTGGACAGCAGCCTCGAAGTCGGCCACGGCGGTGGCGTCACCATTGGACGCGTCGAAGGCCAAGAGGGCGTTGTAGATCGCCTTGTCGGGGGAGTGATCGCCGAGGGCGTTCACGCCGAGTCCCGCGACCTGGTCCCACTTGTGCCCGAAGCGCCACTCCTTGGGGGCGCCGGAGGGCAGGAACTGGCCGTCGGCATAGGTCTCGATCCAGTTGATCCGCGGCGGGTGAACGCGCCAGCCCCAGTTGTAGAGGCCGGCCTGGTTCAGGCCCTGGCCGTAGCGCACGGTGACGTCCGTGGCCATGCCCTTGCGGATGGTGGTGAAGGTCGAGTCGTAGCCGAAGTACGGGATGTTGTAGGGGCCTTGGCTCCAGTCGAGCATCGGCACCGCGACTTCGTTGTTGCCGTACTTGTTGAACTGGGCGGTCTGGTTGGTGGAGGCGTCGTAGGGCATGCCGGTGTCGGTGCCGCTGACGTCGAAGCCGCCGATGGTCCCAGACTGGTCGAGGTCCGCGGTCTCCCAGCGGTCGTTGATGTCGTCCAGCTGGTTCTTGCCGTGGTAGCTGCCGAAGTTGAACTTGCGGTCGGCGTGGACCCAGGTCTGGGGGTTCGGCGGCGAGAGGTCGGCGTAGGTCGGCGCGGCATCCGTGCCGGAGTGGGCGGCCCACAGGTCCTCGAGCGCGAACTTGCGCCCGCTGCCATCGGCAGCGTCGACGATCCCGAACCACTTCCAGATCCACGCGTTGCGGTTCCAGAAGTAGGCGTTGGCCGTCTGCTTCATCGGCAGGCAGGAGAACTCGTCGATCGGGAAGGACCGCAGGCGGTCCTCTCCGACGTCACCGAGCCCGCGCAGCTTCCAGGTGATGGTGTAGTCGCCGTAGGCAGGCACCATCGCCATGTTGCTGTTGGTGCGGATCTCGTTGTCCCACCACAGCTGCTCGATCGTGATGTTCCTGGTGACCGGGTCGAAGGTCTTGTTGTTCTTGCGACCGCGGTAGTTCAGCAGCTCGTAGCCCTTGTAGACCTTGTTGGTCAGGGCGCCGGAGAAGTTCGTGCCGAGCAGGATGTCGAGGCCTTCCTCCACGCGCGCCTTGGAGCCGGTCGCGATGATGTGGTCGATGACCGACTGCAGGTCGTCGGTGGGGGACGATGCGTCGAGGCCGAGGGCCTCGTCGATCCAGACCGACTCGGGCTTCTCCGGGGGCCAGCTCAGGTTGAAGTGGATCGGATCGCCGCTCCCGTCGACGGCGGTGCCGTCGATCGAGCCAGACGGGTCACTGTTCGAGAACCAGAGCTCCTGGGGGTACTCGGTGTCGTCGGCGAAGGTGTAGAGGCCGGCCGGGAAGCCGACGTCGGGCAGGTATTGCCCGGGAACCGAGGTCGTGCCTAGGGCCTGCGGGGGTGCCACGATGTGGTTGTTCGGCAGGGGGATGGCGCCGGACTGCAGGAAGCCGACACCAGCGGTGTCGACCTTCAAGCGGTGCATGCCGAGGTTGGGCATGTTCTGGCCACCGGCGTCCGAGGGGACGGGCGGCAGGACGGGGCCCTGGGCCAGGGTTGCGGCGGCGGCGGCGGAAAGGGCGGTGAGGGTCAGGATGGTCTTCTTGGTGTTCATGGCTCGTTCCTCTCTATTTGATCTCGGTGCCCATCAGGCCGTTCTGGACGAAGTCGACGAGGTCGTCGAGCTGCCCGGAGGTGAGGCCGAGGTCGACGATCTCGGGCGCTTTGGTGCCGTTGGTGGAGAGGTCGGTCCCGCCGCCCTCGGCGATGAACTCGATCGCGTCGCGCAGGTCGGCGAAGGCTCCGTTGTGGAAGTAGGGGCCGGTGACCTTGACCATGCGCAGCTGGGGCGTCTTGAACTTGTAGTCCTGGTCCGGGTCCGGCGAGGAGGTGGCGGGGTTGATCGGCAAGGGCGTGAAGTCATCGCCAGCGCCGCGGCCGATGTCGGTGCCACCGGCCATGACGACCTGGCCGACATCAGGCACGCCAAGGTTGTGGAACGAGAGGTCGGTCAGCATCGGGGCCGGGTGGCAGGTCGCGCAGCCGGCCGCGCCGAAGAACAGGTCCATGCCATTGACCTGGGCGGCGGTCAGGGCGGAGGTGTCGCCGGCGACGTACTGGTCGTAGGGCGTGTCGAAGACGCTGATGGTCTCCTCGTAGGCGCCGATGGCGGTGACCGTCCTCTCCTGGGTGATGGTCGAATCACCGAAGGCGGCGGCGAACATGTCGGGGTAGTCCGCATCGGCCTCGAGCACCGGGATCACGTGGTCGTCCCAGCCGGCGTTCATCTCGTTGAAGCCGTCGACGGGGAAGTTCGCCTGGTGCATCAGGTCACCCGCACGGCCGTCCCAGAAGTTGTTCGGGAACAGGTGCGAGTTGTAGATCGTGGGCGTGTTGCGGTCGGTCAGGATGGTCTTGAATCGGTTGCCCGAGACGGCCAAGGTCGTGTCATGGGGGATCGCCCCGGTGGCGGTGTTCAGGGTGTGATCCTGGACGCCTTTACCTTGGGGGCGGTCGTCGCCCCAGCCGCGCTGGGGGTCATGGCACATGCCGCAGCTGACGCCTGCGGGACGCGAGAGGTCCTCGTCGAACATGAGCTTGTGGCCAAGCTCGATGAGCGCCTGCTGCTGGTCCGCAGCTGTCGTGTTGGAGCCGCTGCTGCTGGAGCAGCTAGCGAGGAAGGACAAGGCCAGTCCTGAGGAGAGGATGGCGGTGGTTCGAACCAGGTTCTGCATGAGGGGAGGGGTCTCCGGAAGGGCTGGATGGTCAACCCAGCGAGCGAAGCTTACGGGCTGGAGGGGTCGAATGAGCTGGGCCGAGCTCTCGGGTCTTCATTATGTATCAAGTCGCTTTCGGGCGGGAGGGGGTTTGTCTTGAGGCATAGCCAATTCAAATGGCACCATCGTCTGGTCGACCGAGTCCTGTCGACGGTCGCTGGGACCACCCCCTCGACCACTAAATTCGCGATGGGTACCCCTGAGCCGCCAAAATTCCCTCGTTTCGAGGCCATCGGGCGCCCATGGTACGAGGTCGCATTTGGGGCCGACTACGGCCGGGTCTACCCCCACCGGGACGCCGGGGAGGCCCGGCGGACGCTCGAATTCCTGGTCGCGCAGGGCCTCGAGGGCCCGGTCCTGGACCTTGGTTGTGGTGCGGGGCGCCACCTCGTTGCGCTCGGGCAGATCGGACTCGTCGCGTGGGGTCTGGACCTGTCGCCGGACCAGCTGGCCGCCTGCCCGCAGAGGGGCCGGGTCGTGCGCGCCGACTTCGGCCGCATCCCCGCGCTACCTGGGAGCTTCCGGACGGTCCTGAGCCTGTTCTCGTCCTTCGGCTACCTCCCGACCAGGGCCGCGGATGCGGGTGTCCTGGGCGAGGTCCGGCGCGTGCTGCAGTCCGGTGGTGAGCTCGTCCTGGACGTGATGAACGCCAGGCGGGTGCGGGCCGAGCTGGTGCCCGAGTCGCGCACCGAGCGCGGCGAGGACGTGATCCTAGAGCGTCGCACCCTGACCGAAGGGGGCCGCAGGGTCCGCAAGGACGTCGTCGTGCTCGGCCCCAGGGGGCGCAGCGCTTGGCACGAGGATGTGGCCCTCTACGAGCGGGAGCAGCTCGAAGAGCTCCTGGTCGCAGCCGGCCTGGAGCCAGCCGGGGCCTGGGGAGACTATGCTGGCGCAACCTTCGGGCCTGCGTCACCCAGGCTGATCCTACGGGCCCAGGCTCGGTGAGCTCCGAAGGGATCTGGCTGCTATACTCTTCGCCCGAACAAGGAGCCGGGCGGACCTGGGGAGGCCCAGGCCTCGGCTCTTGACGTGGCATCCCCCTAGAGCCGCGCGCACCCCCGGCTCGACCGGCAAGGAGACCCCCCATGAACGAGAACGTCATCTACAGCGACAAGGCCAAGGAACTGCAGGCCATCGCGAAGGAGATCGCCGAGTCGCACGTGCGCCCTGGTGCGGCGAAGCACGACAAGGCCCAGGAGTACAACTACGACGCGGCGCGCGCTTGCGCCGAGGCCGGCCTGTTCGGCACCTGGATCCCCGAGGAGTACGGCGGCAACGGCGCCGGTGTCCTGGCCCTCGCCATGGTGGTCGAGGAGTTGGCCAAGGCAGACTCCGGCTTCGGCGTGGCCTTCGCGGTCAACGCGCTGGGCTCCTTCCCGATCCTGCTCGGTGGCACCGAGGACCAGAAGAAGCTCTGGCTGCCCCAGGTCGCCAACGGCGAGAAGTTCGTGGCCTTTTGCCTGAGCGAGAAGTTCGCTGGCTCCGACGCCGGTGGCCTCGCCGTGCGCGCCTTCGACGAGGGCGACCACTACCGCGTCTGCGGTGAGAAGAAGTGGACGACCAACGGCGGCGTGGCCGACATCTACACCGTGTTCGCCGTCACCGACCCCGAGAGCCGCTCTCGCCGCCTCTCCTCGATCGTGGTCGAGAAGGGCATGGAGGGCTTCTCCATCGGCAAGGTCGAGGACAAGATGGGCATCCGCACGGTGCCCGTGGTCGAGACCGTCTTCGACAACGTGATGGTGCCGAAGGCCAACCTGATCGGCGGCAAGGAAGGCATGGGCTTCAAGAACGCCATGCAGACCCTCGACTACGCGCGTCCCGGTGTGGCCGCCCAAGCTGTCGGCGCGGCCCAGGGCGCGCTCGACTACGCGATGGCCTACTCCGGCCGACGCCGCCAGTTCGGCAAGCCGATCAACTCGTTCCAGATGGTGCAGAAGATGCTCGCCGACATGGCGATCAAGACCGAGGCAGCCAGGGCGCTGGTGCACTCGGTGGCCGCCACCGTCGACGCGGGTCGCGCCTCCGAGGCCAGCAAGAAGGCCGCCATGGCCAAGTGCTTCGCCACGGACGTCGCCATGGAGGTCGCGACCGACGCGGTCCAGATCTTCGGGGGCTACGGCTTCATGGAGGACTACCCCGTCGCCAAGTTCTTCCGCGACGCCAAGATCCTGCAGATCTACGAGGGCACGAACCAGATCCAGCGCATGGTCGTGGCTCGCGCGCTGATCAAGGAGGCCGCTGACCTCGAGCACCTGGCCGCCTACATCCCGTTCGAAGAGCAGAGCACCTTCACCGAGCAGGCGGCGATCACGGGGTCCTAGCTCTAGCGGCAACCCGATGAGCGGGGGCCGAGGGGACCAGAAAGGTCTCCTCGGCCCCCGTTCTTTGGTTCCGGGCTGGGACTCCAAGTGCGGGCCCTGCAGGCGCTTAGCGTGACTGGCCAGCTACGAGACTTAGGGCTCCAAAGGTCTGCGTTCGGATGCGCCGCGGATCTCGCTTAATGGCATCCGCCCTATTCCATGGCCGCACCCACCCACCCTCCCGCAATGGCCAAGACTGTCCTGACCCACGCTCGTCTCGACGAGTGCCTGGACGCAGCATCCGCCGCGCCGGAGTCGTTCGCAGACCTGGTCGAAGCGGCGCTCGTCGAAGCCAAGGGGCGCGATCTGGAGATCGCCGACCCCATGTCCTGGCACAAGGAGGTCTCCGTCGGCCGCCGAGCCAGCGGCTCCTTCCTTAATCAGTTCCGCCAGGACGTCGACTCCATCGTGCCCCTCGATCGCGGGGCCGAGTCGCTGCTCGCACGGCGCATCGAGTTCGCACGCACGCGCCTCGAGCGCGCTGCAGGGGCCGCCGGCCTCGGCCACGAGCAGGTCGAAGCGGGCATCGCGCACCCGGGGACCGGCTGGTCGCCCAGGACCGTGGACTCGGTGATCGCAGCGTCGACCCTGCCGCGGCCCGTCGCGCGTCGCTGGGTCGAGCTGCACGCCCTGCGGGCCGAGCTCGTCGAGCGCAACCTCTTCCTCGTGCTGATCAACGTCGAGCGCTACGCCCACACCGGGGCCTCGCGCGTGGACCTGATCCAAGAGGGCTGCATCGCCCTGTTCCGCGCCGTGGATGGCTTCGACTGGCGCCGCGGGCTGCTGTTCCGCACCTACGCGGTCCACTGGCTGAACCAGGCCTTCCGCAACCACCTCTACAACTTCGGGCACACGGTGCGCGTGCCGATCTACCTGCAGAAGGCCATGAAGCAGGTCCAGGAGGCGCGCATCCGCCTTGGTGATCCCAAGGCGACCAGCGGGGAGATCGCCACCGAGGGCGAGCTCGACGAGCACCTGGTCTCGAACGCGGTGCGGGCCTCGCGGGTCAGCTTCTCGCTCGATGCGGAGCTCGGCGGCAGCGGCATGAACCGCCTCGGCGACTACCTCGAGGACGAAGGGGAGGACGAGGAAGAGCTCGAGCAGCTCGACCGCCTGGCCCTCGAGCGCGACGTGGTGGAGGCCCTCGCCCAGCTCAAGACCCGCGAGCGCTACGTGATCCGCCTGCGCTTCGGGATCGGCGTCGATCGGGAGCACACCCTGGCCGAGGTCGCGCGGAACCTGGGGCTCAGCGTCGAGCGGGTCCGGCAGATCCAGATGTCGGCGCTCGGGCGCCTGAGCACCCCCGGGCTGCGGAGTCAGTTCGCGGCCTACCTGAACTAGCCCGATTCCAAGCGGGCCGGCGGCCCGACCTGCGCTCGGGCCTTGGAACGGGAGCTAGGAGTCTGTTTCGGCGGCGGCATCGCTCCGGGTCGGAGGGGCATCCGGGCGCCAGTCCTGCTAGAATGGCGCGCTCGAAACTCCGCGCCATGCCCCCCCAAGTACCAGAGACCCCCGCACCGCGAGGGGTCGAGCGCAAGCCTTCCTGGCTCAAGGTCCCGCTGCCCGGCGGGCCGGGCTACACGAAGCTCAAGGCCCTGACCCGCGAGCTGGGTCTGAACACGGTCTGCCAGGAAGCGCGCTGCCCCAACCTCGGCGAGTGTTGGAAGGGCGGGCATGCCGACGCCGAGGGAGCGACGCCCGGACACGGCGCAACCATGACGATCATGGTGCTCGGCGATGAGTGCACCCGTCGCTGCCGCTTCTGCGCGGTGAAGACCGTCGACCGCGCCGCGGCGCCGGATCCAGAGGAGCCCGAGAACGTCGCGACGGCGGTGGCCGAGCTGGGCCTGTCCTACCTCGTCATCACCAGCGTCGACCGCGACGACCTCGACGACGGTGGCGCCGGGCACTACGCGGCGTGCATCACCGCGACCCGCCGCAAGAGCCCGGGCACCGTGCTCGAGACGCTGATCCCCGACTACGTGGGGACCGACCTCGAGGTCCTGATGGCCGCCGCGCCCGACGTGCTCTCCCACAACGTCGAGGTGGTCCCGCGCCTGCAGCGCAAGATGCGCGACCCCTCGTGCAGCTTCGAGCGCAGCGTCGACACCCTCGTCTCTGCCAAGCGCCTCCTCCCGAGCGTCCTGACCAAGTCCTCGCTGATGCTCGGCATCGGCGAGGAACCCCACGAGATCCGCGAGGCCATGCAGCGCCTGCGCGCGGCCGACGTGGACTTCCTGACCCTGGGCCAGTACCTGCGGCCCAGTCCCAAGCACGCGCCGGTCAAGCGCTACGTGCCCCCCGCGGAGTTCGACGAGCTGCGCGAGGAAGGCGAGGCCATGGGCTTCGCCTACGTGGCTTCCGGGCCGCTCGTGCGCTCGAGCTACCGTGCCGCCGAGTTCTTCGCCGAGCGCCTCGTGCGCGCTCGACAGACATCGAGACAAGCATGACGATCACCGACCTCTCTTCCATCCTCGATGGACCGGCCCAGGCCGAGGGCTTCGACCCCGGCATCTCCGACGAAGAGCTGCTGCACTGCTACCGCACGATGCAGCTCGTTCGGGCCTTCGACGACATCTGCCTGAAGCTCCAGCGCTCGGGCCGGATCGGCTTCTCGATCCCCAACAAGGGCATCGAGGCGACCCAGGTCGGCGCCGCCTCAGCCCTGCGCAAGGACGACTGGTTCTTCCCGAGCTACCGCGACTTCGGCATGGCCATGTACCACGGGGTCGACCCGACGGACATGATGCACAACATGTTCGGCAACTCGCTGGACACGGCCCGCGGGCGCCAGATGCCGGTGCACTTCTCGTTCACCGACCCGATCCACTTCGTGTCGATCAGCTCGCCGCTCGGGACCCACGTGCCCCAGGCGGTCGGCGCGGCCTACGCCATGAAGCTGCGGGGCGAGGACAAGGTCGCGCTCGCCAGCTTCGGTGACGGCAGCACCTCGACCCTCGGCTTCCACTCCGGCATGAGCTTCGCCGGGGTCTGGAAGGCGCCGGTGATCTTCCTGTGCCAGAACAACGGCTACGCGATCTCGATGCCCAGCCACGAGCAGACGGCGTCGTCCAGCTACGCGATCAAGGGCAAGGCCTATGGCGTGCCCGGCGTGCGGGTGGACGGCAACGACCTGCTCTCGGTGCGGGCGGCCGTGGCCGAGGCCGCCGAGCGCGCCCGGGCCGGCGAGGGCCCGACCCTGATCGAGGCGGTGACCTTCCGCATGGGCGGCCACTCGACCTCCGACGACCCGTCCGCCTACGTGCCCGACTCCGAGTTCGCCGAGTGGCGCGACAAGGACCCGATCGACCGCTTCGAGCGCTTCTTGATCCAGCGCGGCACGCTCGACGTCGCCGAGCCCGAGCTGATCTACGCCGACTGCCTGGCCCAGGTGGACGCCGCCTCGAAGGCCGCCCAGGCGACCGCGCCGCCGGCCCTCGAGACGATCTTCAGCGACGTCTACGCCGAGATCCCTGACCACATCCGCTCCCAAGGACAGGCCGCCTTCGAGCTGGCCGGGCGCCTCGGTGAGGCGGCCGCCGGTGACGGCGCCTTCCCGCTCTAACAGCCTGCAGAACGACCAACAGAACCATGGCTAACATGACCCTGATCGGCGCCGTCAATGACGCCCTGAAGACCGCGCTGCGCGAGGACCCGAGCGTGCTCGTGTTCGGCGAGGACGTCGGCAAGAAGGGCGGCGTGTTCCTCGCGACCGACGGCCTGCAGGCCGAGTTCGGCGCGGACCGCTGCTTCGACACGCCGCTCTCCGAGGATGGCATCATCGGGACCGCGATCGGCATGGCGATGAACGGGCTCAAGCCCGTCGCCGAGATCCAGTTCCAGGACTTCATCTTCCCGGCCTTCGACCAGATCGTGAGCGAGGCTGCCAAGCTGCGCTACCGCTCGGGTGGCCAGTACACCGCCCCGATGGTGATCCGCACGCCCTACGGCGGCGGCATCCGCGGTGGCCTGTACCACAGCCAGTCGGGCGAGGCCTACTTCTGCCACACCCCCGGCATGAAGGTCGTGATCCCTTCGACGCCCTACGACGCCAAGGGCCTCCTGCTCGCGGCGATCGCGGACCCGGACCCGGTGCTCTTCATGGAGCCCAAGGCGCTCTACCGCGCCGTCAAGGGCGAGGTCCCCGAGGGCCACTACACCGTCGAGCTGTCGACCACACGCAACGTCCGCGAGGGCGACGACGTGACGGTCGTCGAGAAGGCGGCCGACATGGCCGCCGAGAAGGGCATCTCCGTCCACGTCGTCGACCTGCGTACCCTCTTGCCCCTCGACGAGAGCGCCGTGGTCGAGGCGGCCAAGAAGACCGGCCGCGTCGTGACCGTGACCGAAGCCCCGCGCTTCTGCGGCTACGCCGGCGAGATCAGCGCGATCGTCGCCGAGCGCGCGATCGAGTACATGGAGGCACCGGTGGTCCGAGTCACCGGCTTCGACACTCCCTTCCCCAACACCCTCGAGCACCACTACCTGCCCGATGCCCGTCGCGTGATCGACGCCATCGAGAAGGTCGCCAACTTCTAGCCCCACAGAGCTAAGGAATCCAACCATGACTCTCGAGTTCAAGCTCCCCGACATCGGTGAAGGCATCGCCGAAGGTGAGATCGTCAAGTGGCTGGTCGCCGAGGGCGACGTGGTCGAGGAACACCAGCCGATCGTCGAGGTGATGACCGACAAGGCCACCGTCGAGGTCCCGGCGCCCGCGGCCGGCACGATCAGCAAGCAGCTGGCGGCTGAGGGTGACGTCGTGCCCGTCGGCACCGTGATCTTCCACCTCGAGTCCGGCGGCTCGGCCCCCGCGGCCAAGCCCGCAGCAGCACCCGCCGAGGATCCGGCTCCGGCGCCTGCTACAGAGGCGGCTCCCGCCGAAGCGCCTGCTCCCGCTCCCGCTCCCGCCGCGGCACCTGCTGGCGGAGGCGCGACCATGGAGTTCAAGCTGCCCGACATCGGCGAGGGCATCGCCGAGGGCGAGATCGTCAAGTGGCTGGTCGCCGAGGGCACCGAGGTCGAAGAGCACCAGCCGGTCGTCGAGGTGATGACCGACAAGGCCACCGTCGAGGTCCCGGCGCCCG
>JARGPD010000132.1 GCA_029212845.1 Planctomycetota bacterium
CGGCGGGGGGGGGGGGGGGGGGGGGGGCCCGGGGGCCCCCCCGGGGGGGGGGGGGGGGGGGGGGGGGGGGGGCGCCCCCCCGCGGGCCGGGGCCGGCGCGGCCGCGCCTGCCAGAGGTGCTGGCGGGCGGCTCGCGGGCCAGCGGGCGCCACCTGGGTGCGCTGGTGGTGCTCAGCTTCCTGGTGGCCTCCGCGCCTCCGCCGCTGGGTGGCGAGGTCGGCGGAGAGGAGTTCGCGCCCCGGGCCATGGTCTGGGACGCGGCGGGCCGGCGGACGGGGCTCGCGCCCGACCTGTTGGGGCGCGCCTACCTCCCTGACGAGGACGAGCCGGCAACCCCGGTCGCCCGCCCGCGGGTCGCCCACGAGGGCGAGCTGGTGCTGTACCTGTGTGGCACGCCGGCCCTGCCCTTCGCGCGGGGTCCCGTTCCGGGATCGATGCAGCGCGCCGGCGTGACCGGCAGTGCGCCCCTGCGGGTCGATCGCTTGGTGCGGCTCGGCCCGCCACCGCGCAGCCTGGTGGCACGCCTCGTCGCACCGGTCGGTCGCGCGGTGGCCGCCTGGCGCGCCGGGCTGCTGGAGGCCTCGGAGGCCCTCGACGCGGGCCTGCCGCCGGGGCTGCTCGAGGCCCTGCTCTTCGGCGAGCGCGACGGGCTCGAGCGCCAGACGACGGACCTGTTCACCCGCACCGGCACGCGCCACCTCCTGGCGATCAGCGGCCTGCACGTGGGACTGCTGGCGGCCTTCCTGATCCTGCCCCTAGCGCGCTTGGTGGCGCGGCTCTCCCGGCGCCCCCAGGCCGAGCTGGGCGCCACCGCCGCTCTGCTCCTGGTCTTCGTCCCCCTGGCCGGCGCCTCCCCACCGGTGATCCGCGCCGCGGTCGTGCTCGGCCTCGGCCTCGCCGGTCGGCGCAGCGGTCCCTTCGGGCGGCCGGTCGATGGCCTGAACCTGTGGGGCGCGGCCCTCTGCCTGGAGGGACTGCTGGCCCCCGAGCGGCTGACCAGCCTGTCCCTGGGTCTCTCTTACCTGGCGACCCTGGGCCTGCTGCTCGGGCTCGGGCCCCTGGTCCGGCGCCTCTCGGGGGTGTGCCTGGCCGGGCTCGGACGCCTGCCGGGGCTGGGCCTCGAGCCCTGGCGACCGGCCTGGTCCCGGCCCCGGCGCGCCGTGCTTGTGGCAGCCCTGGTGCGCGCCACCAGCCTGGCCGTCGCCTCCAGCCTGGCGGCCGTTCTGGCGACCCTGCCCGTGGCCTGGTCCGTCTTCGGCGAGGTCGCGCCGATCGGCATCCTGCTCACGCCGCTGGTGCTGCCGCTCCTGGCCTGGATCCTGACCCTGGCCTGGCCCTTCACGATCGCCCTGGCCCTCTTCGGCGGGACCACCCTCGAGCGCCCCCTCGCGGCTGCGGGGTCCTTGGTGCTCGCCCCCGCCGCCGACCTGCTCGGGGGCCTGCTCGAGGTCGCCGACGGACTCCCCGGCAGCCCCATCGCCCTGCCCGCGCGTCCCGCGGTCCTGGTCGCCCTGGCCGTGCTCGGCAGCTTCCTCGTCCTGCGCTCGCGCCTGGGCATCCGCACCCCGGGCCCTGCCCGCTCCCGGCACCTCTTGGCTGCGGCCACCGCCTTCTCCTGGGCCATCCTATTGATGCCGTGGACGGTGGCACCCAACCACGTCGAGGTCGTCGCCCTCGACGTGGGCCACGGCACGGGCGTCGCCCTGCGCCTGCCCTCGGGCCAGGTCTGGCTGTTCGACGGCGGCACCCGCGACCGGCTCGGCCTGTACCGCCAGGCCTACGCGCCGCTGCTCGCGCGCTGGGACCCGGGTCGTCCCACCGTGGTGCTCTCCCATGCCGACCTCGACCACTGGAGCGGCCTCGCGGACCTGATCGAGCGCCACCCCCCGCGCGCCTGGCTCGGCCACCTGCCCGGGGCCCTCGCCGAGCGCCTGCCCAACGACTGCGCGACCCTGGACCTGAGCGCCGGCCGCCTGGAGCTGCCGCTGGAGGGCGTGACCCGGCTCGAGCTCCTGCGCGGCGGCCCCCTGGCGGGCAACGAGGGCTCCCGTAGCCTGCTGGTCGACGGCCGCCTGCTGCTGACCGGCGATGCCGAGGCCGAGGGCCTGGCCAGGACCCTCGCCGACGGCCTCGGCCCCGTGGACCTGCTGTTGATGCCCCACCATGGATCCGACACCCCACTCGTGGATGACCTGCTGGACGCCACCCGGCCCCGGGAGGTCTGGATCAGCGGCTCGGGGCCCCCCCAGCTGGAGGCCGAGCTCCTGCGGCGGGGCCTCGACCTCCGCCAGACGCGCCTGGAAGGGCCCCTCGAGCTTGCGGGAAGAGGAAGGCGAAACCGAACGCTCCCACCTCCCTAGCGTAGAGGTTCCCGGAGATCGGACTCCCCCCCGCGACCCCCTTCACCTAGGGTCGAGCTGCCCACTCCGCTTGCCCGGCGCCCCACCTGCGCCCCGCCCCCGAGCACCATGCGCGACTCCCTCTTTCGCTCCTCCCACCCCATCCTTGGCGCAGCCCTGCTCTTGGGCATCGCCTCTGGCCCGATCCTCGCCCAGGAGGCTGCCCAAGAAGCGGTCCAAGAGGCCACCGCGGAGGAGAGCCGCGACGCCAAGGACCTCGAGCGCATCCTGACCCTGTCTTCGGGCATGAAGATGCGCACCCGGGCACGCCTGGACGGCAGCGCCTGGATGGTCCGCCGCGGCAGCGACTGGTTCCCGATGCCGGCCAGCTCGATCGTCGAGCAGCAGCCGGTCAAGGACATCCTCAAGGAGGCCAAGAAGCGCGAGCGCAAGCTCAAGATGGCCCTCGCCGACGACCGCGCCGACCAGGCCATGTGGCTCTCCGAACGCGGGCTCCACGACGAGGCCCTCGAGCACCTCGAGGTGGCGCTGCGCAAGGACCCCGACCACGCCCCCAGCCTGACCCTGATCACCTCTGGTCACGTGCCGATGCGGCTGCCCGCCCAGCCCGAAGGCGAGCCCGGCACCGAGGCCTTCGACGCTAGCCTCGAGGCCTACCTCGCCCAGGCCGCCGCCATGCAGCGCGCCTCCCGCGAGGCCGCCCTCGCCGGCCTCGAGGCCCCCACCGAAGCCCTGATCGCCGCCTTCACCCGCGACCTCTCGTCGAAGAGCTCCGCGCGCCGCATCCTCGCCGCCCATGGCCTCCAGCGCCTGGTCATCCCGGCACTGGCTGCCGACCTCGCCAGCGAGGCCCCCGCCGAAGATGCCGAGCCTGGCCCGAGCGCCCTCGCGGTCCAGTCCCTGCTGGACCGCTCCGTGCTGGACGGCAGCGACGAGGTGCGCGCCAGCGCCGCCCGCGCCCTGCGCGACCTCGACGAGCCGAGCGTGACCCAGCCCTTGATCCAAGCCCTCGGATCCAAGTCGACCGTCGTGCGCGCCAACGCCGCCGAGTCCCTGGGCGTGATCGCCCAGCCCATCGCGGTCCCGGCCCTGGTCTCGGCCCTCGCCGCCACCGCCGGAAGCGGTGGCGTCTGGCAGCCGCCCGCGCGCCACATCTTCGTCGGCCGCCAGATCGCCTACGTCCAGGACTACGACGTCGAGGGCTTCACCAACGCCGTCGCGGCCGACCCCCAGATCAGCGTGCTCACCGAAGGCGCCGTGCTCGACGTGCGGCTGCTGTCCCTGCGCCAGGAGCTGGCCCGCACCCACGAGCGCTCCAAGCTGCGCGGCGCCCTGCGCCACATGACCGGCAAGGACTTCAAGTACGACGCCAAGCGCTGGGACAAGTGGCTGGCCGAGAACCCGCTCGAATAGCGCCGGGGCGCTTGGGGCACCTGGTCCGCCAAAAATCCGGCCAGAACTTGGAGAATCCCTGGCGGACCGGTCCTCGGTCCCCGTGTTCCCTTTTGTGGGATCTTCTGACGCACCAACACCGATGCCCCCCCGGGGCCCTTCCGGCAGGCCCCTTGACGGAATGCCGGACGTACCCAAGGCTGGGTTGGAGTCGGCCACCAGAGAGCCGGCGCTCGCCTTTTGCCCGGATGCTCCCCTGGTTGAACTCTCCAAGCTGCTCGAACTCGCCCAGAGCGGGGACCCCAACGCCCAGTCCCAGGTGTTGGACAGCCTGTACCAAGAGCTCCACGGCATCGCTCGCCGGCAGATGCGCGGCCAGCCTTCGGATCACACCCTGCAGCCGACGGCGCTCCTGAACGAGGCCTGGATGCGGATCTCCCCGGGCCAGCGGGGCTACGCCGACCGCAGCCACTTCCTCGCCACCGCCGCGCGCGCCATGCGCTGCGTGCTCGTCGACCACGCACGACGCCGCGAGACGATCAAGCGCAAGGAACCGGGCGAGCGCATCGCCCTCGACCGCGTGGTGCTGTGCTACGAGAGCAATGCCCTCGACCTCGCCGCGCTCGACGAGGCCTTGCGCGACCTGGCCACCTTCGACGAGACCATGGCCCAGGCCGTGGAGCTGCGCTTCTTCGGAGGCCTCGAGATGGACGAGATCGCCGCCTACCTCGGCGTGACCAAGCGCACCCTCGAGCGTCGCTGGACCGCGACCCGTTCCTGGCTCAAGTCGCGGGTCCAGTAGCTATGGATGCCAAGCGTTGGAGCGAGCTCCAGGCCCTCTTCCTGGACGCGATCGAGCTTCCGGCCAAGGACCGAGAGGCCTTCGTCCGCGAGCGCGCCGGCGACGACGAGTGGCTGCTGCGCGAGCTGCTGCGCATGCTCGACGCCCACGAGTCGGCCTCGGGCTTCTTCGACCCTCCCAAGCCCGACGACCTCGCCGCGCGCATCAGCCCGCCCGACTACCTGCGCGGCACCATCCTCGGCGACTTCGAGCTCAAGGAGGAGATCGGCCGAGGTGGCATGGGCATCGTCTACCGCGCCTTGCAGCGCTCGCTCGAGCGCGAGGTCGCGGTCAAGGTGCTGCCGCCGGCCCTGGCCGTCTCGAGCCTGCGACTCGAGCGCTTCCGCCGTGAAGCCCTGGCCGCTTCGCGCCTGGCCCATCCCGGGCTCGTGCCGGTGCTCGCTTTCGGGAGCGAGGACGGCATCGTCTACTACGCCATGGAGCTGGTCGAGGGGCCCTGCCTCAAGGACGTGCTGCGCGGGGAAGCCAAGGGGGCCGGGCCCGAGCCGGGGAATGCGCGCCAAGTCGCGGCCTTCGTCGCCCAGCTGCTCGGTGCCCTGCACCAGGTGCACGAGGCTGGCCTGGTCCACCGCGACGTCAAGCCCGACAACATCCTGGTCGCCGGCAGTGGACCGATGCTGATCGACTTCGGCCTGGCCAAGGACTTGGCGATGAGCGGCCTGACCGGCACCGGCGAGGCCGCGGGCAGCCTGCACTACATGAGCCCCGAGCAGGTGCGCGCCAAGCGCGACGGCATCGACCGGCGCTCGGACATCTACTCGGCCGGCGCTGTGCTGTACGAGCTCCTCACGGGCCAGCGCCCCTTCCCCGGCAGCGAGCCGGCCGAGCTGTTCGCCCGCATCACCAGCGAGCAACCGATCGCGCCCCGCCGGCTGGTCAAGGATCTGCCCAGGGACCTCGAGCTGATCGTGATGCAGGCCCTCGAGAAGGACCGCGGCGACCGCTACGGAACCGCGGAGCAGATGGCCAAGGACCTAGGCCGCTTCCTCGATGGACAACCCGTCCTGGCCAAGCCGCCGTCCCTCGCCAAGCGCACCGAGCGCGTGCTGGTCAAGCGCCGCACGGTGCTCATGGCGGGGGCGGCGGCGGTCGGCGCGGGACTGATGGGTCGCTACAGCTTCCCGGCGGCCGCCAGCGGCAACGCCGGAGCGGTGCTGCTGGACCTGGGGTCCCTGGGAGGGCAGGGCAGCTTCCAGCTCGAAGCCCACCACTACCTCGACGTCTGGGGCGCGGCGAGCGAGGTCCGAGTCACCGACGAGATCACCGGCGGTGCCAGCCTCGAGCTGTCCCTTCAGCCCGGGCTCTGGCGGCTCGACCTGCGCGGTCCTTCCGCCACAAGGGCGGAGTTCCTCGCCGTGGTCAGCGCGAACACCAGCGAGGCCATCCGCGCCTTTGCGGCACCGTCCCAGCCGGATCCAGAGCTCGTCGGGCCGCTGCGCACCGTCCCTGGCGGTGAGGTGCGCTGCAACTTCCACATGGTTGGTGTCGGTGATGACGTTAACCGGGACGTGGTCGTTCGGGACTTCGAGCTCACCGCCACGACGATCACCCGCGGCCAGCTGCGGGCAGGCCTCAGCGCCATCGGCGAGTGGCCGCCCAGCTACTGGAGCCAGGAGCAGGCCACCGCCTGGGAGGCCCTCGGCGGCGAGGATCTTCCGGCCACGAAGATCAGGCGCTCGACCATGCGGCTCTTCGCCGCCAGCCAAGGCCTGCGCTTGCCGACGGCGGCGGAGTGGGCCCGTGCCATGACGCCGACCCACGAGCTGTGGCTCGAGGGGGGCGGCCCCACGGCCAGCAACCTGGTCCAAGGCGACTCGCCCGCAGACACGGACGGCAACCCCGACCGTCCCTTCGCACAGGGCGTGCGTCCGTCGCTCGAGCCCGGAGGGGGCTGGGGCCCCTTCGGCCTCCACCACCCCTTCGGCAATGTCGAGGAGCTCGTCGAGGTCCGGATCGCCATGCGCCCCTCGGCCGACGGCAACAAGCTCGCGGGTCACGACGAGGACGGCGCCATGCTCGCGGATCAGTTCGTCGGGCTCTTCTGGGACGACGGCGTCGCGCTGGCCGACGGAGCCCTCATCAACTCCACCGCCTACACCCTGAACGACGGCCAGAGCACCTGTGGCTTCCGCTGCGCCCGCTCCTTGCCGTAGCCCCCTTCCCTCCTTCTCTCCGTCCCGACGTCCGAAACCCCGTCCCCCTCCCTCCATGACCAAGCGCCAGTGCTCCGCCTCCATCATCCTCGACATCGCTCGCTCCTCGATTCACAACGTCCGCGACGTCACCCCCTCGGACGTCGCCGACTTCAACGCCCACATTCGGGCGGTGGTGCTCGCGGAGCCGAAGGCCATGCAGGTCTTCGAGGCCCTGCACCTCAAGCGCCCGATCCTGTGCAAGGACAAGGACTCCTACCCCACCCACGAGCAGGTCAACGACCACATCGAGGACCTCTTGAACGCGTTCAACCTCGCCACCAAGGGCAGCCTCGGTCTGGCCGGTGATCCGGAGAGCCGCGCGTTCCCGGCCGAGCTGCGCACCGAGTCGAAGGGCGTCACCCCGCCCGGCACCCTGTCCTGCATCCACTGGGAGTGGGACCCCGTTCGCGAGGAGTGGGTCATGGTGGTCAACCGCGACCTCGCGATCGTGGGTCGCGAGTCGGGGGTCCTGCTCGACGCCACCCACACGGGCTTCGATGACGGCGCCAACCCGGACTTCCGGGCCGTGCTCCGCATCATCATGGCGATCGGTGACGTCACGGCCTGAGCGCCACGGCCCACAGAAGAGCTACTTGATCGTCAGTCCCGCGAAGCCCGCGTAGAGGTGCGGCGGGTTCTGGAGCTCGGCCGGCTTGGTCGGCCAGCTGCCCTCGGCGGCCTCGACGCTGAGCTCGATCGCCCGACCCGCATAGGGCCGCAGGTCGACCGCCGCGGGGATCCAGCGCCGCTGGCCCTCGTTCCGGCGCGCGTCGACCGCGAGCTCCCAGGCGACCTCGCCGTTGATGCGCACCCGCAGCAGCGCACCGGGCCCGTCGAGCTGGGCCGCCCAGTCGTGCTCGGCGACCTCGAACTCCAGGTAGCTCGCGGTGCTCGGCACCTGCAGCTCGCTCCAGGTCACGCGACCGGGGAAGAAGATCGCGAGGGCGCTCTTCTGCTCGATGCCGAGCTCGACCGCGCCATAGACCAGGAAGTCCTCGATGCGCACGTTGCCGCCCTCGCGGACCGGCTTGGGCGTCGCCTGGACCGTGACCTTCGGGCCACCCGTGCGCGGCTTGCCGGCCAGGACGTGCTCGGCGCTGGTCAAGAGCGGAGCGAGGTCGATCACCTTGAAGACCTGGATGCTGTCGTGGGGCACCGTCGAGAAGGCGAAGGGCAGGATGCCGCCGTCCGCGTGGTAGAAGCCCGCCGCGGCGTAGTTGTTGTGGATCCGGATCGGCCAAGGGTCCTGCTTCGGCGCCGAGGTCCAGGCGTTCTTCTTGCGGTTCATCAGCGCCGCGGGCAGCCGGTAGATCCCGGACAGGCCATCGGGGCTCGAGGTGCAGACCCCCGAGCGGATGATGTGGTCGCCCGCGACCGGCACGCCCGTCTCACGCCCCTCGCGCCCGAGCACCCGCGGCGGAGTCGTGGCCGGCTCCTTCGGCGACTGCTTGTCGAGGTAGTCGACCGGGCGCGGTGCCGCGTTCGCCGCCTGGAGCCCGGGCTCCTCCTCGAGGTACCAGCGGAAGTCGAGCTCGCCCCAGATCCAGAGGTTGCCCTGGGCGTGGGGTTGGCCCGCGGCGCGCGCCGCGGCGCGCTCGGCCGCGAAGGCCGGGTAGACCTGGGCAGCGCGCAGGGCGGCCACGGCCGAGCCGAGGCCGACGAGCGCCATCGGCAGGACGGCCGCGTGGACCGCCCGGACGCCGAGGTGCCGCGTGGCGAAGACCGCACCGAACAGCACCAAGGCCGGCATGACCGGCAGGGCGTAGCGCGTCGAGCCGAAGGGCACGGTCACCCAGGCGGCGACGAAGTAGCCGCCGAGCCAGCACAGGAGCAGGACCTCGCGGCCGTGGCGCTCGCGCCAGGTCGACGGTGCGTCCACCACGCCTCCCCCATCCACTTCGCGCCGACCGCAAAGGACGACGACAGCGGCGAGCAGGAAGCCCAGCACGCCGAGGCCCAGCAGCAGCCGCTGCAGCAGCAGGTTGAGGTCGCTGGGCTGCACGCCAGCGCGGCCCTCGGCGAAGATCGAGGCGCCGACACCACCGGCGATCGCGATCACCAGCACGCCGATGCCCACCGGGCCCTTGAGCGCAGCGACGAGCCGCTTCGGTGCGGCCAGCCAGCCGATCACCAGCGCCAGCAGCGTGCCGCCCATGCCGGCCAGGCTGACCAGGAAGCAGGCGGCGCGGTCGATCTCGGACAGCTCGAGCAGGGCGCTCGTGGCGCGGCTCGCGTCGGCCTCGCCCTGGGCTAGGCTGGTCTTCAAGAGGAAGGCCGCGACGATCAGGGTGGCCAGGCCGAAGGGCACCAGGGCCTTGAGCGTGCCGAGGCGCGCGCGGTCGCGCGGCCACAGCACGGGCATCGCCGCCAGCATCGGCAGGATCGCCAGGCCGTGGTAGCGCGTGAGCGAGGCCGCGGCGCCGAGCAGGCCGGCGGCGACCAAGCAGCGCAGGTCCGCCTTGGCGAAGCCGCGGGCCGCAGTCGCGAGGCTCGCGCAGAACAGCGCCAGCATCGGCAGGTCGGTCATGATGTTGCCCGCCAGCACGAGCGGCACCGGCGACAGGGCCACGAGCAGGCCCGTGGACAGGCGCGGGGCTCCGAAGCGCCCGGCGAGGCTCGCCATCGAGAGGCCGATCAGGCCCAGGCAGAGGCTGCTGAACAGGTGCGCGACGAAGGGCGCGGACTTGCCGAACCACAGGCAGATCGCCAGCACGCGCATCCACACCGGACCGTGCAGGACGCCCTGGGCGACGGTGATCGTCATGCCCTGGTACAGGGTCGTCTTCTCGAGGGCGCTGCCGGGGTCCTCGGCGATGTAGGCCGCCGCGCGCAGGTAGGCCCAGTCGTCCTGGTGCACCGGCTTGTGCGCGAAGCACAGGGCGACCAGGAAGGGCAGCAGGAAGGCGAGCAGCAGCTCGAGCCGGCGTCGGTTCATGGCGAGGTGGGGTCGCTCAGGCGTCGCCGCTCTCGGAGTGCACCTTGCGCACCTCGAAGAAGGGCTGGCCCTGCACCATGCGATAGATGCGGTGGGTGTACTCGCCCAGCATGCCCAGGATGATCGCCTGCATGCCGACCAGCAGCGCGATCACGACGAGCGCCTGGAGCGGGGGCGAGTCCGAGATCAGTCCGGCGAGGCGCAGGACGACGTAGGCCACCCCGGTCAGGATGCCGGCGGTGAACAGCGCGAGGCCGCCGCCGGTCAGGCGCTGGAAGGGGCGCGTGGTGAACGAGACGACGAAGTCGAGCGCGAGGCCGATCAGCGAGAAGAGCGAGTAGGAGCTCTTGCCCTCGCGGGCGTGGCCCTTGATCTCGATCTCCTCCCAGCTGCGCGACAGGCGCGCGACGAGCGGCTTGAGGAAGCGGCGCTGCTCGCCCGCGTACTTGACCTGGTCGATGATGCGCCGGTCGACGGCGGCCATCGGGCAGCCCCAGTCGCGCAGGGGCACGCGGGTGACGTAGCGCACGAGCTGGTTCATGGCCCAGGAACCCAGCCGACGCGAGGCGGCATCCTCGCGGCCGTTGCGCCAGCCGGAGATGAACTCGGCGCCGCCGCGCCAGGCCTCGACGAAGGCCGGCAGGTCCTCGGGCGCCTGCTGCAGGTCCGCATCCAGGATCAGGATGACCTTGCCGCGGGCGGCCTCGAAGCCGGCACAGAGGGCCGCGTGCTGGCCGTAGTTGCGGGCCAGCTCGACCACGCGCAGGTGCGGTCGCCCGGGAACGAGGCCCTGGAGCAGCTCCAGGCCGCCGTCCGGGCAGCCGTCGACGACCATCACCAGCTCGGCCGATTCCTCGGACAGGACGGCGCTGAGGCGCTCGACGAGGTCCTCGAGGGTCGCGTTGTTGCGATAGATCGGGACGACGACCGAGATCTCGGGGGCGCCGGCGGATGAGGGAGGGGGCTGCTGCACGACAGGGGGAAGTCTATCCGGCTCAGGAGCTTAGGGAGGCGGGCAGGCGCCGATCAATCCCCACTCGAGGGGTTCGTGACGACGGATCCGGGCAGGAGGCGCACGCCCTGGCGGTCGACGAGCAGGGTGTCGCCGGGGCCCAGGAGGTGCTCGACCTCGGGCAGGGTGGCGGTCAGGCCGCCCTCGAAGCACTGCACGCGCAGGCCCGCGGGCTCCAGGGTCACTCGGCTGTGGCCCTCGGCCTGGCTCAGGAAGCCATGGTCCGAGGTCAGCTCGAGGGGACCGGTGATCGCGAGCGTTCCGTGGTAGAGGCGCATGCGGGCCGGCTCGATGCGCTCGCACTCGACCTCGGTCGCGGGGCTCAGGAGCACCTCCGTGGCGGCCCGGTGGACGCGCGCGGTGCCCTCGAAGTTCGTGGCGACGTTCTGGCTCTGCTTCAGGCCGAAGTTGGGCCCGTCGTCGATCAGCTGCTTGCCGTCGAGCACGACGAGCCCCCCCCGCCAGTCCACCCGGAAGGCTGGTCCGGGGCCACCGGGCTTGGTCAGGGTCACCATCAGCCAGAAGAAGAAGGCCACGATCAGCACCGGGCGCAGGCGCCAGATGGTGGCGACGAGCTTGCTCGAGGGCTCCTTGCCCCCCCAGGACATCAGCACGCCCATGGCCCCCATGCCGCCCAGCCGCGGGCGCCCGCCCATCTTGCTGCGCAGCTCGCGCTGGCGAGAGGCCAAGAGCGCCGCCTTCATCGAGCTGGTGGTCTCGACCCCGCTGCGGTAGGCCTCGGCGCAGGCGTCGCAGCCCTGGATGTGCTGGCGCATCGCATCCTGGGCCTCGGCGTCGTCCCCGATCTTGAAGCCCATGGACAGGAAGCGGCCGATGGCGGCGCGAGCCTGCTCACAGCTAGGGTCGTCCTGGGGCGGGTGTTCCTCGGTTGCCATCGCGATTTCCTCGGGCCAGGCCCTTAGGCGACCAGCCGGAGCGGTCGAAGGAGCCTTGTGCCAGCATAGTGTCGGCCCGATCGGGCCAACACCCGCGCCCCAGTTTCGGTCCGGGGGACCTCCTTGGCCTCCCAGCCCTGCTAGATTGCCACTCCTGGGCCCCCGCAGCGAGGCCCTGCCCCCGCCCAAGCCCCCCAGCAACATGCCACGCGTCATCACCGGAACCGGCAGCTACCTGCCCGAGCAGGTCATCACCAACGACGACCTCCACAAGTACGTCGAGAACTTCGACGAGCGCCGGGCTGGCTGCACCCTCGACGAGTGGTACCAAGAGCGCTACGGCGTGAAGGAGCGCCACTGGTCGGCCCCGTGGGAGAGCACCGGCGACCTGGCCGTGCACGCCTGCCGCAACGCCCTCGAGCGCGCCGGCCGCAAGCCCGAGGACGTCGATCTGATCGTGATGGCCACGGCCACCAGCGACCACGTCGCGCCCCACTCGGTCTCCAAGGTTCAGGCCGAGCTGGGCATCACCGCGGTCTTCCACCAGCTCCAGGACGCCTGCCCCGGCTTCCTCAACGCGCTGATCGTGGCCGACTCGCTGATGGAGAACCTCAAGTACAAGTGCGCCCTGGTCGTCGCCGCCGAGGAGATGACCCACATCATCAACAAGCGCGACTTCCGCATGG
>JARGPD010000133.1 GCA_029212845.1 Planctomycetota bacterium
CCCTGAAATTTGAAAATGCTGCCAAAACGCCAATATTGATTTTTAGAAGCTCATACTTGGCACAGGTCCATTGGAGCATATCCCTAACGCTCCATTAAGTTTATAGGCTCGAACTCGAAAAAAGTGTGCGGGCTGGCCCGCGCCCCCCCCGCCACCCCCTGTGGCTGGCGCGCCCCCGCGCCCCCGGCCGCGATGGCCCGCGCCAGCACCCAGCCCCACTCCAGCCCCGCTGTGAGGCTCCCGAGGCCCACCGCAAGCCCGGCCCCGAAGAGCGGCCTCTCGAGCGCCGGCCGGCGCGCCTGTTCTTCATGCTTCCCTTCCACGCATAGAGGTCGTCCAGGCGGGCCCGCGGTTACACTCCGATCCTCTTATGTCTGCCCTCGATCCCCGCCATGCCCTCTTCCCGGGCTCCTTCGATCCGCCGACCCTCGGCCACGAGGACCTGCTGCGGCGCGCCCTCGCCCTGTTCGACCGCGTCACCCTCGCCGTCGCCGAACACCCGACCAAGGCCGGCTTTTTGTCCTTCGACCGGCGCGTCGCGCTCTTGCACGAGCTGGCGGAGTCCATGGACGCGGCCGAGCGCCTCGACGTGCGCCGCCTTGACGGCCTGGTCGTGGACGGCTGCCGCGACGTCGGCGCAGGAGTCTTGCTGCGCGGCCTGCGCAGCGGCGCCGACTTCGACTACGAGGCACCGATGGCGGGCACCAACCGCGCCATGGCCCCCGAGGTCGAGACGCTCTTCCTCGCCGCGACCCCGGCGGTCAGCCACATCTCGAGCACCCTCGTGCGCCAGATCGCGGGCCTCGGCGGCGACGTGTCGAGCCTGGTCTCGCCGACGGTGCTCGCGGCCCTGGCCGACCTCCCGGCGGCGGGCGAGGCCTAGGGACGGACCCAAGCTCCACCTTCACCCCGAGCCCCCGCGCGGGTCCGCCCGCACCGAAGCCATGACCAAGCGTGTCGTCTTCACCGACCAGGCCCCCGCGGCCGTCGGTCCCTACAGCCAGGCCATCGTCAGCGGCGACCTGGTCTTCACCTCGGGCCAGATCGCCCTCGATCCCGTGACCGGCGAGATGGTCGGTAGCGACGCCGTCGCCCAGGCCGAGCAGTCCTTCAAGAACCTCGACGCGGTCCTGACCGCCGCCGGCGCGAGCCGCGACAGCATCATCAAGTGCGTCGTCTTCCTCAAGGACATGGGCGAGTTCGCCAAGGTCAACGAGGTCTACGCGCGCTACTTCGAAGGCCTCGAGCCCCCGGCGCGCTCCTGCGTCGAGGCGGCGCGCCTGCCCAAGGACGCCCTGTTCGAGATCGAGGCCATCGCACGCCTCGCTTGATGGGCCATGGGCTCGCGAGGCTGACGCCCACGCTCGCCGGCACGCTGCTCGTTGCGTGCGTAGGCGCACGGCCGGTCGAGTCGTCGGCTGCCGTCGAGGTCACACCACCGGAAGAGGCGCAGCCCGCGTCGCTCGGTGATGGTCCACAGGACGAAGCCAGGCCCGCCGACGTGCTGCGCGTCGCCTGCCTCGGCGACTCGATCACCTTCGGCTCGGCCTTCCCCGAGGGCGCCGATCGCGTCAACGGCTGCTACCCGGCGCAGCTCGGCGCGATGCTCGGGCCCAGCTACGAGGTGCGCAACTTCGGCGTGGGGGGCGCGACGTTGCTCCGCATGGCGGACTCGCCCTTCGTCGAGACCAAGGCTTGGCGCGAGGCGCTGGCTTGGCAGCCCGACATCGCGGTCGTGATGCTGGGCACCAACGACAGCTGCGACGGACCGGGGCGACCGAACTGGGAGCACAAGGACGGGCTGTTGGCGGACGCGACGGCGATGGCGGGGGAGCTCCTCGAGGCCGGCGCTGGGCGGGTGCTGCTGTGCGGGCCGACGGGCATGGACCCTGGGCTCCCTGGGCTGGGCGAGGCGCGCCGGGAGGACCTGAACTCGCGCGCGCCGCACCGGGGCGAGGTGCGCCTCGCCCTGCAGGAGGTCGCGCGCGACCTGCCGCTGGTCGAGTACCACGACCTCGGCCACGTGCTGGAAGCCGTCCGGGGCGGGACCACCGACGGGGTGCACCCGACACCCTTCGGCGCCGAGGCGATCGCCCTGCGCTTGACGGACCTGATCGACCCGACGACGGCGCCCGGCATCGAGCCGTTCACCGGGCGGCTGGCTGACCTGCCGAAGCAGCTCGCGCCCGCGCGCTCGACCCACCTCGGCTTCGAGCGCGAGGACTTCACCCTGCCCGGATCGGACGCGGACGCGATCCTCGTGCGGCCCCACGGGGTCGCCCGCGGCGCGCCGTGGCTGTGGCGCATGCGCTTCTGGGGCCACGAGCCGGAACTCGAGCGGCAGCTGCTGGAGCGCGGCTTCCACCTGGCCTACGTGGACGTGGCGGGGCTCTTCGGCGCCCATGGCGCGATCGCGCGGATGCAGGAGCTGCATGGGGTCCTGACGAGCGAGCTCGGCCTCGCGCACCGCCCGGTGCTGCTGGGCATGAGTCGCGGCGGCCTGCCGGCCGTGGCCTGGGCACTCCGGCATCCCGGCCTCGTCGCGGCGGTCGTGGGGGACAATCCGGTCGCCGACCTGCGCTCCTGGCCCGGCGGCAAGACCGGCGAGCGGTCGAACGCGGACTGGGAGGCGGCGCTCGTCGCACACGACTGGAGCGAGGAGCAGGCCCAGCGCCAGGGCGGGTTCCTCCTGTCGGACCTGTCGGCCCTGGGCGAAGCCGCGGCCTTCGATGCCCCGCTGCTGTTGGTGCTGGGCATGGCCGATGAAGTCGTGCCGCCCGCCGAGAACGGCCTCTTGCTGCGCGACGTTTGGCTGGACGCAGGCGGCGACGTCGAGCTCTGGACCAAGCCCACCGCCGGGCACCATCCCCATGGCCTGCACCCGCCCGCGCCGCTCGTGCGCGCGGTGCAGCGCGCCGTCGGCCTCGGCCACAACCCCGCGCTCTTGGCGCGCCCGTCCGTCGAGTACCGCGGCCACCTAGCTGGCTGGGGCGGCGGCACCTGGCACGGCCAGCTCGAGAAGATCGTCGCGGCCGCGAAGTCCCAGCCGAACACCGAGCTGGTCTTCTTCGGCGACTCGATCACCCAGGGCTTGACCGGCTCGGCTGACCGGTTGGTTCGCGAGGGCGGCGAGCGCGCCATCGACCAGGCCTTCGGCGCCATCCCAGCCCTCGGCCTCGGCCTCAGCGGGGACCGCACCGAGCACCTGCTCTGGCGCATCGAGCACGGCGCCCTGGCCCACGTCGACCCGCGCGTGGTCGTGCTGCAGATCGGCGCCAACAACATCAACGCCGCCGGCCACAGCGCCGCCGAGGCCACGGCCGGCATCGAGGCTGTCGTCGCCAGCCTGCGCGAGCACGAGCCCCAGGCCGAAGTCCTGGTCTGCGGCCCCTTCCCCCTGGGCGTCGAGCCGACCGAGGAGCGCCGCCGCGTCGCCGCCGAGGTCCACGAGCGCATCGCCGCACTGCACGACCCAGCGAACGCCGTCCACGTCCTCGACCTGTGGCCCCTGTTCCTGGACGAGGACGGCCGCGCCACCGCCAACCTCGCCAGCGACGGCATCCACGCCACCGAGGCGGGTCGCCGCGCCTGGATGGGGGCCCTCGAGCCCCTCGTCCGGGAGCTCCTGGAGGACTAGGCGGGCCCGGGCCACGGCCTTGGGCCCAGGAGCTGCGGCTGCGGCCCAGCGCTCGGACCAATCGGAGCCCGTGCTGGCCCGATAGATTCGTGTCCGGCACCTGTTTGCCGCGCTCCGCACCGCCAGGGAACGGGCCGGACTCGGTATCCTCTCGGCCCTCCAACTCTGCCTGCCCCCGGCCGGTGGGCGCCCGTGCGCTCCCTCGGTCCCCCCCGAATCCCTCCTCTGCCATGTCCGTCGCCTGCGGCATCGTCGGCCTGCCCAACGTCGGCAAGTCCACCATCTTCAACGCCATCACGGCGGCCGGTGCCGAGAGCGCCAACTACCCCTTCTGCACGATCGAGCCGAACATCGGCATCGTCGACGTGCCGGACGCGCGCCTCGAGCAGATCCGCGGGCACATCGACAGCCAGAAGATCATCCCCGCCGCCCTGAAGATCGTCGACATCGCCGGCCTCGTCGCCGGCGCCGCGTCGGGCGAGGGCCTGGGCAACAAGTTCCTCGGCAACATCAAGGAGACCGACGCGATCCTGCACGTCGTGCGCTGCTTCGAGAACGACGACATCGTGCACGTCGCCGGCAAGGTCGACCCGATCGAGGACATCGAGGTGATCGAGCTCGAGCTGGGCATGGCCGACGCCGACACCCTGACGCGCAGCATCGAGCGCGTGGGCAAGAAGGCGCGCTCGGGCGACAAGGAGTCGGTGGCCATGAAGGAGATCTTCGTGCGCGCGCTCGAGGTCGTCGAGGGCGGCAAGAGCCTGCGCTCGGTGGACTGGAAGCCCGAGGAGCGCGCGGCCCTGCGCCCGCTCTTTTTGATCACGATCAAGCCGGTCCTGTACGTGGCCAACGTGGCCGACGACGACCTCGACGGTGCGGGCGAGCTGGCCCAGAAGGTGGCCCAGTACGCGGCCTCGACCGGCGCTGACTTCGTCGCCCTGTCGGGGGACATCGAGGGCGAGCTGGCCGGCATGGATCCCGAGGACCGCGCCGAATTCCAGGCCGACCTGGGCATCACCGAGCCCGGCCTCGACCGCCTCGCGCACCAGGCCTACCACCTGCTCGGCCTGCAGACCTACTTCACCGCGGGTCCGAAGGAGATCCGCGCCTGGACGATCCACAAGGGCGACACGGCGCCGAAGGCTGCCGGCGTGATCCACACCGACTTCGAGAAGGGCTTCATCCGCGCCGAGTGCTACTCGGTCGACGACCTGGAAGAGCTCAAGACCGAGGCCGCGATCCGCGCGGCCGGTCGCCTGCGCGTCGAAGGCCGCGAGTACGTCATGCGCGAGGGCGACGTGGTCCACTTCTTGTTCAACCGTTGATCGGCGGATGGGCGGCGTAGCCGCCCGGACCGCCTACCACTCGCGCTTGCTGCGGGCGGAGCTGCGCTCCGTCGCAGGAGCGCTCGGCGGGGGACTGCCGCTCGGTGGCTTGGGCGCTTGGTGCAGCCGGATCCTAGCTCGAGGGACGCTGCGCGTGTCTGCTGGGGCGGGGCCGGTTGGCGAGCGCCTCTGGGGCGTCGTCCTAGTTGCCGAGGACCAGGTGCAGGCCGTTGGTGGTCTCGGCGGGGAAGCCGCCGCCGGGTAGGGACCAGACCTGGGCGTTGAGCTGGATCCCGACGAAGGTCGGAGAGGCGGGGACCGGGTGGGTGGAGCTCCAGGTCGTCCATGCCGGCGGCACGAAGACGCCGAAGATGTTGGCGGTGAAGACGTCCAGCCAGTTGACGCTGTAGCTGCTGCAGAGCAGCTGGTCGGGCGAGCCGGTGTGGCCGCTGACCACGAGGAAGCTCGCGGCCCCGGGGGCGAGGCCGGTCGCTTCGAAGGTGAGGTTCGCGCCGAGCAGGGGCGCGGACGAGGCCAGGCGCGGTGAGCCGAAGCCCGGGGAGCCGAGGTCCGCGCTGTAGGCGCCGACGTTCAAGAGCGCGTGCAGCTCGGTGCCCATCGAAGGCGTGGTGGCGCCGAACAGCAGGGCGCCCGCACACAGGGTGAAGCCGAAGGGGCTGCCCGAGGACGCACCGGGGAACAGGTCGCAGACCTCCACGGTCCCCGCAGCGCTGCCGTCGCTGAAGAAGAGCTCGCGGCCGTTCAGCGCCTGGGCCTCGAAATAGACCCCGTTCCTTGCGGCGAAGAGCCACTCGGGCTTCGAGGATGCCGTCCCCGGGGCGATGTCCGCCACCAGGGAAGTCCCCGCGGCCGTTCCATCCGATGACCACAGCTCGATCCCCGAGGTGCTCGAGTGGTTGGAGGCGAAGAAGATGCGATCGCCCGAGACGACCAGGGTCGGGTCCAGCTTCGAGATGTCCGGGGAGTGGATCCCGTCGGGACCTGGGACGGAGTCGACGACGAGCACGGTGCCGAGGGCCGTGCCGTCGGTCTTCCAGAGCTCGCTGCCATGGGTGCCGTCGTCGGCGACGAAGTAGACCTCGCCACCGAAGTTGATGAAGGCCCTCGGACTCGAAGATGCAGCGCCGGGGTTGATGTCGAGCAAGAGGCTCGTGCCGGCTGCGGTGCCATCGGTGATGTAGAGCTCGCCGCCCAAGAGGTCCTCCCGGGCGCCGAAGAGCGTGCGGCTGCCATCCAGGGGATGGAAGGGCCCCGGCGAGCTCGATGCGCCCGTGCCCCAGGGGGTCGTGGCCGGGTTGATGTCCTTGAGCATGGTGGTGCCCGCGGCCGTGCCGTCGGAGCGGTGCAGCTCGAGCCCGTCGATGCCGTTGTCCGCGCCGAAGAGCACGAAGCCGCCGACCCGGCCCATGCCTTCGTCCCAGCCGGTGCCTCCGGTCGGGTGCAGGTCGGCGACCATGCTGGTCCCAAACGGGGTGCCGTCCGTGCTCCAGAGCTCCTTGCCGTTGACGCCGTCGTTCGCGGCGAAGAACAGCAGCTCGAGGTCCGGGTGGAAGAAGAAGAACCCCGGCGAGCTGCCGCCCGGCCCCGCGTTGATGTCCTGGAAGAGGAAGGTCCCGGCGGGCGTCCCATCGGTCCTAAAGAGCTCCGTCCCATGGACGCCGTCGTCCGCGACGAAGAAGGTCAAGAGCTGACCCTGCAGGTAGGCGGTGTGGAAGTTGTAGGGGTAGCTGTCGAGGGGCCCCGGCTGGATGTCCTTGACGAGGGTGGCCCCCGACGCGGGGTCCCAGCGGAAGAGCTCGATGCCCTGGGTGCCATTGGTGGCTGGGAACAGGGTGAAGTCACCGCCGACCGCGGGCGTGGGCCCGGTCCAGATCAGGCCGCTGCCCGTCGGGTTGGTGTCGAAGGAGGTCGGACAGGACTGCCCACGGACCGGCCCTGCGAAGAGGGCCGTAGCGGCGAGGAGCGAGAGGGCTTGGCTGGGAGTCATGGTCGGTGCCGGTGCGCGAGTGGCCTGGGGGCTTGCGAGGGCGGAACGGCAGCGAAGGGTCTGTCGGTAGCCGCTCGACTAGAGCCTATCCGTGACCTGCCGGGCCTGCCACCCGCAGCGAGGGCGTCGTCATCCCAACCGCGCCCCAGCTAGCGGCGCGCCAAGCGGAGCCGGCGTGTCCCGGTCCAGGAGGGCCCTAGCGTGGGGGTGCGGCGTGCTTGCGGCAGCTAGGGGATCCGACTATACCGAGGGGCGGCGACCCACTTGCCGGGGCGACAAGGCTCGCACCCAGGGCCTGGATCGCTTCGCGCTGCCATCCTCCAGGTCCAAAAGCCCCTGCTCCGCCCATGATCTTCTTTCGCGTGCTGGCCATGCTGCTCTTCGTCGCCATCGCAGCCAGCTACGGCGCCGACGTGGTCGGCAGTCTCGAGCATGGCTCGGTCAACCACCTGCAGGTGGGGGTGCTCGTGGTCTCCGTCTACTGCCTCCTGGCGGTCCTCGCTCAGGACGCCCGCGACACGCTGCTCAAGAAGATCCTCCGAGAGCTCCAGGCCAGCGAGGAGTAGCCCGCTTGGGCTGCACGCACGACGTCGGCCGCCGCGGCGGATCCCACGCTCGCTCGGGAGCTTGGACGAAGCCGAGTACGAGCGGCAGGTGAGCGCTAGCGAGGACCTAGGATAGGACTCGTTTCGTCAAGATCAGCCCGCCTGCACCCCACGCGTCAGGCCTCACCGCGGAGCACCCGCAACCACCCGAGGAGTCCCATGGACATCACCGTCGAGACCACGATCGCCGCCACCTCCGCCGAGGTCTGGCGGGCCTTCACGACCCCCGCGGACATCTGCGCCTGGAACGCGGCCAGCGACGACTGGCAAACCACCGAGGCCACGGTCGACCTGACTCCCGGCGGCAGCTTCAGCTTCCACATGGCGGCGCGCGACGGCAGCATGGCCTTCGACTTGACGGGGACCTACTCCAAGGTCGAGGAGCCCACCGAGCTCGTCTATGCGCTCGAGGACGGCCGCTCGGTCCGCGTGAGCTTCGAGCCGGTGGAGGCCGGCGTCCGCGTGCGCCAGACCTTCACCCCAGAGACGACCTTCACGCCCCAGCAGCAGCGCACCGGCTGGCAGGCGATCCTCGATCGCTTCCGCGCCCACGTCGAGGGCTAGGGCCTCGACCGGATACCGGCCCAGGCGGTGGTGGACTTGGGACCCGGTCGGGCGGGCTCGGTGCACCCGGGTGGACTCGGGGGACGCCGTCGCCCAGTCGCTCAGCCGTCCTTGCGCTCGGGCTCGCTGGCGTCGTTGGTGCGCTCTTCGGTGCTGCTGCCCTGGGAGAGCTCCATGCGCACGAGCTCGTTGCCCGTCTGCTTGTGGCTCTCGCGGCCGGTCTCGAGGAAGCCCATCTTGCGGTAGAAGGTGCGCCCGACCTCGTTCTCGGCGAACACGCGCAGGGTCAGGTCGCCGCGCAGCTCGACGGCCTTGGCCAAGAGCGCGCGCCCGATGCCCTTGTGCCAGGCAGCCGGGTGGACGAACAGGGCGCCGACCTCGGAGCCGAGCAGGGACAGGAAGCCGACCAGCTTGCCGTCGTCCTCGGCCACCCAGGTCTCGGCCGCGGGCAGGTAGTCGCGGATGGACTCGACCTCGGCCTCGAGGAAGTCCGGAGTGAGGAAGGGGTGGGCGACGACCGAGGCGGCGCGCCAAGCGGAGACGAGCTTGTCGAAGTCGGCGTCGGTGAAGGGGCGCAGGTTCATGGGACGGTGGCGCCGAGCGACGCCGGGGGTGATCGGAGGTGTCCGGGGGGGACGCTCACCACCCTATCGACCAGGGTGCCTGGATTGCTGCGGATTGACCCAGGAATCGGTGCCGGACCCCCGCCCCGATGCCCTCAGCCGCCGATGGTCAGGTCCAGGCCGTTCAGGCAGTGGTACGAGATCACGGCGTTGACGCTGTCGATGCGGAAGCCCTGGCTGGCAACGGTCAGGCCCACGAGGCTGCAGTCGAGCGGGACCGCCATGGCGTGGGGCCCGAGGCCGAAGTCATAGACCTCGGTGCCGCTGAGCGCCAGGAGCAGCTCGCCGGTCCAGTCGGGGCCGGTGAACGGGCCCGCCTGGGTGTCGAGCACCACGACCGTGACGATCGTGCCCGGGGCCGGGTTGACGTAGCTGTGGAAGGTCTCGCCCGCGGTGGGGATCGAGACCGTGGTGTAGTCGAGCGGGTTCACGTTGGTGCCGTTGAAGACGACGGCGCTGCCGGCGATCGAGCCGGTGTGCTCGACCGCGCCGACGTTGACGGTCGCTGTTCCGTCGGCATCGTTGTCGAGGATGCGCGGCCCGCCGCTGAAGTCCACGGCGCCGAGCAGGGGCGCGGCGTTCGAGCCAGCGTCGACGCCGGGCGAGCAGGCGAGCAAGGCCCAGCTGCCGTCGAAGAGCGCCGTGCCACCGAAGTTGTTGTCGACGCCGTCATAGGTCCCGTCCTCGATCAGCGAGTACTCGATCTCGCCGGGCAGCACGTTGACCAGGTCGGTGACGTTGTCCGAGATCAGCATGTTGTGCCAGCTAACGCCGGGCTGGCCCTGGATCCCGTTCGTGCAGCCGGTCACCGTCGTGTTCGCGATCGTGCCGTTGGTGTCGGCGTAGACGCGGATGCCAAAGGGCGGCGTCGGGGAGGACATGCTTCCATCGACGATGCAGGAGTCCATCTCGACGTTGAGCGTGGCGCCCCCGGAGGCGTTCAGGCCGACCTCCTTGCGGAAGAGCGTGCGCACGAACTTCAGGTCCATCAGCCGCGGGATCCCGAGGTGCGGCGAGCAGGTCGCGACCACCGGGCCGGCGATCTCACAGCCGATCACCTCGATGTCGACGGGCGTGGTGTAGGTGCCGAACAGGTTCATGTTGTCCTCGAGCACCGTGTTGAGCAGCGTGACGTCGCAGTCGGCGTGGTAGTTGCCGAAGATCACGACGATGCCCTCGATGACGCAGTCCTCGACGAACAGGTCCGCGCTGTAGGCCACCGTGCCCGAGGACTGCAGCACGAGGCTGGGCCAGGGGCCGGGTCCGACCGCGCCGTCGCCGGCCTCGAGCCGCAGCCCGCGCAGGGTCGTGTTCGTGCCCGCGAGGGTCGGGAGGACGCGCACGCAGTTGTCGTTGGCCGATCCCTTGAGCGTCGGCGCAAAGCCGGACCCGGCCTCGATCGTCAGGGTCTTGCCCGAGGGCACGATCGTGCCGTGGAAGGTCGCGTTGCTGTCGATCTGGATCACGTCTCCGCTGGTGGCGGCGGCGACGATGGCGACGAGGTCATCACCGTCGGTGACGATCGTCTGGGCCAGGGCGCCCGGGGTCAGGATTGCGAGCAGGGCGACAAGGAAGGCGTGGGTCGAGAGGCGCATGGGGGAGCAGCTAGGGGGGAGCCCGATCGGGCAGCGGAGGGGCGGGTTCAGGGCGGCGTGGGCCCAGGCTTGGATGGAGCTCGAGCGGTCTAGGATCCGTCGCAAAGAAGAACCCGAGTTCAAGGAGCTAGGGCAGGACGTCCAGGCCGACGGCGTTGGTGACCAGCTCGGGCGTCGTGAGGGCGACCGCAGCCCAGTCGGTGTGCAGGCCGACGAAGGCGGAGAAGGTGCCCGCGGGGGCCGCTAGCGCGGCCGACGCGCGGCCGGCGCCGTCGAGCAGGCCGAAGGAGCCGGGCAGCAGCGGGGGACCGGGGTGCAGCAGGGTGAAGTCCAAGAGCGCGTCGGGGTTGAGCGGCAGCACGCCGCCCGCGAGCTGCACCCCCGGGCTCGTGCCGGACAGGCTGCCGAGCAGCAGGTAGACGGCACCGGCCGCGCCGGGCCCGAGGTCGAGGGTGAAGTCCACGTCCACCTCGCCGCCGGCGACGATGTCGGACTCGCCCGCGTGCAGCTTGATCGGCGGATCGATCTGCACGGTGAAGTCGGGGTAAAGCTGTACCGGGCTGATGCCGTCGTCGACGGTGATGGTGAGGCTCTCCGTGCCGGACGTGCCGCCCGCCGTCACGGGCACCTCGTAGCTGCCGTTGCCCAGGTCGGTGACCGCGCCGAGCGTGGTCAGGCCCGTCCCCGCGATGTGGACCGCAGCGCCGCCTGTCGTGAGCGGCGTGCCGTCCACGTCGACGAGCGCGATCGTCAGGGTGGTCGTGGTCAAGCCGTCCGCGGGCAGGCGCGAGGAGTCCGCAGCGACCTGGCTCAGCACATGGTCCGGGCGCCCGACGAGGCCCGCGCGCCACAGGGCGTAGTCCTGCTGCAGCTGCAGCACGGGGTCGAGCGCGGCGGCGCCGGCGACCACGTTCTTGCTCAGGTAGTAGCTGCCGTTCGCACAGCCGAGCGCGCCGTCGCAGGTGCCCTCGAGGTCCCCGGCCCGGGCGATCACCAGGAAGCCGATGTGGGCGCTCTTGGTGAAGCCGGGGGGCGGCGCGCCACAGGACATCGGCGCGATCGGGTCGCACGAGCAGCGGCCGTCGCCGCCGAGGGCGCGTGCAGCTTCCATGCCCGCCATCACACGCTGGCCGAGGTCGCCCGGTGAGCTGAGCAGGGCCGCCTCAGCGGCGTCGATCACACCCTTGGCCGTCAGCACGTTGCCCTGGATGGAGTAGCGCAGGGTGCCGACGACTCCGGTCACGGCCTTCTTCGCGCCGCCCGCCCCGTTGCCCGTGAACTTGGCCGGGTTGTCGACGAAGTTGACGATGCCGTACTGCCGCGCCTGGTGCCACGGGTCCACCGCGGCGAGGTTCGAGAGGATGACCCCGGGCCGCACGCCATTGCCCAGCTGGGTCCAGATCTTCTTCCGGTTGACCGCACCCGAGTCGATCATCGACTGGGCCGCAGCGCCGCCGATGCCCGGGCGCACCACCGGCAGACCAGCTTGAAGGTCGAAGTTCTCCAGGCAGGTCGCGCTCGCCACGATGACCTCGCCGGTCGCGGTGTCGCACACGACGATCGACCAGGTCGCCCGCGCCGGCAGCACCAGCGCGAACACCAACAGCGGCAGCAGCAGTCTTTTGAGCATCGCCCAAGCCTACCAGCCCGCGCCGCACCACGGGGGCTGAACAACCCGGCCCGCGCGCCCTAACCGCCCAGGACCAGGCGCAGGCCATTCGAAGTCTCCGGCACCGGACCGGCCAGCAGCACGGCGGCCTGCAGGTTGAGTTCGATGCCCGCGAGGGCCGCGAGGCCTGGGATGCCGAAGCTGGCCGAGAAGCCGGGCGCGGAGCCCATGCCTAGCAGCTGGGCGGTCGCGAGGTCGAC
>JARGPD010000134.1 GCA_029212845.1 Planctomycetota bacterium
ACCCCTGACCTCTACAATGCCATTGTAGCGCTCTACCAACTGAGCTAATCCCCCGGATGGACGCGCGGTGCGCCCGTCGAGTGGCGAGAGAATGCCAGCGTGGCGGGGGACGGTCAATGGCAGGGGCCACTTTTTGGTGCATCCGGGTGAGGAAGTGCCCAATCCTTCGGCGCCGCGTTGGTGGCTGCGGCGCGGGGAACTATGCTGGGCGGCTTACCCGCGACCTCGCCCCACCTTATTAGTCGGGGCGACACCCCCCCGGACCTGAGATTCGAAAGTGAGCACCGACACGAGCAGCGGCGGAACGAGCCCAGCGACCAAGGCGGCTGAAGAGCCTTGGCGCTACGATCCCGCCGCCATCGAGCCCGCCTGGCAGGCCCACTGGGAGGCGACCGGCGCCTTCCGGGCCAAGAACCCCGGCGACGAGGGCTTCGACCCCGAGCAGCCCAAGTTCTACGTCCTCGACATGTTCCCGTACCCCTCCGGGGCGGGCCTCCACGTCGGGCACCCCACGGGCTACATCGGCTCGGACATCGTCTCGCGCAAGCTCCGGATGCAGGGCTACAACGTGCTGCACCCGATGGGCTACGACGCCTTCGGCCTGCCCGCGGAGCAGTACGCGATCACCACGGGCCAGCACCCCGAGGCGACCACGGCGGACAATATCGCGACCTACCGGCGCCAGCTGAAGCAGATCGGCTTGAGCTACGACTGGTCGCGCGAGCTGTGGACCAGCGACCCGAGGTACTACCGCTGGACCCAGTGGATCTTCACGCGCCTGTTCGACAAGGGCCTGGCCTACCAGAACGAGGTGCCGGTCTGGTGGTGCGAGGAGCTCAAGACCGTGCTGGCCAATGAGGAGGTCATCCAAGGCCGCTCCGAGCGCGGCGACCACCCCTGCGTGCGGCGCCCGCTCAAGCAGTGGATGCTGAAGATCACGGCCTTTGCCGATCGCCTGATCGACGACCTGGACCTGGTCGACTGGCCCGAGTCCGTCAAGACGATGCAGCGCGAGTGGATCGGCCGCAGCCACGGCGCGACCGTGCGCTTCGGCATCGACCCGGAGTCCTTCGCCGGCGGCGGGCAGATCGAGGTCTTCACCACGCGCCCCGACACCCTGTGGGGCGCGACCTTCATGGTCCTGGCCCCCGAGCACGAGCTGGTCGCCAAGATCACCTCCGAGGGACAGCGTGCTGCGGTCGAGGCTTACCAGGCCACTGCGGCCGCCAAGAGCGACCTCGAGCGCACCGACCTGGCCAAGGAGAAGTCGGGCGTCTTCACCGGCGCCTTTGCCCTGAACCCGGTCATGGATCCCAGCGATCCCAAGGCCAAGGTCCCGATCTGGATCGCGGACTACGTGCTGGCCAGCTACGGCACCGGCGCGATCATGGCCGTGCCCGGCCACGACACCCGCGACCACGAGTTCGCGGAGACCTTCGGGCTCGACATCGTCGAGGTCGTGCAGCCGCCCGCGGGCGAGCAGGGGCTCGCCGATGGCGTCTGCTTCACCGGCCATGGCACCGCGGTCAACTCCGGCCCGATCGACGGCCTGGAGACCGCGGCGGCCAAGGATCGCACGATCGAGCTCCTGGCAGCCAAGGGCGCCGGCGAGGCCAAGACCAACTACCGCCTGCGCGACTGGCTGTTCAGCCGTCAGCGCTACTGGGGCGAGCCCTTCCCCGTGCTGCACACCGACGAGGGCCTGGTCCGGGTGCGCGACGAGGACCTGCCCGTCGAGCTGCCGGCGATGGACGACTTCACCCCGGCGGCCGACGGCTCAGCCCCCCTGGCGCGGGCCAAGGACTGGGTGCAGACCACGGACCCCGCGACCGGCAAGCCAGCCCTGCGCGACACCGACACGATGCCCGGCTGGGCCGGCTCGTGCTGGTACTACCTGCGCTTCATGGATCCCGACAACGACGCGGCGGCCTTCGACGAGGACGTCGAGCGCTACTGGGGCGGCGTCGACCTGTACATCGGCGGCGTCGAGCACGCGGTCCTGCACCTCTTGTACGCGCGCTTCTGGCACAAGGTGCTGTTCGACGAGGGGCTGGTCTCGACTCCCGAGCCCTTCACGCGCCTGTTCAACCAGGGCATGCTGACAGCCTTCGCGTTCAAGGACGCGACGGGCCGACTGGTGCCCTCGGACGAGGTCGACGAGTCGGGCGCCGAGCCCGTCTCGAAGGTCTCGGGCGAGAAGCTCGAGCGCGTCATCGCCAAGATGTCCAAGAGCCTGAAGAACGTCGTCAACCCCGACGACGTGGTCGCCGAGTACGGGGTCGACACCTTCCGCTTGTACGAGATGTTCATGGGCCCCCTGGGCGAGTCCAAGCCCTGGAACCCGCGCGACGTCTCCGGCTCGCGGCGCTTCCTGGAGAAGGTCTGGCGCCTGTTCGTGCTGCAGCAAGAGGGCGCGCCGACGCGTCCCAACCTGCTGGCCGGGGGCCGCGGCTCGGACGAGCTGGAGCGCTCCCTGAACAAGATGCTGCAGCGCGTCGAGGACAGCTTCAACGGCTTCAACTTCAACACCGCCATCGCCGCGATGATGACCTTCGTCAACGAGGCCGGCAAGGCCGCCGACGACTTCGGTCGCTCCCAGGCCGAGCGCTTCGTCTGCGCCCTGGCGCCCTTCGCGCCGCACATCGCCGAGGAGCTCTGGCAGCGCCTCGGCCACGAGGGCGGCATCACCCGCGCCCCCTGGCCGACCGTCGACGAGGACTTCCTCCAGGGCGAGACGATCGAGCTCGTGGTCCAAGTCCAGGGCAAGCTGCGCGCCCGCGTGCAGGTCGCTCCTGACGCACCCAAGGACGTGGTCGAGGCCGCTGCCAGCGCCGCCGTGCCCGAGTGGCTCGATGGCAAGCAGCTCGTCAAGACCATCGTCGTCCCCGGCCGCCTGGTCAACTTCGTCGTTCGCTAATCCCATGGCAATCCAAGCAGCAAGCGGTCTCGGCAGTGAGGCCCTCCAGGAATCCGCAGAGGCGATTGTCGAGCGCGCCCTCGAGCAGGGCGTCGTCGCCGAGGTCGAGGCCTCGGTCGGCCTGACCGTCAACTCCTTCGCGCGCTTCGCCGACAGCGGCCCGACCCAGTCGGCCGAGCGCGCGCGGCTCGACGTCAGCCTGCTCGTGCGCGTCGAGCGCGACGGGCGCTTGCACCAAGCCGGCGCATCGGGCCAGTCCCTCGAGGTCGACGACGTGGACGCGCTCATGCAGCGCGCCATCTCGATCGCCGAGGTCAGCCCGCCGCTCGAAGCGCCCGTCACCCTGGGCGGCCCGGTCGAGCTGGGCGGCATCACCATCGCCAAGCACCGCGGCGCGGTCGACCCGGACACGATCTCCCACGACCCGGCCGCCAAGGCCGAGGCCATCGCCCGCGCTGTGGCCGCCTGCGCCGATGCCGGCGTCGCCCCCGCAGGCCTGTTCGACACGACCGGGAAGGCCCGGGCCTTGGCCAACTCCAGCGGGCGCTCCGTGCGCTCCGAGTCCTCCCGCGCGAGCTTCGCCCTGACCGCCACCGAGCTGCATCCCCTGGGCCTGGGAGGCGCCGGCTGGGCCGAGTGCATCCGCGCGCGCGTCGGCGACCTCGACGTGGACGGCGTCATCGCGCGAGCGATCCAGAAGTCTGCGCCGGGCGTCGAGCGCGGCAAGGTCGAGCCCGGTGAGTACACCGTCGTGCTCGAGCCCGCCGCCGTCTCGGCGATGCTGCTCTTCGCGGCCTACTACGGCTTCGGTGCCAAGGAGGTCGAGGAGCAGTCCTCCTTCCTCTGCGGCCGCATCGGTGAGCAGCTGTTCCCCAAGGAGCTGGGCATCCGGGACCGCTGGAACCACCCGATGTACCCGACCGCGGGCTTCGATGGGGAGGGAACGCCCAAGAAGCCCGTGCCCCTCTTGCAGAACGGGGCCCTAGTCGGCCCCGTCACCGACCGCCGCTACGCCCAGCGCCTCACGGGCTCTGCCGACGCCTCGACGGGCCACGGCTTCGCCCAGCCGACCTCGACCGGGCCCGGCACGACCTGCCTCAGCGTCGACGCCGGCGACCAGACCATGGAGCAGCTGGTCGGCGGGGTCGAGCGCGGCCTGCTCGTGACCCAGTTCCACTACACCAACGTGATCGATCCACGCGAGATGCTGCTGACCGGCATGACGCGCAACGGGCTGTTCTTGATCGAGGACGGCCAGGTCGTGCGGCCGCTCAAGAACCTGCGCTTCACCGAGAGCCTCTTGAAGGCGCTCGGCAACGTGCGCGCCATCGGCTCCGAGCTCGAGATCTCCGGCGCGCTCTTCGACGGCGAGGTGATCGCACCGCCGCTCGCGATCGACAACTTCCGCTTCACCTCAGCCACCGACTTCTGATCGCCATGTCCCAATCGATGCAGCATGCCAGGGAGGCCGTCCAGGCCGCCGAGTCCGCTGGTGCCGACTACGCCGATGCGCGCTTCGTCGAGCTCGAGCTCGAGGAGCTGCGCCTGCACAACGGCGCCCTCGAGGGCGCCCGTGCCCAGGCCGAGCGTGGCCTCGGCCTGCGGGTCTTGGTCGATGGCGCCTGGGGCTTCGCCAGTGCCGCCGGGGACGAGCCCGGCGCACCGGCCGAGCTCGCCCGCCGTGCCGTGGGCTCGGCCCGCGCCCTGGCCGCCGCCCGCACCGGGCCGATCGAGCTCTCCCCCGACGACCTCCAGAGCGGCGAGTACCGGACCCCCGTGGTCGAGGACCCCTTCGCCCTGTCCTATGCGGACAAGGTCGACCTGATGGTCGAGGCCGACAAGGGCATGCAGGGCCGCGAGGAGATCGTCTCCCGCAACGTCGACCTGGGCCTGCGCCGCGAGCGCCAGTGGTTCTTCGCCACCGGCGAGGTCGAGCAGTTCCAGGAGCTGGTCCGCAGCGGCGGCGGCATCGCCGCGACCGCGGCCATCGGCGGCGTCGTCGAGCGCCGCAGCTACCCGGCCGCCTTCGGCGGGGACTCCTCCGCTGCGGGCTTCGAGTTCGTGCGCAGCCTCGACCTCGCCCAGCACGGCACGCGCGTGCGCGACGAGGCGATCGAGCTGTGCAAGGCGCCCGTCTGCGAGGCCGGCGAGCGCGACCTCCTGCTCATGGGCAACCAGCTGATGCTGCAGATCCACGAGTCGGTGGGGCACCCCAACGAGCTCGACCGAGTCTTTGGCCACGAGGTCGACCTGGCCGGTGCGTCCTTCGCGACGACGGAGAAGCTCGGCGAGTTCCGCTACGGCTCCGACATCGTCAACCTGGTGGCCGACTCGACCGCCGAGGGCGGGCTCGACACGCGCGGCTGGGACGACGACGGCGTCGCTTCGGGCCGCTGGCACGTGGTCAAGGACGGGATTTTCCAGGGCTACCACACCAGCCGCGAGTGGAGCCACAGGATCGGCGAGTCCCAAAGCCGCGCCACCAACCGCGCCGAGGGCTGGTACAACCCGCCGATCATTCGCATCACGAACCTCTCGCTGATGCCCGGCACCTGGACCCTCGACGACATGATCGCCGACACCGAAGACGGAGTCCTGTGCGACACCGTCAAGATGTGGTCGATCGACCAGCGCCGACTGAACTTCCAGTTCACGACCGAGCTGGGCTGGGAGATCAAGAACGGCAAGAAGCACCGCATGGTGCGCAAGCCCACCTACCAGGGGAACACGCCGGACTTCTGGCGCTCCTGCGACGCGATCTGCGACGAGCATCACTGGCGACTCTGGGGCCTGTCGAACTGTGGCAAGGGCAACCCCATGCAGGTCGCCGAGATGAGCCACGGCTGCAGCCCCGCACGCTTCCGCAAGCAGACCTTCGTCGTCTGACCCCTTCGGGACCATCAGGTCCCCTGCCACCCTCCAGAGCGCGGCGCCTCCCTCAGCTTGAAGGAACGCCGAACTCCTGCTAGAAACCCTGGCGCCGACCCGCTGTGCGGGCCGGCGACGACCCACTCCAACCGGACAGCACTCCTACCTCAATCATGTCACACACGCTCCCCGAGTTGCCCTTCGCCAAGGACGCCCTCGCCCCGCACATCTCCGCTGAGACCCTGGACTACCACCACGGCAAGCACCACAACGCTTACGTCGGCAAGCTCAACGACCTGATCGCAGGGACCGAGTTCGAGAACGCGTCCCTCGAGGACATCATCAAGCGCAGCTCCGGCGGGGTCTTCAACAACGCTGCCCAGCACTACAACCACAGCTTCTACTGGAACTGCCTGGCGCCCAACGCCGGCGGCGCGCCGAGCGGCGACCTCGCGGCCAAGATCGACGCCCAGTGGGGCAGCTTCGACGCCTTCAAGGAGGAGTTCTCCGGCAAGTGCGCGACGCTCTTCGGCTCGGGCTGGGTCTGGCTCGTCCAGAAGCCCGACGGCAGCCTGGCGATCACCCAGGAGCCCAACGCCGGCTGCCCGCTGACCAGCGGCGACAAGCCGCTGATGACCTGCGACGTCTGGGAGCACGCCTACTACGTCGACCAGCGCAACGCGCGCCCGGCCTACGTCCAGGCCTTCTGGAAGCTGGTCAACTGGGACTTCGTCGCCGGCAACCTGTAGGAATCGAGGGGGCTCGCGGGACCTCCCGCGATCAGCCCCGCTCGTCCGCCCGCGCGGCGAGCACGAGCTCGACGGCCTCGCCCAGGTCGGCCACCACGTGGTCGTCCGGGGCGAGGCCGCTCGCTTGCACCGCCCCCTTGCCGGTGCGCACCAGCACGCGGTGGGGGATGCCGGCGGCGCGGGCGGCGTCGAGGTCGCGCAAGGAGTCGCCGACGGCCCAGCTGGCCCCGAGGTCGAGCCCGTGGGCCCGCGCCGCGTCGAGCAGCATGCCCGGCTTCGGCTTGCGGCAGGCGCAGTCCGCCCGGTAGGGGAGCTCGCCGATCTCCGGGTGGTGCGGGCAGTACTCGTAGGCGTCGATGCGCGCACCTTGCAGGGCGAGGCGCCGGTCGAGCTCGAAGTGCAGCTCGTCGAGGTCGGCCTCGCTCAGCATGCCGCGCGCGATGCCGCTCTGGTTCGTGTAGACCACGACCACGAGTCCCGCCGCGTTGGCCGCGGCGATCGCCTCGGCGGCGCCGGGGATCAGCTCGAGGTCCGCGAGCTTGCTGAGGTAGTCGACCTCGACGTTGATCGTTCCGTCGCGGTCGAGGAAGAGGGCGGGGCGGGCCATCAGGTCGTCGCCTGGGCGCGGGTCATCCGACCGTCGGGTCGCCGGCGCCGGCGGCCGAGGGCGGGGCCGCTGCGTCGTCCGCGCCGAGGCGCAGGCGCAGGTGCACCCGCGATGGCGAGAGGGCCGTGTTGGTGCGGATCGGCATCCAGAATTCGCCGAAGGGCATCCACAGCGGGAAGCGGAAGATGCGCGGCGCGCGGGTCGTGTCCTCGTAGGGGATCAGGAACCAGCGTCGGTCAGGGGCCAGGTACAGCCCGGCGGTCTGGTAGCCGTCGAGCTCGAACTCGACCCGGTAGGAGTCGCCCTCGTCGAGCTTGATCATGCAGGGCGTCGCGTAGCCCGAGTCGACCCCGTCGATCACGACCGAGGCCCCGGCGGGCGTCGTGGCGAAGTTCACGCCGGGCGGCTTGCGGTTCCAGACGAGGTCCGGACGAGGGGTCGTCCAGGCCAGGCAGGAAGCCAGGGGCAGGGCGAGGACGAGGGTCATCAGGCGCAGACGCGCGCGACGTGCAGCGGAGCTTGAGGCAAAGACCATGTCCCCATTGTCGGCAGGTCCGGGCCTCCAGGCAAGCACCTCGCCCTTGCACAGGGGGGTATCCTTCGACAACCTCTGCCCTGGGTTCCCCCAGATGTCCTCCACGCCACCCCCGTCACCCGCCCTCACGGGCCGCTCCACCAGCCCCCGCGACCCCGTCGCGCTGGGTCTCTTGGTGCTTGCCATGGTCCTCGGGACCGTGGTCTTCGTGCGCCTGGGCGAGTGGAGCATCTGGATCGACGAGGCCTTCACGCTCCATGACTCGTACTGGGCCGAGGGGCGCAAGAACCCCCTGGGCTACCGGCTCTTCGGGCTGTTCTACCGGGCGATGTCGGACCCCGCCGGGGGTCACCCGGACGAATTCACACTGCGACTCCTGCCCGCGCTGCTCGGCTGGCTGGGCGTGCCCCTGACCTGGTGGGCCTTCCGCCGGGCCGCCGGGGACCGGGCCGCTGCAGCTGCGGCGCTCTTGGTCGCGGTCAGCTCCTGGCACCTTTATTGGTCCCAGAACGCGCGCTTCTACACCCTCAGCCAGGACCTGGTCCTGGTCGCGTCGGGCCTGGGCCTGCGCGCCTTGTGGGGTCGCAGCTGGACCCTCTTGGTGCTCTCGCTCGGCGCCTTCGCCCTGGCCGCCCTGGGGCACCCGACCGCGGCCCTGACCGCCGGCGGCTTCCTCGGGGGCGTCTTCGTGGCCACGGCCCTGGGCTGCCGGCCGCCCGGCTTCACCGGCGTGCGGGCCAAGGTCCTGATCGCCCTGGCCGTGGTGGGGCTCCTGATCGCCGCGGTCTGGGGTCCGCCGATCCTGCGCATGTGGGGCGTCGCCAAGGGCGGCGGGACCCCGGTGCACCTGATCCTCACCGCCGGCTTCTTCGTCACGCCCGTGCTCGGCGCGGCGGCCCTGCTCGGTGGCTACCTGGCCCTGCGGCGGCGCGACGCCTTCGGCGTCCTGGCCCTCTCGATGCTGGTGCTCGGCATGCTCGGCGCGGCGGTGGTCTCGCTCTTCGCCCGCTTCACCGCCCAGTACCTGTTCGCCTTCCTGCCCTGGTTCGCGATCCTCAGCACCTGGTACCTGCACCGGCCCGAGCCCGGCGACCCACGCGAGCAGCGCAAGCCAGGCCCCGTGGCCTGGGGCCTTTTGGCCCTCTTGACCCTCTCCGGCCTGACCACCCAGTTCCTGTACCTGACCACGCGCGCCGGCGAGCGGCCGCATTGGCGCGAGGCCTACCGCTACGTGTGGAACGAGCGCCAGGACGACGACCTGATCTTCGGCATGGCCGCCCCCGTGGCGGAGTACTACCTCGAGCCGAAGAAGACCGCGGTCAGTGACGTGACCGCCGTCAGCTACCTCGACCAGTTCCGCGCGCGCCGCCCCGAGCACTGGTCACGCACCGGCCGGCGTGCTTGGTTCGTGCTCAACCCCGAGGAGCTGATGGACTGGCCGACCAAGGACCGCAACGACTTCCGCGAGATGCTCAGCTCGGACTGCCGCCTCGTGCGCTCCTGGCCGCTGTACATCGAGTCGCGCGACATGTCGGTCGAGGTCTACCTGCGCGAGTAGTAGCGCGTCCCCAGCCTCGCCCCAAGACGCACAACGAGCAGCGCCCAGGTCACCCGGGCGCTGCTCGTCCTTGGTCGGCCGATGGGCCCGGCCCTACTCCTTGGCGCGGCCCATGAACTCGCCGGTGTCGGTGCTGACCTTGACCAGCTCGCCGGCCTTGATGTGCAGCGGCACCTTGATCGGCTGGCCGGTCTCGAGCACCGCGTCCTTCTTGACGTTGGTCGCGGTGTTGCCCTTGACCGCGAACTCGGCCTCGGTCACCTCGAGCACCACCGACGGGGGCAGGGCGATGTCGATCGGCGTCGTGCCGTGGAAGGTCACCTCGACCTGCTCGTTGGGCTTGACGAAGCCCATCTTCTCGCCGACGAGGTCCTTGCGCAGGTGGAACTGCTCGTAGTTCTCCGAGTCCATGAAGACAAAGTCGCCGTTGGACTCCTCGTACAGGTACTCGGCCTTCTTCTTGTCGAGGTAGGCGACCTCGACCGAGTCGCTGGCCGACAGGCGCATCGACAGGGCCTGACCGGTCGTCAGGCTCTTGATCTTGATCTGGATGATCGCGCGCAGGTTGCCCGGCGTGCGGTGCTCGTAGTCGGTGATCACGAACAGGTCGTCGTTGTGCTCGAGGACCTGGCCCTTGCGGATCTCGGTGGCGCGGGAACCCATGGAATAGAAGGAGTCGGGGGTGTCTGGAGGGAGTCGGGGAAGCCAGAGGATACCCGCTCCCGGGCGTTCCTTCACGGCCGCTTAGAACTCGCGTCGGCGGGTGGACGAGGGGATGTCGAGGGCGCGGCGGTACTTGGTGACCGTGCGGCGCGCGATCTTGACGCCTTCCTGCTCCTCGAGCAAGGCCGCGAGGTGGTCGTCGGAGAAGGGCTTCTGCTTGTCCTCGCCGTCGACGATGCGCTTGAGCTTGTCCTTGATGCTGGTCTGGCTCTCGGCCTGGCCCTCGGCGTTGACCGTGCCCGAGGTGAAGAAGAACTTCAGCGGGAAGATGCCGCGCGGGGTCTGGGCGTACTTGCCCGAGGCCGCCCGGCTGACGGTCGAGATGTGCACGTGGGCCTCGTCGGCGATCTCCTGCATGCGCATCGGCACCAGGCCGCTGACGCCCTTCTCCAGGAAGCCTCGCTGGCGCGCGAAGATCGCTTCAGCGATGCGCTGCATGGTCGACTGGCGCTGGTGCACGGCGTTGATGAACCAGCGCGCGCTCTCGAGCTTCTTCTTCACCCAGGCCAGCACGGCCTGGTCGTCGCCAGCCTCGCGGGCCTGGCGCAGGAGGCTCTTGTAATTGGGGCTGACCATCAGGTCGGGCACGCGCTGGCGCGGCAGACCGATCAGGAACTCCCCGTCCTGCTCCTCGACGACGATGTCCGGGTGGATGACCGCCGCCGTGGTCTCGCTCTGGCCGTGGCACGGGTAGGGGTCCAGACCGCGGATCAGCTCGAGGGCGTGCTTGATCTCCTCGATCGAGCGGCCGGTCGCGCGGGTGATGCGCGGCAGGCGGTTGGTCGTGATGTCCTCGAGGTGGTGCTCGACGAGCTCGTGCACCAGCGGGTCCCAGAAGGGGTGGTCCTCGAGCTGCAGCAAGAGGCACTCGCGCAGGTCCCGCGCGCCGAGGGCCGGGTGGGCTGCGGCGCGCAGCTTGTCCAGCACGTCGCCGAGGTCGGCCGCGGTGACCGCGCGCTTGTAGTAGCCGTTGGCCAGGTCCTCGAGGTCGTCGGTCAAGAAGCCGCGCTCGTCCAGGGAGAAGATCAGGTACTCGGCCAGCTCCCGGTCGATGTCGCTCAGGTTCATGAAGGCCAGGTTCTCGACCAGCGTGTCACCGAGGCTCTGGCTGCGGGCCGGGGCGTTCTGCATGGCCTCGAACTTGCGATCGGCGCCCTCCTGGTCCGGCTTCGGCGTCCTGCGACCATCCCCGAGCTCGCGCTCGTAGGTCTCGAGGACCTCGATCATGCCTTCATAGCCAGGCTCGGCCGGGTTCTCGTCCGGGTTGGGCGCCTCGAGCTCCCCGCGCTCGGGCTCGATCTCCGCGACCTCCAGGAACGGGTTCTCCATCAGCTCCTGCTCGACGCGCCCCTCGAGGTCCAGGGTGGAGAGCTGCAGGATCTGCATCGCCTGGATCATCTGCGGCGACTGGACAAGTCGCTGCTCCATGCGGGCGTTCTGGGTGAGTCCGAGCTTCATGACAGGCATTGTAGCCACCGAGAGCCGCTCCACTACGCCTTGGGATGGCCTGAGCTTTTCTCTGGCCGCTCCAAGTCGAGGCATGAGGTCGCGCTGTCGAAGCGCCATAATGAAGTCATGGAATTAGAGCCCGAACGATCCGAGCCCCTCGCCGACTGGGAGGTGCAAGCCTGGCGACGCCTGCGCGCCGGGATGCGCGTCGAAGCGGGGCTGGCCCCCAAGGACGCTGCCAAGCGCTGGCAGGACAACGTGCGCTCCGGGGACTTCGACCCCGACCGCTGCGCTGCCGAGATCTGCGCCGCTCCGGCGAAGGACCCGCGTGACGAGCAGGACCGCGTGCTCAAGCGCGCCACGCGGCTCCAGCGCGACCTCGTCATGTCCCCGCTCCTGCGCGGCGCCGCCGGAGTCAGCCGCAAGGCCCGCGCCGCGACCCGCAACGGGCTGGCCGCCGTGGTCTCCCAGGTCGTCGTCCTGGGCGTCTTCAGCCTGCTCGCTTTCCTCTTCATGCTCGTCGCCGCCTTCAAGGGCGCCGAGTTCGATCCCTTCTTCCAGAGCATCATCGACTTCATCCCCGCCCTCCCGGCCGAGGGTTCCTGACCATGAGCGAGACGAACAAGGATGGCGCCCCGGGCCTCTTCTCCCTGACCCAGATCCGCCACCTGATG
>JARGPD010000135.1:0-11242 GCA_029212845.1 Planctomycetota bacterium
CGGCGAGCAGGCGCACGTTCTTGCCCCACTTGGGCTTGGTCGTGAGCAGCTCGAAGGCGTCGTCGTCGAAGCTGGGCGCGATGATCGCTTCGACGAAGCGGTTGCCGTCGACGAGGAACTGGGCCGAGGCCAGGTTGACCGGGCGTGTGAACGCCAGCACCGAGCCGAAGGCCGACACGGGGTCGCCGGCCCAGGCCTCTTCGAGCGCCTGCTCGATCGTCGCGGCCGCGGCCGCACCGCAGGGGTTGTTGTGCTTGGCGACACAGACGAAGGGCTCGGTGAACTCCTTGGCCAGCGACAGGCAGGCGTCGGCGTCGACGATGTTGTTGTAGGAGAGCGCCTTGCCGTTCAGGACCTCGGCGCTGGCGACGGTCGGCTCCTGGCTCGCGGTGTAGCGGTAGAAGGCGGCCTTCTGGTGCGGGTTCTCGCCGTAGCGCATCTCGAGCTGCTTGACCCCGGCGAGGCTGAAGCTGCCGGGGAAGTCGCTGTCCGTGTTGCCGTCCTCGACCTCGCGATCGAAGAGCCAGCGGCTGATCGCCGCGTCGTAGCGGGCGGTCAGAGCGAAGGCCTTCTGGGCGAGCTCGCGACGCAGCCCGTCGGTGAGCCCGCCGGCGTTGGCCTGCATGTCGGCCACGACGCGCTCGTAGTCGGCCGGGTCGGTCACGATGCCGACGTGGCGGTGGTTCTTGGCGGCCGAGCGCACCATGGTCGGCCCGCCGATGTCGATCTGTTCGATGGCCTCGGCGCGGTCGACGCCTTGCTTCGCGACGGTCGCCTCGAAGGGATACAGGTTGACGACGACCAGGTCGATCCCGCTGATGCCGTGCTCCTCCATCGCCGCCACGTGGCCGGGCTCGTCCCGGAGCGCGAGGATGCCGCCGTGGACCTTCGGGTGCAGGGTCTTGATGCGCCCGTTCATCATCTCGGGGAAGCCGGTGTAGTCGCTCACCTCGCGCACGGGCACGCCGGCCTTCTGGATGGCGGCGAAGGTGCCACCGGTCGAGAGCAGCTCGACGCCGGCCGCGCTGAGGGCGCGGGCGAAGGAGTCGATGCCGGACTTGTCGGAGACGCTCAGGAGAGCGCGGCGGATGGGGGCGGTCATGGCGGTCGCTCCGGGGGGGCTGAGCGGGTTCGGGATGCGGCCCAAGGGCCTCGTGGTGCAGGTCGAGCGGGGGATTCTAGCGCGGGGTCGTGGTGGGGCTTTCCGGTAGGCCGCGCAAACGGGGCGCGGGGAGAGAAAGGGCCGACTGGGGCAGCGACGCAATGCGACGTCCTACCGGTCTCCCCCATCCCTAACCCCCACCCACCCAAGAGGGGATATGGAATTGACGCTCGGGATCCGGAACGGTGACGGGGCGAATGGGAGAAATCTCACCCGCCCCGCGTCCGCACCTACAAGCCCATCGGCTGGTCCGCCCCGGCGCCAGGCCCCAGGATCAGGGCGTTGGCCAGAAGCCTCGCCGTGCCGTGCCAGTAGCCGCGGAAGACCGGCGAGCTGGCGAACAGGATCACCTGCCCCGCGCCACGTCCCTCGACCGTCGCCCAGGCCGAGTCCGCGATGCGCTCCTCGGCCTCGGGCCACAAGAGGCCGCCGAGCCGCAGGTCGCCACGCTCGCCGAGCCGCACGGGCACGGCAACGCCAGCGGGTGCCAAGAACACGCGCGAGCCCTCGAAGAACACGGGCAGCTCGTCCGCCCGCGCGCCGCCGTTGAGCCAGTGCTCGGGGTCCCGCTCGGCACGCAGGATCACGCCCGACGGGGAGAAGCGGCGCATCCAGGCGTCGCCGCGCTCGAGGTCCGGCGCATCGTCCAGGAACGAGGCCGGGCCCTCGGGGGACTCGCCCTGCTCAGACCCCTCGCCTACGCCGAGGTCCTTCACGCCGTCGTACAGCGCCTCGAGATCCACGGTCGCGGTGCGGGCCGCGCGCTCGCGCTCGACCAGCCAGGCGTAGTCCTCGAGCTCCTCGAGCGCGTCCCGGCGCAGCACCACGTCGGACAGGTCGCTGCCGGCCAAGGAGCCGGCGGAGGACCCGACCGCGATCAAGGTGCCGCCGGCCTCGACCCACTCGGCGAGGGCCGAGGACGAGCGCAGGGCCGCGCGGCCCGCTCCCGAGGGCAGCACCAGCACGTTGAAGCGCCGCAGGTCGTAGCGGCCGAGGCTGCTGGCCTCCAAGAGAGACGCCTTCAGGCGCAGCTCCTCGTCGATGAAGCGCCAGAGGTGGCCGAACTCACTCTGGGCGACGCCGTCGCCGCTGACGATCGCGACCCGGGGCGCGGCGAGCAGCTCGAAGGCACCACCGCCGAGGTCGGGCCCCTCGTCCGGCGAGCGCAGGGTCGTCAGCGCGTGGGTCTCGACCCCCGAGCGCTGCACGGCCTCACCGAGGTCCCCCAGGAACTCCAGCACGTCGAAGTCCGGCCCCTCGTTCTCGTGCAGCCGCAGCAGCAGGCTGCCCGGCGGGAACCGCTTGCCATTCGCGCTAAAGGCCTCGGTGGCGAGGTGCAGGACGATGCCGCGCCGCAGGGCTTCGACGGCGAAGAGCGAGGCCCGGTCGGACGTGCCGTCGACGACGAAGGCCGTCGGCCCGAGGTAGCTGCGCTCGTCCCCGACGGGGAACAGGCTGCCCAGGAACTTCGAGCCGCCCGCCATCCCGCGCAGCCCGGTCAGCTCGCGCGCCGCGTGGACCCAGGGGTCCGAGCCCGGACTGACGAGCGAGGTCTTCGCCGCAGCCGCGTCGGCCCAGTAGCAGTCCAGGTCGAAGGCACGGCCGAGGTCCCAGGCGGTCACGTCATACATCTTCGAGCCCTTGCCCGCTTCCAGCTGGCGGCGCTCCTCCTCGAGGCCCGCCACGCTCATGCGCGGGTCGAAGCCGAGGTAGGCGCGCACCATCGGTGCCTGGGGCTGGCGCACACGCACGAGCGCGCTGCCGCTGGGCAGCACGAGCTCGTCGTGGGTTCGGCCGAAGGTGTCGACCACCCCGGTGACCGTCGTCTCTCCGTAGGTCCGCTCGACCTCGACACCCTGGGAGACGAGCGTCTCGACGAAGCGCGCGAGGCGCCCCGTGCCGTCAGGCCGGGCGACGAACATGCGGTCCGCCTCGGGCTGCTCGGCGGACACGTTCTTGCGCCGCTCGGCGAGGTAGCCCGCGAGCACCGCGGCGCGGTTGTCGACCAGCGTCGTCAGGTTCGCCATCGCCGCGACGACCTGGCCGTGCACCGACTCGCGGTAGGTGACCACCTCGCCCGACTCGCGCAGGAGCGCCTGACCGTCGCTGCTGGCCTGCTCGTAGAGCATGCCGATCGCTCCCTGTAGCGAGCCCCAGAAGTCCGAGTAGGCCGGGTACCAGGCGTCGGCCCACTCACGCGTGTAGTAGCCCCAGCGGTGCGCGTCGAAGGCCGCACCAGCCTCGTTCGCCAGACGGTCCTGCCAGTGCTGCACGTGCTCGGAGTACTCCGGGCTGTGCGGCCGCGCCTGGGGATAGAAGAGGAAGGTGTCGAGCCCGTCCATCTCGTGGGCGTCGATGAACAGCTGCGGGGGCAGCTGGCGCGCAGCCGCCCAACGCCCGCGCGTCTCGGGCGCGATGCCCGTCATCCAGTCCCGGTTCATGTCGAACAGGTAGTGGTTGCCACGCCCACCGGGCCAGCGCCCGCGGTGCATCGAGGCGTAGTCGAGGTTCTGCACGTAGCCGAAGCTCTGCTCGATCTGGCTGAGGATCCGCATGCGGCCGTCGGGGTTCATCGCCGGGTCCATGACGATCACCAGGTCCTCGAGCATCGCCGCCACGTCCTCGTCCCGGCTCGCGACGAAGTGGTACGCCAGCGCCAGGGACGAGTCCGCGCCCGACAGCTCGTCGCCGTGCACGCTGTAGCCGATCCACGCCACCGCCGGCATGCCCTCGAGCAGCTCGTCCGCCGCGTCCTCGTCCAGGTCACGCGGGTCCGCGAGGCGCCTGGCCGCCTGCTCGAGCTCGGCCATCCGCGCCAGGTTCGCCGGGGACGAGATCACCACGCGCAGCAGCGGGCGGCCCTCGTAGGTGCGCCCATACTCGGACAAGCTCATGCGATCCGAGGCCTCGGCCCAGGCCTCGAAGAGCGCGACGATCTCGTGGTGGCGTGCTAGCCGGCTGCCCACGGGCTGGCCGAGCAGGTGCGCCGGGTCGAGCACGTTCGCGTCATAGGTCGCGCCCGGGAAGAACTCCGTGTCGTAGGCGAAGTCGTCGGCGTCGCCGAAGTGGATCGGCTCGAAGGGCGCCGCCGTCTGCGGCGTCGCGCATGGCGCGGGTGCGGCGAGGGCCGTGGCGAGGAGGATCAGGGGGAACAGGGTCTTGCTGGCACGCATGGTTCTTCTGGCGGGGTTCGGCGTCGAGCCACCACCATAAGACATCGCCCGCCGCCGGGGCGTGCGACTAGGTCGACTGACCCGCCAGCAGCTCGGCCAGCTTGCCGCCGAGCTCGACGCGCGTGTACGGCTTGCGCAGCAGGCCAATGGACCTGTCGTCCTGCAGCTCGCCTAGCCGCTCGGTCGCGTCGTGCCCGGTAACGAAGAGCACCGGCTGCACCATGCCTCTCGCGCGAACCCGGTGGTACACATCGATGCCGCTCATGCCCGGCATCACGATGTCGAGCACCAGGACGTCGTAGTCCTCGCTCTCGTCGAGGCACGCGAGGGCCTGCAGCCCGTTGACGGCCTCGACGACCTCGTAGTCGAGGCTCTCGAGCATCGCCCGCGAGACGCGCCGAACGGCCGGGTCGTCCTCGACGATCAGCGCGCGGCACGCGGAGCCCAGCACACGCAAGGAGCCGGACGCCGGACCATCGGCGACGGGGCCTTCCTCCGCGCTGGTGCACAGCGGCAGGTAGATGTCGAAGCGCGCGCCCTGGCCCGGCTCGCTCGTGACCTCGATCCAGCCCTCGTGGTGCGAGACGATCCCATAGACGACCGCGAGCCCGAGCCCGGTGCCCTTGCCCGCTTCCTTGGTCGTGAAGAACGGCTCGAAGATGCGCAGCCGCGTCTCGAGCTCCATGCCCGCGCCGTTGTCCGCGACCGACAGGCAGGCGTGGTCTCGGGCATCGGCGTGGCGCCAGGGGCGCAGGCTCATCGTTAGCGTCCCGCCGCCGGGCATGGCATCGCGAGCGTTGACGACCAGGTTCATCAGCACCTGCTGCAGCTGACCCGGGTCGGCCAAGAGGTCGAGGCGCTCGTCACAGAGGTCGAGCTCGAGGTGGATGTCCTCGGGCACGACGCGCCGCAGCATGCGCGCGGAGTCCTCGATCAGGCTGCCCAGGTCGAGCCGGCTGCGCGCCAGCATCTGCCGGCGCGTGAACGCGAGCAGCTGGCCGGTCAAGCGCCCCGCGCTCTCGCCGGCGCGGTGGATCTCCTCGACGAGCGAGCGGTCCGGCGCGGCCGGGGGCATGCCCGCCAGGAGCAGCTCCGCATTGCCGAGCACTGCGGTCAGGAGGTTGTTGAAGTCATGGGCGATCCCGCCGGCCAGGCTACCGAGGGCCTCCAGCTTCTGGGACTGGCGTAAGCGCTCCTCCGAGGCCTCTAGGGCCTGGCGCGAGGCGTCCCGTGCGATCATCCCGGCCAGACTGTGGGAGACCGCGACGCAGAAGGCGCGCAGGTCGACCTCGGGGATCGGTCGGCCACCGACCAGCTTGAGCACGCCGAGCTCGGTCTGGCCAGCACGGATCGGCACGCCGAGCACGGTCAGGCCGTCCTCGAGCTGCCCCCTCGCGACGCCTAGGTTCGCCGGGTCGAACAGGCCTTCGATGATCGTCTGACGCAGCTCCTCCGCCCGCGGCCCCCGGCCGCCTGCCGGGATCGTCGAGGCGCGCTCGAAGCGGCCCTCGGGGCCATAGATGCAGATCGAGGCGAAGGCGTCCGGATTGAAGAAGCTCGACCCCAGGATGATGCCGAGCGAAGCGTCGAGCTGCTCGGCGATGCGGGTCTCCTCGAGGCTCACCCGCAGCAGCGCATTGACCACGCTCTGGCTCTCCACGCTGCGCTCGAGGCGCTCGGTCGCCAGCTGCCGCTCGAGCTCGATCGACGCCCGCGAAGCGAACAGCTTCACCGTGCGCTCGACCAGCTCGGCGTCGGGAAAGGGCTCGCTGTGGAGCACCACACAGTGACCGATGACCTCGCCGTCCGAGTTCTCGAAGCGCGCCCCGAAGCAGGACTCAGCGCCGATCTCGACCAGCTCCGAGTCCTCCGGGTACTCCCCCTGCACGTCGGACTGCACCATGAGCTCGCCCAAGCAGCGCACGTCCTGGCACGGCGTGCCCGCGGACCGGTAGGAGAAGTTGTCCACCAGCTGGCCGTCCGACCAGGCTGAGAGGGTCTGGAAGCGGCCGCTGTCCTTGGGATCGTCCCGGCAGACGAGCGCCAGCTTGACCCCGAGGGTCTCGCCGAGGCCGACCACCAGCGCGTCGAAGAAGGCGCGACCCGTGTGCGGGCTCGTCGCCTTGAGCAGGCCCTCGATGGAGCTCGAGAAGCGATCGCGAGCAGCTGCCAGCCAGATGCGCTCGATGGTCGCGCCCGCGTGGGCCACGACCCCGAGGGCGAACTCCATGCTGGCCTCGTCCATCTGCCGCACGCCCTCCTCGCGGATGCTCACGAACTCCAGCACGATGCGATCGCCGTCGCTGAGCTGGGTCGCGACCCGCACGGTGGTGCGCACGTCGAGGTTGCGGGTGCCGGGGCTGGTGCAGCGCGGGTCGGTGCGCCCATCCTCGATGACCTGGGACGGCGCGCCCCCGGCAAGCTCCAGCAGCAGCTCGTTGGAGGCCAGCTCGAACTGTGCGCCGTCGGGCAGGCTGTTGATGTGCTCGTCGGTCGAGCGGATCCCCAGCCGGATGCAGTGGGTGCCGCCCTCGGGGAACCTGCACAGCGAGCAGTGGTCGAAGCCCAGCTGGGTGCGCACGACCTCGAAGACCGCCGAGATCACCGCGGGGATGTCGTAGGCCTTCTCGAGCGACCCCACGATGTCGAGCAGGGCTCGGGCGTGCCGGACGCGCTGGCGCAGGTCGCCTTGCAGGCGCTGGTGCTGGGAGATGTCGCGGACGATCGAAACGACCAGGTTGCCTTCTTGCCGCTCGACCAGCCAGGCCTGGAACTCGACCGGGACGAGCCCCCCATCGGGCTGCTCGAAGGGCAGGTTGAAGCTGCGGATCGACTCGCCCATGGCCACGCGCCCGTAGGCCTCCTCGGCCTCGGCGCGGTAGGCGGGTGGACGCAGATCCCAGGCCTTCATGCCGATCAGCTCGGCGCAGGTCCGGCCGGTGAGCGGCTCCATCGCGCGGTTGGCCTCGAGGATGACACCGGTCGCGGCATCCAGGACGAGGAAGCCGTCGGGTGCCGAGATCAGGGAGTCAGCGACGTCCTTGGGGATCCCAGTCATCGGGCCTTGGTCGGGATGTGCTTCCTTCATGCGGCGAGAGCTGCGAGCCAACTCCGACCCGACTATAGCGCCATCTGCGCCACCCGGGGTCTGGGGAGATCAGCCGCCGCCCGTCTTGCGCAGGTAGTGCTCCATGAACTCATCGAGGTCGCCATCCAGCACGGCCTGGATGTTGCCCTTCTCGAAGTCGGTGCGGTGATCCTTGACCATCTGGTAGGGGTGCATCACGTAGGACCGAATCTGGGACCCCCAGGCGATCTCACCCTTGGCACCGTAGAGGCTGGACATCTCGGCGTTGCGCTCGGACTCGCGCAGGGCGACCAGCTTGCCCTTGAGCAGCTTCAGGGCCTGGGCGCGGTTCTTGTGCTGGCTGCGCTGGCTCTGGCAGCGCACCACGATCCCGGTCGGGATGTGGGTCATGCGCACCGCCGACTCGGTCTTGTTGACGTGCTGACCACCAGCGCCTCCGGCGCGCATGGTGTCGACCTTGATGTCGGAGTCCGGCATCTCGATGTCGGCGTCCTCCTCGACCTCGGGGTTCACGTCGACCGAGGCGAAGGCGGTGTGCCGCCGCGCCTGGCTGTCGAAGGGGCTGATGCGCACCAGGCGGTGGACGCCGGTCTCGGCCTTGAGGTAGCCGAAGGCGTAGGCCCCGCTGATGCGCAGGGTGACCGTCTTGATGCCGCCCTCGGGCTCGGGCACCAGCTCGACCTCCTCGACCTTGAACGCGCGCGACTCGGCCCAGCGCACGTACATGCGCATCAGGATCGAAGCCCAGTCGCAGGAGTCGATGCCACCGGCGCCGGCGTTGATCTGCACGAAGGCGTCGGCGCCGTCGTGATCACCGCCCAGCATGACCCGGAATTCGAGCTCATCGAGGCCCTTCTTCAGGGCCGAGCCGGCCTCCTCGAGCTCCTCGGCGACGTCCTCACCGTCGGAGTCCTGGCCCATCTCGATCAAGAGCCCGAGCTCCTCCATGCGCTCCTCGGCCTCGCGCACGGGGACCACGACCGCACGCAGGCGCTGCATCTCCGCCACGACCCCCTGGGCCTTCTCCTGATCGTTCCAGAAGTCGGGCGACTCCTGGAGCTTGTCCACCTCGGCTAGACGTGCGCTCTTCTGAGCGTAGTCAAAGCCCCTCCTTCAGCTGATCCAGCTGAGAGTTGGAGGCCTCGATCAGGTCCGAGTAGTCGCTGAGGTTCACCATGGGCGGCATTGTAGGGATGAGCGGCCGGGGACCGCTCGCACCGGCTGGCGAAAAAGCTCTCGGGAATCGTCCCCGCTCGGCTAGCGCAGCAGCCCGGCCGTGCCGACCAGGGCTTCGATCTCGGAGCGCTGCTTGGGGACGGCCGCGGAGAGCACCTCGCAGCCGTCCTCGGTCACCAGGATCACGTCCTCGATGCGCACGCCGACGCCCGCCTCCTGGTCGTACAGGCCGGGCTCGATCGTGAACACGACGCCGGGCTCGAGGGGCTTGCGGTAGCCGCCCACGTCGTGGACCTCCATCCCGACGTAGTGGCTGACCCCGTGCAGCACGTGCTGGCGCACGTCGGCCGCGTTGATGACCCCGTTGCAGGCGCGCTGCACGTCGTCGAGGGTGGCGCCCGGCTTCACGGCCGCGATGCCGGCCAGCTGGGCCTCGAGCACGATGTCGTACAGCTCGGCCAGGCGCGGCGAGAACTCGCCGCTCGCGGGCCAGGTGCGGGTGATGTCGCTGACGTAGTGGTCGTACTCCGGCGCGTAGTCGACCAGCACGCCGTGGTCCGCGGCCAGGGTCCGGGTCAGGTCCAGGTAGTGCAGCACGTTGGCGTTGGAGCCGGCCCCGATGATCGGTGCGTAGGCAGGCCCGGTGGCCCCCTCGCGCAGGTGCACGAAGCTCATCAGCGCGCCCAGCTCGGCCTCGGTCACGCCGGGCTTGGTGTTGGCCATGGCGGCGCGCATCGAGGCGGCGCCGGCGTCCGAGGCCCGCCGGAGGGCAGCGATCTCCTCGGGGGTCTTGACCCGGCGCAGCTCCTCGAGGCTGGTCTGGCAGTCCTTGACCTTCACGCCATAGGTCTCCTCGAGGGCGGCCTCGAGGGCCAGCTCGCGGCTCGGCCGGCCGTCGAGCCCGTCGCGCGCGGCGCGCTTGTCGAAGGGCTCAGCGCGGTCGTAGCAGCCGGCCAGGCCGATGTGGGCCGCCAGCGAGGTCCAGACGACCTCGCCTGGGACCAGGTTCTCCGCCAGGAAGTCCTCGAGCCCGTCCACGTCGCGCACGTCCTCGAAGCCGGTCAAGGCCGGGATCCACGCGTCCGAGGCGTCCCACTTCTCGCCCTCCCAGACCTCCAGCATCGGGTTGGCGCGCGGCAGGAACAGCAGCTCCTCGCCGGTGGCCGCGTTCATGGCAAGGGCGGCCCGCGGGCTCTCGACGCCGGTCAAGTACCAGAAGGTCTTGTCCTGGCGGAAGGGCAGGTAGTCGCGCGTCTCGTCGAGGCCGCGGAACACCATCCAGCCCGAGCCGACGAGCTCGCAGAGGGCCGCTCGGCGGCCGGCATGGAACGCGGCGCCGAGGCCGCAGACCTGGCCCTCGGGGACCTCGGCCGCGGCGGGCGAGACCTGGCTGGATTCTGGAGTCTGGGGGCCGGAGAGGCAGAGCAACAGGAGCGGCAACAGGGTGGTCATGGCCACGAGCATAGTCGCTCGGCCGCGCAGGCCGCTACCATCTGCGCCCCCTGCTCCCCGCCTCCGCCCAACAGACCTGCCCCTTGAAGATCGACCAGCCCCTCGTCGAGGCCACCCTCGTCCGCCGCTACAAGCGCTTCCTGACCGACGTGACCCTCGCCGACGGCAGCGAGCTGATCGCCCACTGCCCGAACACCGGCAGCCTCCTCGGCTGCAAGGAGCCCGGCAGCCGCGTGTGGCTGCGGGACACCGAGAACGACAAGCGCAAGTACCGGCTCAGCTGGCAGGCGGTCGAGGTCGACGGCTGCTGGGTCAACGTCGACACCGGCCTGCCCAACGCCGAGGTCTTCGCCGCGATCACCGAGGACCGGGTGCCGGCCCTCGGGGGCTACCAGTCGGCGCGGCGCGAGGTCAAGTACGGCACCAACAGCCGCATCGACGTGCTGCTCGAGGGTGAAGGCGGCGAGCTCTGCTACGTCGAGGTCAAGAACACCACCCTCGCCGAGGGTGAGCTCGCGCTCTTCCCCGACGCCGTCACCGAGCGCGGGCGCAAGCATCTCGGCGAGCTGGTCAAGATGGTCGAGGCCGGCCACCGTGCCGTGCAGTTCTTCTTCGTCAGTCGCAACGACGTCAAGCGCTTCCGCCCCGCCGACCACATCGACCCCGCCTACTCCGAGGCCCTGCGCGAGGCGGCCGCCGCCGGCGTCGAGGTGATGGCCTGGAGCGCGCGCGTGGAGCGCGACTCGATCGAGCTCGACCAGGAGCTCGTGGTGGACCTCGACACGGTCCACGTAGGCGCGTGAGGGTCGCCGGGTTCGACCTCGACGAGACCCTGCTCGAGGGGGACAGCGACCTCTTGTTCGCCCACTTCTGTGGGCGCCGGGGGCTCGGCGATGCGAGCCGCATCGATGGCTTCTATGCCGACTACCGCGCGGGCTGCCTCGACCTCGAGGCCTTCTACGCCTACACCTTCGAGCCCTTCCGGGGGCGCACGCGCGAGGAGCTCGGCCCCCTGCTCGAGGAGTTCCACCGGACCCAGCTCGCACCGCGGCTGCGGCCCGCGATGGTCGCGCGGGTGGACGAGCTGCGCCGCGCGGGCTGGGTGACGGTGCTCGTCACGGCGACCAACACCCTCTTGGCCCACCGGGTCGCCCTCGAGCTGCGGCTCGACGGCACGCTCGCCACGCACCC
>JARGPD010000135.1:11273-11927 GCA_029212845.1 Planctomycetota bacterium
GGCGTGGCCTCGTTCCGAGCCGGCAAGGCCGAGCGACTCGAGGCCTGGCTCGCGCGACGTGGCGCCAGCCTCGAGGGCCTCGAGGACTCGATGTACTTCGGCGACTCGCGCAGTGACCTGCCGCTCCTGGAGCGCGTCGCACGCCCGGTCGCCGTGGGCCCCGACGAGGTCCTGCGCGCCCGCGCTGAAGAGCGCGGCTGGGAGATCGTAGAAGCCGGCACCCGCGGCTAGCGCCCGCGCACCGTCCGCCCCGCCCAGCTGCCGCCTGCGAGGTCCAACCGCCGCCTGCGAGGTCCAACCGCGGGCAGCGAGGTCCAACCGCGGGCAGCCGCAGCCACCTAGCTCATGCCGCGGGCAGCCGCAGGCGCCTAGCTTTGGCCACGGACCGCCCAGCCGCCTGGCTTTAGACGAGGGCAGCTCCAGCCGCCTAGCCTTGGCCGCGGGCCGCTCCAGCCACTTGGCTTTGGCCGCGGGTAGCAGGGCACCACGACGACAAGCCGAGAGGCAACGCCCTGCAGGACAAGACGGCGATGCGCGCACAGCAGCTGCACAGACCGCTGCCGCACAGACCGCGCCAACGGTACCGCATCAAAACGGCGCGCCGCCCCGTCGCCCCGACGCGTCCAGTTGGTTGGACGCGTTCAGGCGGCGGGG
>JARGPD010000136.1 GCA_029212845.1 Planctomycetota bacterium
TCGCGCCCGCCCTGGGCGGCATAGACCGCCCGCGCGCGGGCGTTTTCGCGCACCACGCCAAGGGCCGCGCCGGGAAATCCGGCCCGCGCCAGCGCCGTGCGGCCTTCGGCCAGCAGCATGGCGCCGGTGACCAGGGCGAGGCTTGCGACGTGGGCCATGCCCGCCGGGACGCTGCGCTCGCTCCGGGCCGGACGGTGGTGGGTGAGGAAGGCAACCGCGGTGCCCGCGAGGTAGGCGAGGGCATCCCCCGGGTCGGCGGTCCCGGGGATCCAGCCGGCGGCCTGGGCGACCTCGCTGCCGAGGCACAGGCCGAGGATGCACGCCGCCCAGGCGAAGAGCCCGCGGCGCTCGTCGACCCGCTGCCAGGTCAGGAGCAGGAAGCTCATCACGCCCAGGATCCAGAGGCCGCTGGCCAGGCTGAAGCGCACGAACTCACCGGGGTCGCCGAGCCCCGTGGCCGCGCGGCGCAGGGCCTCGACCGGAGCGCTCATCCCGCCGGCCTCGACCCAGCGGAAGCACCACAGGTCGGTGCCCCGGTAGGCCAGGTACAGCAGCGCGTTGCCAGCCAGGGGCAGGGCGGTCCAGGCGACGAGCCTTGGCGTTGAGGGTCCCGGGGCAGTCATGGACGCAGGGTACCCGCGATCCCGGTGGCCGGGGCGCGCCGGGACCGCCAAGCTTGGGAGCTACTGGAAGGTGATCGTGGTCGTCGGGGTGAAGCCCGCGTGACCTAGGGCGGTCTGGGCGGTCCAGGCCTGCAGGTGGATCGGGATGCCGAGCAGGCCGGGGGTCGTCATGCCGGCGAAGCTCAGGGTCTTCGAGGTCGTGCCCGCTGGGATGGCGCCCGAGGTCAGCACCCAGACGCCGTTGAGCTCGAGGCCGTAGAACCATCCGAAGGAGGTGAACGGCGCGGGGGCGGTGAAGAGCGCGCCCGAGAAGGCGACGACATAGAGGCCCTCCTCCCCGTTGTCGATGAGCAGCTCGAGGGGCTCGCCGAGGCCGGCGGTGGTGGGGTGCTCGAGCATCGGGTAGCGGCGGATCGCCCCGGGCCACTCGGTCGTCCCGACCGGGTTGGTCAGCACCAGGTCGCGGGTGCCGCCAGGGATGTCCGGCCCGAGGTGCAGGGTCAGGCTGGCCTCGGTGATGTTCGAGACGGGGACGCTAGCGCCGTTGACCGTAGCGGAGGTCCCCAGCAGGTTCTTGCCCTCGACCATGATGGTGCCGGACTCGACACAGTGCAGGTCGGTGATCGTGAAGACCTTGGGCTTCTTGTTGGGCAGGATGTTCTCGTGGATGCTCAGCGCGTTGTTGTTGTAGGAGCTGACGATCAGGTCAGGGTCGTCGTCGTCGTCGAGGTCCCCGAGGCTGACGTAGCGCGTGCCGCCGGCCGTGCTATCGACGACCTGCTCGGGCCCGAAGTTGCCATGCCCGAGGTTCTCGTGCCACGAGATCCGGCCCAGGCCGTTCGAGGCGTAGAAGACGTCCATGTCCCCGTCGTCGTCGACGTCCGCGGCGTCGGCCTGGAAGGGAACCGACGGCGTCGCGATCAAGTGGAAGGGCAGCTGTCCGAGGGCGCCCTGGTTCTCGAGCCACGCGACGGTGTTGCTGCTGCGTGCCGCGAGCAGCACGTCCTGGTCGCCGTCGCTGTCCATGTCGTACACGCGCAGCGATGAGGGACCGCTGATGCCGCTCGAGAGCAGGATCGGCGCGGACATGGTCCCGGTCCCGTTGTTGCGCAGCAGCCAGATCGAGGCGTCGACCCAGCCGCCGACCACGAGGTCGGGGTCTCCGTCGCTGTCGATGTCGCCATGGCCTAGGGCCCAGGGACCGTCGATCGCCGAGGTCAGGACGATCTGCGGGGAGAAGTTCCCGCCGCCCAGGTTGCGGAACATCGAGAGCTTGTCGTCACCGTCCGAGGTCGACACGACGTCCAGCCAGCCGTCCATGTTCAGGTCGACCAGCGTCAGGCCACCCGAGTCGTTGGCCGCGTCGGTCAGCTGCTTCTCCTGCCACACGAGACCTCCACCTTGGTTGATGTAGAGCATCACCGTGTTGGCCGCGGCGGCCGTCACGACCACGTCCAGGTCTCCATCATTGTCGACGTCGCCCGCTCGGCAGTGCCAGGCGCCATTCACCGCCGTGCCGCTGCCGATCATGACGCCGGGCCCGAAGACCCCCGGCGAGAGCTGTGGGAACCAGCGCACGCGGTCCCCGGAGTACTCGGTGGCGAGCAGGTCGAGGTCGCCGTCCCCGTCCATGTCGTGGGAGACGACGCAGTTGGCACCCACGACGCCGGTGGAGACGGTCTGCTTGGGACCCCAGACCTGGGCGGATGCGGAGCCCACCAGGAGCGTGGCGGCGAGGAGCGGGGTCAGGGACAGCGAATGGACGGGGCCGCAAGTCATGTCGAGCCTCCTTGGACTCGGGAGCAGGTGGAACGTTGCGAGTGGGGGGGCACCGATCAGCAAGGCCGGGACGGACCGGCAAGGCAGCCTCCCGCGTGGGCGGGGCGCTGGCCCCCGCGGGGGCACTTGGTCGAATCGGATGCGGGACCTCGGGCGGCCGTTCCGGTCCGCCGCGGGGTGATCGATAGCTACTCGAACATCGTCGTGCGCGTCGCGGTGAAGCCCGCGTAGCCGAGGTTCGTCTGGGTCGTCAGGGCCTGCAGATGCAGCGGGATGCCGACCAGGGAAGGACTCGGGGTGCCCGGCAGGACGATGCTCATGGCGGTGGTGGCGGGGCCGAAGACACCGCTCGCGAGCGGGAAGATGCCGTTGAGCTCGAGCCCGTAGAACCAGCCAGCGGCGGGGAAGGGCGTAGGGCTCGCGTACTTCTGGGTCGACCAGCCGAGGCTGAACAGCCCCTCGTCTCCGTTGGAGATCAGGATCTTGACAGGCATGCCCAGCTTCAGCTTCTCGGGCAGGTAGAGCGCCGGGTAGCGCAGGATGGCGTTCTCCCAGATCGTCGTGCCGTAGCCGTTGGTCAGCTCGAGCGTGCGCGGGCCACCTGGCACGTCCGGCTGCAGCATCAGGTCGAGCTGCGTGTCGGTTGCGGACGCAACGCCGACGCTGCGCCCGTCGATCGTCACCGTCGTGTTCAGGAGGTTCACCCCGGACAGGCGCACGATCCCGCTGTCGAGGCAGTGCATCCCGTCGACGCTGGTGAACCCGGCCTTCTTGACCGGCAGGATGTTCTTGAAGGTGCTGATCGAGTCGTCCTGGAACGAGGCCGACGCGAGGTCGAGGTCCCCGTCGTTGTCGAGGTCCCCGAGGGCCACGTAGCGCGCGCCGATGGTGTAGCTGCTCAGGATCGTCTCGCCGGCGAAGTTGCCACCACCGAGGTTCTCGTGGAAGGTGATCGTCGACTGGCCGGCAGCCGCGGCGACCACGTCGAGGTCGCCGTCGCCGTCGATGTCCGTCGCCTCTGCATGGTAGGCGTCCTTCAGGGTCGCGATCACATGCTGGGTCATGGTGCCGAGCAGCCCGTGGTTCTCGAACCACGCCAGGGTGTCGTCATGGCGCGACGCCGACAGGATGTCGAGGTCGCCGTCGCCGTCCATGTCGACTCCCTTCAAGGAGGAGCTGCCCTTGATCGTCGTGCCGATCAGGATCGCGACCGGGATCTGGAGCTGCCCGGTCCCATCGTTGAGCAGCACGCACAGGCCCTCGTCCTGCCAGCCGCTGACCACGAGGTCCTTGTCCCCGTCGCCGTCGATGTCCATGCCGGCCACGGTCCAAGCTCCGGCGATGTTGGCCGACACGACCTGCTGGTCGCCGAAGGCGCCGTCACCGAGGTTCTCGAACATGGAGATCTTGTCGTCACCGTTGGAGGCCACGAGCAGGTCGTCGTCGCCGTCCGAGTCCAGGTCCATCAGCACCAACCCGCCGGGGAAGACCAGCGAGCAGAGCAACTCGTGCTCGACCCAGTTGGCACCCGCGGAGTCGTTCTCGAACCAGAGCACATCGTTCGCGTAGGTCGCCGTCGCAGCGATGTCGAGGTCGCCGTCGCCGTCGAGGTCCGCGACCGCCACGTGCCAGGCGCCGTCGATCCCAGCCCCGACCGTCTGGCCCGGACCGAATTCCCCCGGGGCGATCTGGGGGAACCAGCTGATGCGGTCGCCCTCGAACTCGGCGCTGACTAGGTCCAGGTCGCCGTCCCCGTCGAGGTCGGCCGGCACGACGCAGTTGGCGCCGTTGGCCGAGGTCGTGACCAGGGTCTCCGGCCCGAAGGTTTGGGCCTGGGCGCCTGCTGCGAGGCCGCAGCCGAGGAGCAGCGCCAGGGCCGTGCTACTAGACTTGGAGGTGCTGGGTGAGGTCATGGGCTTGGCGGGGGGGGGGAGGCTTGGGCCAAGCTTCACCTTGGGGGCAGATGCTCCACGCGGCAAGACTCTTCTCAAATCGGCCCTAGGACTTCGCTTACGGTGCAAGCGGCCACCATGCCCGGATCGTTGGGTCCTGCGTTCGGGCTGTTACCCTCTCCGGATGACGAGCGAGCATCGAATCGGGTTCTGTGTCCTCTATCGGTTCCGCGTCCACGTAGGCAAGGAGCGCGATTTTCAAATCGGATGGGCGCGCCTGACCGAGGCGATCCGGGATCAGCGCGGGGGCCTGGGCTCCCGCCTGCACCATGTCCAGGGGGACCTGTGGCTGGCCTATGCCCAGTGGCCGGACCGTGGGACCTGGGAGGCCTCCCAGGGCCTCCCGAGCGCCGATCCGGCCGCCGCTGCCCAGATGAGCGGCGCGCTGATCGAGAGCCTGGAGCCCATGCTCTTGGAGCCGACGGAAGACCTCCTGGTCCGCGCCCCCCTCGCCGAGCGGCCCTAGCTGGCCGCGATTCGACCCTCGGCCCTCCTTTAATAGGTATTCTTCCCGCCATGGCCCTCCAGCGAATCGACGATCCGACCCGCGTGCGCGAGCTGTGTGCCCAAGCACGGGCCGAGGGGCGGTCGGTGGGCATCGTGCCCACGATGGGGGCCCTGCACGTGGGGCACCTGGCCCTGGTCGCCCGCGCCAAGGCCGAGAACGACCTGGTCGTCGTCAGCGTGTTCGTGAACCCGCTGCAGTTCGACAAGGAGGTCGACCTGGTCAAGTACCCGCGCGACATCGAGGGCGATGCGGCGGGCCTCGCGACCGTCGGCTGCGACATCCTGGTCACCGGGGTGCTCTGCGGCGAGGGTGGCTTCTTCCCCGAGTGCAGCACCGCCGAGGAGATCCCCGTGGTCGACGCGGGACCCGGCGCCGCGGGGCTCGAGGGCGAGCACCGGGTCGGGCACTTCGACGGGGTGGCGACGATCATCCACCGGCTGTTCGAGGTCGCCTGCGCCAACCGCGCGTACTTCGGCGCCAAGGACTTCCAGCAGACCCTCGTCGCCGAGCACGTGGCCCGCGGCCTCAATGCGGTGCGGCCCGAGCTGGGGCTCGAGATCGTGGTCTGTGCGACCACGCGCGAGCCCAGCGGCCTGGCGCGCTCGTCCCGGAACCTGCGCCTGTCGCCGGCGGGACGCCGTGCGGCGGCGGCCCTCTCGTTCGGACTGTGGCGCGTGCGCCAGGCCTGGCGCGCGGAGGGCGTGCGCGACCCGCGCGAGCTCGAGCGGCGCTTCGCAGAGGAGCTCGAGTCCGCGAGCGCGCGCCTGGGCGGCGACCTGCCGCCGATCGAGGTGGAGTACGCGGCGGTGCGCGATCCCGGCGCCTGGTCGGCCGAGGTCGCGACCCGTGACCTGGGCGAGGCCGGCGTCGCCCTGACGGCGGCCTGGGTCGAGGGCGTGCGGCTGATCGACAACCTGATGCTCTCGGGGCCCGCGCTCGCGCCCGAGCTCGAGACCGAGCACGCCGCGAAGCAGGCGGAGCGGATCGAAGCTGGGGAGGAGCCGGGCGCCGGGCCCGAGGGCGGGCGAGCGCCCAGCGACCTGCGCCCTGGCGAAGAGGCCGTCGTCGTCGTCGCGGCGCCGGCCAAGGTCAACCCGTGGCTCGCGGTGCTGGGCAAGCGCGACGACGGCTTCCACGAGGTCGAGCTGGGCATGCTGGCCCTGGACCTCGAGGACGAGCTGCGCCTGGCCTGGCAGTCCGAGCCCGGGACGCTCGAGCTGCGCATCTGGGGCCCGGCCGCGAGCGCCGACATCCCGGCTGATTCCAGCAACCTGGTCCATCGCGCCGCTGTTCGCGGCCTGGCCGAGCTCGATGGCTTGCCTCCCGGGCACCTGGTCGTGGAGCTGCACAAGCGCATCCCGAGTCAGGCTGGCCTGGGCGGCGGCTCGAGCGATGCGGCGGCGGCGCTGCTGGGCGTGCTCGAGCTCGGACGGCTGCTCGGTGCCAAGCCGCGCACCCTGGCCTTCGATGCGGGCAGCGCCACGGGTACCGGCCCGGGCGAGGCCGCGATCGCGGCGGCCCTCGCGAGCTTCGGCTCGGACTGCCCCTTCTTCTTCACCGCGCGCCACACCGGCTTCGCCATCTGCCGCGGTCGTGGCGAGCGCGTCGCGCCAAGGGAGCTCGCACCCGGCCACGCCTTCGCGGCGCGCGCCTTGCTCGTGGTGACCCCCAACCTGGCCTGCCCGACGGCGGGCACCTACGCGGCCCTGGCAGCTGGGCGCGCGGCCGGCGGGGACGCGCCCGCAGCCCGCGGCCCCCTCTCGACCGAGGACCCGCCTTTCAACGACCTCGAGCCCGCCGCCTTCGCCGCGGCCCCCGACCTCGCCACGATCGCCGCGCGCCTCGCGACCGAGCTCCCCGCCCCAGCCGGCGCCAGCGACTGGCTGCTCTCGGGCAGCGGCTCGAGCCTCTTCCAGTGGCAGGCGCCGGGCGCGACCGCGGCCGAGCTGGACGAGCGCCGCCGCTTGGCCGCCGCCCTGTGCGAGGTCGAGCCACGCCACGCTGGCCTGCACCGCGCCTCGCACCGCGGCGTGCGCGTGCTGGCGGTGGAGACCGCGCCCCAAGGCTGCAGCCAGGTGGCCGAGTGAGCGCGCGGACGGCGGTCGTCCTCCTGGGCGCTGGTAACGTGGCCGCCGCCTTGGCGCGGGCCTTCCTTCCCAATCGGCCGGTGCGGGTCTGGGCGCGCCGCCCCGGGGCCGCCGCCAGCCTCGTCGACGAGGTCTCTGCCAGCCCGGACGCCGTGCCTTCCAAGCATGGGATCAGCGCCCACGAGGACCTGAGAGGCGCCCTCGCCGGCGACGTGCACGCGGTGCTCCTGGCGGTCACCGACGGCGCCCTCGCGAGCCTCGCGGCCCAGCTGTCCGAGCTGCCCAGGGAGCTGCTAGCCGGCCCGGTCTGCATGCACCTGTCGGGCTACCACGGCACGGGCGTGCTCGCGCCCTTGCCGCAAGCGGCCTGCTTGCATCCCAACGCCGCGATCATGACCGGTGCTGGACCCGAGGTCTTCCGCGGCGCGCACTTCGGCATCGGCGGCGAGGGCGCTTGCCTCGAGCGCGCCCGCGAGCTGGCCCTCGAGCTCGGCGGCAAGCCCCTGGTGGTCGCCGACGGAGACCGCCCGCGCTACCACGCCGCCGCGACCCTGCTGGCCAGCGGCATGGTCGGCCTGTTCGGCAAGGCCGAGGACCTGCTCACCGGCGTGCTCGGCGAAGGGCAGCGCGACGAGGCCCGGGCGCTCCTGCGCGGGCTCCTGGCGAGCACCGCCAGCAACCTGCAGCAGGGCGCCGCAGGCGATGTGCTGACCGGGCCGCTCGCGCGGCGCGACCACGCCGTCATCCGCGGCCACGAGGGCGCCCTCGGGCATCCCGAGCTTGCGGTCACCCGGGACCTGTACCGCGCCGCCTCCGCCGCCTGCCAGCAGCTGCCCCGGGACCGCTCCCCCAAGGAGCCCGCCTCGGCGCCCGACGCCGAGCCTGACCCTCCCTTGCACCAGCGCGTCGTCGTGACCCTCGGTCCGGCCGATGTGGGCTGGGTGGAAGACCACTTCGAGGTCGCGCCCGCGGCCCTCGTCTGGCGGCTCGATGGTGCCTCGATCGGCGCCGTCGAGCTGCGCCTCGACCTGTGCCTGCCGAGTCCAGAGGTGGCACGGGGGGTCGCGCCCGAGCGGCTCGTCGAGCTCCTGGTCGAGGAGGTCGCCGCCCTCGTCCGTCCGCTGCCACTGCTCGCCGCATGCCATCCGGTCGGCAGCCCGGGCACGGCCGGCGGCTTCCAAGGCAGCGCCGAGCAGCGGCTGGCGCTGCTCGGCGTGGCCGCCCGCTCCGGGGTGCGCTACCTGGACCTCGACCCGGCCCTTGTCGAGCTCGTGATCGCACGCCTCGCGGGCAACCGGGAGGTCGACCTCGGCGCGGCGGACTTCGTGCTCTCGAACCACCTGGCCCTGTCCGCCTGCGAGCCCCTCGGCGACGAGGACTGGCGAGCCATGGTGGAGGAGGGGACCGCGGGGCTCGCGCCCGACCCGTCGCCCCAGGGCGACCGCGTCAACGGGCGCCTGGATCGCGCGCTCTTCGCTGGGCTCGCGCGGGAGGCAGCCCTCGACGCAGCGCCACGCTTCGCCGGGCGCGTCGCTGGCCACAAGCTGGTCGGTGTCGTCGAGCGGCCGGAGGAGGCGCTCGAGCTGCTGGGCTGGGGCGCCCTGCGCCGGCGCTGCGTCCCAAGCCTCCGGGGGCGCTTGGCCGTCTTCGCGGGCGGGACCGCGGGCTCCTTCGCACGCGTCCTGGCGCCGCGTTTCGGTGCGGACTTCCTCTATGCCGCCGCGCGCTCGAGTGGCGCACGCGTCCCCGGGCAGCTCGGCGTGCTCGACCTGCTGCGCAGCTGGCCACGTGGCAGCTTCGCGAGGGCGGCTGAGTCGCGCGTGCTCGGCGTGCTCGGCCACCCGGTCGCGGGCTCCCTCTCGCCGGCATTGTTCCGGCGCCTCGACGACGAGAGCTACCCGGACGACCTGGTCTTCGCGCGCTTCGACTTCGCCGAGCCCGATGCGGTGCTGCGCTTCGCCGCGCGCTTCGACGTGTGCCTCTCGGTCACGGCGCCGCACAAGGGGGCCGCGCTGCGCTTCGCCGTGAACTCGACCGACCGCGCGCTGCGCTCGATCGGGGCCGCGAACACGCTTGTGCAGGAGTCCTTGGCCGTGCCTGGCGCACCCAGCCGGGAGCCCGGCGAGACCCGTCCGCTGCTTGGCTTCAACACCGACGTGGCCGGCGTGCTGGCCGCGCTCGAGGAGCTCTTCGCCGGTGACGGCCCGGGGGGGCCTGGTGGCTTCTTGGCCCAAGCCGCCGCGGCACCGGGCAGGCCCGTCGTCGTCCTGGGCGCCGGTGGCGCGGCGCGCGCGGTGCTGGCGGCGGTGCGCGGTCTCGCCGGTGGCGCCGGCCTGCCGCTGGTCGTCCTGGCCCGGTCCCCGTAGAAGGCCATGGCCCTGGCCCGCGAGTTCGGCGCGGCCTTCGGCGGCCTGGGCGAGCTGGCCCGGCTCGAGCCCCTCGCGCTGGTCCACACGACGACCGCGGGCTCCCACGCCTCGCCCGATCCGGCGGCGGAGTGGGTGCCCGGGCCAGCCGCCCTGGACGAGCTCGTGCGGCGCGTGCCCGCCTGCCGCGTGCTCGACGCCAACTACCGGCCCAGCCCGACGCCGCTCGTGGCTGCGGCTCGCGAGCGCGGGCTCGTCGCCGCCGACGGGCGCACCTGGTTCCTGGCCCAGGCCCTGGCGCAATTCGAGCTGTTCACCGGCGCGCCGTTCGGGAGCGAGGCGCTCCCGCGCCCGGTCGGCGATCCCGAGCGCTGGAGCTACCCCCCCGAAGCGGCCCTGGCCCTCGGCCGGGAGTACCTCGACCGGGTGCTCGTGGAAGCCGAGCATCCGGGCGGCTGGACCTCTGCCGCGCGCGCCCGGCGCGTCGTGCTCGTCGGCCAGCGGGGCAGCGGCAAGAGCAGCGTCCTGCCCCTGCTCGCGCGGCACCTCCGGGGCTACTGCTGGGACATCGACGACGACCTCGCCCGGGCCGCCAAGTCGGTGTCGGCGGGTGCGCTCCTGCTCGAGCTTGGCGAGCGGCGCTTCCGGGTCCAGGAGGCCGCCGCACTCGAGGAGCGGCTGCGCCCGCCACTCTGGACCTGGGAGCCGGTTGGCGGCGTCGGTCCCGGGGTGCTTGCCCTCGGTGGCGGCGCGGTCGAGACGCCGCGGGTGCGCGAGCTCTTGGCCGGCTGCACGGTGGTCTGGCTGCGGGCGACGCCCGAGGAGCTGGCCGAGCGCGTCGGCCCGGACTCGACCCTGCGACCGCCGATCGCCGCCGGTGGGGGCGCGACCGATGCCCTGGAGGAGGCACGCGCCGTGGCCGTGCATCGGGACCCGCTGTATGCGGCAGTCGCCGGTCACCAGATCGTCACCTCGGGCCTCACGCCGGACGAGGTCGCGGGCAGGATCGTCGAGCTGCTGGGCTCCTGAGTGCCAGGGGACGTGCCGACGCGGGCCACCAGCTGCCCCATTCGCCCTGGACAGGGCCGCGGTGGCGACAAACCACGGACCGGGGTTGGGAGATGTCCAACGAACTGCCGAAGTAGAACGTAGGAAGGGACGCGGCCGCAGCTTGTCATGGACATGTCGCAGTCGACTTAGCTCGACCCACCGCCCGCGTTTTCCACGCCCCCGGCGAACCTCGAATCCCACGAGGGTCTACACTTAGAGTGCACATGCGACGAATTCGGCCGATCTCGGAATCCAGACCCCAGCGAGGGTCGGAGTCCAGGCCGAGGACGCTGCTTGGGGGAGTCGCCTTGCTGGCCCTGCTCGGTGCCCTGAGCCCCTGGGCCAGGGCCAATGACCCCGCGCAGACCCAGGCCCAAGCGCCGCGCACCTCGCCGGCGCTGGACGACCTCTTGCGCTCGCCCCTGGATCGTCCGTCCTTCGAGACCTGGTCCTGGGCCGCATGGACCGGGGAGCAGCGCGAGCCGGTCTTCGCCCTGGACCTGCAGGCGCAGGACGCCGAGCCGAGCCAGGACGAGGTCACGCCACCGGCCGAAGGGGCCCCGCCCGTCGCCGACCCGGTCGAGCCGCCGGTGGTCCTGGAGACCGAGGTCGCTCCGCCCACAGAGTCCGAAGCCGCCGTCGAGTCGGTCGTCGATGCCTCGGCACCCAGCCCCTTCGCCGACCTGGACCTGGGGCTCTTTGCGCGCTCGGTCGCACCGGTCCCGCCCGGCATCCCCGAGTCGCGCGTCAAGGCGCGCACCAGCGCCCGCGCCACCGCCCGGGCCGAGCTGGCCGCGGCCCTCGAAGGACCCGACGGCGAGGCCTGGAGCGCCTTCCTGCAGGAGCAGCTGCGCTACGGTCAAGACGCGCCCACGACCTGGCGCGGGCTGGCCGATCTGGTGGTCGAGTTCGAGCTGTTCGAGCTCGCGCCCGCCCTCGCGACGGGGCTCGAGTCCGATCCCGCCGAGCTGGTCTTCCAGGTCTCGCGGCACACCCTGGGCGAGCTGTACGGCCGCGACTTCACCGACCTGGCCGACTTCGAGAGCTTCACCGAGGGCCTCGACCTGACGCCCGGGACCCGCAGGCTCCTGGGCGAGCTGCGCACCGCGCGTGCCGGCTCGCGCGCGCGCCTGCTCGAGCTCTTGAACTACGATCGCGACGCCGCGGTCGAGCACCTCGTCGACGCCGACCCGGTCGTGCGCGCGGGTGCCGCGAGCGTGCTCGCGACGGCCCTCGCCGCGGGCGAGGGCGAAGCCTCGGCGCTGCTGCCCGTGCTGCTCGATCGGCTCACGGTCGAGCGCTGGCCCAACGTCGCCGCGGTGCTGCTCGACGCCGCCGGCGACGCGCTCGAGGCGCGACCCGCCGGGGACCCGATGGTCGAGCGCCTGCGCCGCGGCCTGGCCGACGCGACCGGTGCGCCGACCACAGGGGTCGAGCTGCTCGTCGCGACCGGCCTCGCGCGCCTGCCCTGGAC
>JARGPD010000137.1 GCA_029212845.1 Planctomycetota bacterium
GCTCGAGCTCGACAACGCCGCCAAGGCGCAGCAGATCCAGGAGCTGGTCGTCGAGCTCGAGCTCTCCGAGGCCGAGGTCGAGCGCCTGACTGCGGCCATCGCTCTGCTCAAGATCGACCGCCGCGTGGCGCGCCTCGAGATCCTGGCCCACGAGCCAGACCCCGCGCGCCCGAACGAGCCCGGCGCCCAGCGCACGCGGCTCAACTTCATCGAGCTCGACTCGACCGGCAGCCCGATCGGGCCCGCCCGCGAGCTGGCCGTGGCCGGCACGCGCGTCTACCTCGAGGCGCTCGTGATCAAGTTCGACGACGACTACGTCGAGCAGGGCGACTTCCTGCGCGGCTCGTCGGTGTGCCTCTTCCAGCGCGTCTTCGGCGAGGAGCAGTCGCCCAAGGACGGCGTCACGATCGAGGCCAGCGGCACCCTGCCGGCGGTCTACGGCGGCGACGAGCTGCCGGCGCCCTTCTACCGCGAGCTGTGGAAGCGCTTCTGGGACTACGCCGAGGACCCCGAGGCCGCCGCCGCGCTCGGCGTGCGCGCGATCCACGGCGAGGCGCCCTTCATCGAGAGCGTGCCCGGCCGCAGCTACCGCGTCGAGCTGCGCAGCTCGGGCGGCCTGTCGATCACGCCGGAGTAATTCCGAGCGAGCGTGGCGGCCCGGGGCGGCTCGCGCGTGTCCTTGTTGGCTGGACTTGCCAGCCGACCAGCACGCGCAGCAACTGGAGGCCGCCATGACCAACGATCGCCCCGCCCCGGACTCGCCCACTCCACCGCCCTCGGGCGCGGAGCCCCGGGAGCAGCCCAGGAGCGCCCAAGCCGACAGGGCCCAAGATGCGGCCGATGCCCCAGGCATGCCGAGCCGGGCGCTGCTGCGCACGTCGGTCGCGGTCGGACTCGTCGCCCTCTGCGTGCTGCTCTCGGTCGCGCTCTGGCTGGCAAGCGAAAACTACGGCGAGGTGCGCGGCCTGGCCAGCGACTACTTCGCGGCCGGCAACAGCGCCGGGGTGGAGGCTGGAGCGCCGGAAGTTGCCGCCAAGCGGCTCCCGTTCCGCCCTGACCTGCCCATGCTCTTCGCCCTGAACGCGTCACGCGCCCAGGACATGCTGTTCTTCAAGGGGGCCGCCTTGATCATCGGCTTTGCCATGGTCCTGTTCGGCTGCCTCTTCGTGCTGACCGGCATCCAGCAAAGCTACAAGCTCTCCATCAGCCAAGGCGAGAGCAAGTCGGCACTCAAGACCTCTTCGCCTGGCCTCGTGCTGATCTCCCTCGGCTCCGTGCTGGTCGTCGCCTCCTTGACTGCGAAGGCTTCGCTCCAGACCAACTTCGACTGGGGTGGCACGAGCGCCGGTGTGAGCGAGGCCGCGAGCCAAGCCGAGGGCAACAACGCGACCGCCGGCGAGGACGCTGGCGAGACCGCGGGCAGGCGCACCGAGGTCGCAATCGTGGATGGGAAGGTAGAGACCGAGCCAGCGACGGATGGCCGCGGCAGCTCCTCCCCCGAGACGATCCCCATGGTCATAAACCACGGCTCCTCGGGCAGCAGCAGTCGGTTCCTCAAGCTCGATGAGTTCGAGCTGCAGCTGCTCCTCCTCGAGACCCAGTACCAGCGGGTCCTGGAGCTCAACGAGGACTTTCCGGCGATCAGGCTGCCCGAGTCCATCCCAGGCTTCGACCTGACCGAGCTGCTTGGCCAGGTCTCCTACCTCAAGGAGCTCGATCTGCGGGCGGGCGCTGAACAGCCCTTGGAGGTGGACTTCACCAAGGTCCAACCGGGCCTCGATTACACGCCTGCCGTCGGCGGGCGGAAGGCGCTCTTCGATGTCCTCGTCAGTCCCAACAGCGACATCGAGGGGCTGTTCCATGATCGCGACAAGACGCGCGACCTAGATGTCGAAACCCTGCGGCTTGGAAGGGCGAAACTTGGAGGGGGCTAGCCTCGCCCCTTGGACAAGGGCCTCGACGTCGAGTGAGTCCCGCGGCTCAGGCCTCGAGGTCGGGATCGTCGATGGCGGCTTGCCAGAGGGCGATGTGGTCGGCGGCGCAGGCGTCCCAGGTGTAGAAGGAGGCGAGGCTCTGGCGCACCCTGCGGGCCTCGTCGTCCTGGCCGCTGGCGAGGGCGCGCAGCATGGCCTCGCCGAGAGCGTCGGCGTCGCTGGGGTCGTCGACCAGCTGCTCGTCACCCAGGGCCTCGTCGAAGGCCGGCAGGTTCGAGGCCACAACGGCGGTGCCGAACTGCAGGGCTTCGAGGGGCGTGATCGGGGAGAGCTCGCCGGCGGACAGGTGCACCAGCACCGTGCTGCCGGCGACCAGCTCGGGCAGGGCCGCCTCTTCGGGGTGTGGGTTCAGGGTCACGCGATCGCCGACGTTCGACATGGCCAGCAGCGCGCGCAGCTCGGCGGCGGCCTCGCCCGAGCGACCGTCGAAGTGCAGCACGGGCAGCTCGTCGGTGGGTCCACCGAGGCGCTCGCACAGGGCCTCGAAGCCGTGCAGCACGTCCACGGGCTGGCGCATGGGCGACAGGGCGCCGAGCACGAGCAGGCGCGGCGGGCCGGCGGCCGCGAGGGCGCTCGAGTCCCGCGGCTCGGCGTCGCGCAGCCAGTGGTCGGAGCCGGTGGTCACCGCGTGCAAGCGCCAGGGCTCGACGCCGTGGGCACCGAGGCGCTCGGCGGCCTCGATGCGACCCGAGGTGCTGCCGGTCAGGATGCGCGTCATCGATCGCAGCTCGGCGGCCAAGGCCGCGTCGGCGCTCTCGCGCTCTGCGAGGTCGACCACGCCGCTGACACCGAGGCCCGTGGGCAGCTCGAACAGGGGCAGCACCTGGGAGCGGCCGCGCACCGGCGGCATGGCGGGGAAGGCGCGGTGCACCAGGTCGACGCCAGCCATCGCGGCGCCCCGCTCGAGCGGCCCCTTGAGGCCGAAGCGTGCGCGCCAAGCCCAGGCCCGGCGCGACCCGTCGAGGCGCACGCGCTCGACGCGGCTCGCGGCCAGCTGCGTGTCCAGGCCTAGGGCCCGGGCGGGCAGGGGCTCGGCGCGGCCGTGCTCGAACAGCACCAGCTCGGGGCAGTCCTCACGGCGCACGAGGGCGCGCACCAGCTCGCGGCCATAGCGGCCGACGCCGGGCCAGTGGCTCGCAGCGGCGGTGTAGTCGAAGGCGATGCGCATGGCGCTAGCCTAACCCGCCGCCCCCCACGTCCGGCCCAGGCGAACACCGAAGCCAGCGAGCTGCTAGGATCCCCGCCATGAGCAGCGAAGCGAGCAAGGCCGGCGACAAGCCGCGCATCGGCGTCATCACCATCTCCGACCGCGCCAGCCGTGGCGAGTACGAGGACCTGTCGGGCCCCGCCATCGTGGCCGCCCTCGACGACTACCTCGCCACCGAGGTCGTGTACGAGCGCCGCGTGATCGAAGACGAACGCGGCCTGATCGGCAGCACGATCCGCGAGCTGGCCGAGCTCGGCTGCGGCCTGATCTGCACCACCGGCGGCACGGGTCCGGCCCTGCGCGACGTGACCCCCGAGGCGATCGAGGACGTCTGCCACAAGACCATGCCCGGCTTCGGCGAGGCCATGCGCGCCGCCTCCCTCGCCGACGGCGTGCCCACCGCGATCCTCTCGCGCCAGACCGCCGCGATCCTCGGCAGCAGCCTCGTCGTCACCCTGCCGGGCAAGCCGGCCGCCGTGCGCGTGTGCCTCGACGCCGTCTTCCCGGCGATCCCCTTCTGCATCGACCTGATCGGCGGGCCCTACCTCGAGGGCGACCCCGAGGTCGTCCAGGTCTTCCGGCCCAAGGCCAAGTAGCGCCCTAGCCCGGGTCGAGGTGGTGCAGGTAGCGCCGCGCCGGGCAGTCAGGAGCGTGGGCCACCGGGTCGTGGGCCGCCCCGTCCGGGCAGTCGCAGGCCAGGCCTGGCACGTGGCCTTCGCGGCACAGGCGCATCAGGACCTCCACCATGGTCTCGAGGGAGGCGTTCCACTCGTCCAGCTTGGACCCGGCGCCGAACCCCATCAGCATGCCCATGCGCTCCGCGCAGCACTGCTCGAAGCTCGCCAGGGCCTGGACGCCGCGCTCGGTGATCCGCACCCGACGCTTGCGGCCGTCCTGGCTGTCGCTCTTGACCTCCAGGAAGCCCAAGGGCGTCAGGCGCCCGATGTTCTTGCTGACCGCCGGCAGGCTGACCTGCATATACCGGGCGAGCTTGCGGAGGCTCCAGCCCTGCTCCTCGTCGCAGCCCCGCTGGACCAGCTTCAGCAGGTTGACCTGGGAGTAGGTCAGGCTGGAGTCGAGCTCCGGCAGCGGGCAGTTGCCCTCGAGCACCTCGCTCACCATGACCCTAAGGACGTGCAGGTTCGTGAGCCAAGTGCCTGCGAGTTGCTTGTCTTCCATGCCCATCCGTGGGAGCCCGGGACCATTCCCGGGAATTGCGATTCCCGATCTTCGTACGCCGCCCCCCATCGACTCAAGCACAAAGTGCCAGGGCCGAGACCGGGCCTGCCCCGCCACGGGTACCTCGCCGCGCCGACCTTACGGACCGCTTACGGGCCTTCGGACGGCGACCCCTTGGGATCGGCGTAGGCTGGAGCCTTCGGCGGGCCGCACCCGCGCTCCCACCACCAATTGAACCACCCCATGCTCACCCCCATCCGTTCCCTCTTCGCGGCCGCCGCCGTGGGCGCCCTCGCGCTGCTGCCCAGCCTGGCCGCCACCGCTCCCGCGGGCGTCCAGCCCGGCGACCAGCCCGAGTACTCCTGGCGCAGCCCGCTGGTCAACAGCATGGGCAAGTCCAGCCTCGCCGACCTCCAAGGCTCGATGGTGCTCGTCGAGTTCTGGGGCACCCGCTGACCCACCTGCATTGGGTCATCCGTGCCGATGGCCATCAAGATGCAAGCCGAGTACGGCGATGCGCTGCAAGTGATCTTCGTCGAGTCCCAGGGCGCCAAGCCCGAGGCCGCAGAGCGCTTCGCGCTCGAGCGCAAGTGGTTCGGGACCCAGGCGATGTGGACCACCGAGCGTCCCTTCGACAGCGGCGGTCGTGGCCTGCCCGCGGCGACGCTGCTCGACGCGAACGGGGCCGTCCTGCTCAGCGGCTCGAGCTCGATGCTCGGCGGCAAGATCGAGGACCACATCGAGGACTTCATGAAGTCCCGCAAGAAGTTCCCGAAGGCCATGAACAAGGACCTGAAGAAGGCCTGGACCTTTGCCCAGAAGGGCAAGGTCGCCGATGCCCTCGAGGAGCTCGCCGAGCTCGAAGCCGAAGGCGGTGAGACCGGCGCCGACGCTTCGGAGCTGCGCGCCTCCATCGAGGCCAAGGTCGAGTCGCGGCTCAAGGCGATCACCTGGATGCTGGACAACGGCTACCCGATCGACGCCTCCGAAGAGCTCGAGGCGCTGACCGACGATGTCGACGAGCACGAGGCCTTCAGCGCCCGCTGCTCGGAGCTGGTCGCCAAGCTCGAGGCCGAGGAGATGGCCGACGAGCTCAAGGCCGCGGCCGCCCTGGCCAAGCTCCAGGAGAAGCTCTTCGCCGACGGTCCCGACGAGAAGCTGGCCAAGAAGCTGACCAAGCTCGCGGGGGACTACCCCGGCAGCAAGGTCGCCGCCCGCGCCACGCACCTCGCGAGCCTGGCCAAGTAGCCTGCTCGGCTCGAACGACGCCGCCCGGCACTCCGCGAGCGCGGGGTGCCGGGCGGCGTCGTTCGAGTGTTGGTGCGGGAAGGGGGACTCGAACCCCCACGCCCGTGAAGGCACAGGAACCTAAATCCTGGGCGTCTACCAGTTCCGCCACTCCCGCGAGGTGTCCGCAGGATAGCAGCTAGCGCGGCGCGACACGAAGCGCCCGGGCCAGGAACGCGGCGGACCAGGGGCGGACCCGGTCAGGCTTCGACCAGCAGCTCGCGCAGGACGCAGGTGGCGTAGCAGCCCTTGGGCAGCTCGAAGGCCAGCTCGAGGTGGGGGCCGTGGTCGTCCCGGTCCGCCCGGACCGAGGCCTCGGCGAGCGGGAAGCGCAGGCCGCGGCGGCCACCGGGCCAGGCGCGCGCGGTGTCGGCTTCGAAGTGCGCCGGGGAGAGGCCCGCGTCCCGGAGCACGGCGGCTTCGAGCTCGGTCGCGCGGCCGCCGGGGTCCGGCATGGCGTGGCCGAAGATCGGGCCGCTGGCGGTCAGCTCGCCGGCGGCGGCGCGGGCGGACTCCACGGCCAGGTCCTCGATCGCGAAGGCCTTGCGACCGAGGGGCAGGCGCAGGCACAGGTCCCCGGCCCAGACGCCGTCGAAGGCCGCCGCGTCTCCGCCTAGGGCGAGCTCGAGCCGCCGGGCGAGCAGGTCGTTGAAGAGCTCGGACTGGAAGGCGCTGCCGAAGAAGTAGCGGTCGCGCTTGTCCATGGCGGCGAAGGCGCCGGCCGCGTCGGCGCCCTCGAGCAGCGCGCCGAGGAGCCGCCGCGGGCCATGCTGGTCCCGGGGCCAGGCCTCGCGGGCTGCGCGCAGCTCGCCGGCCTCGTACCGCTCGCGGGCCTCGAGCACGGCCCCGCGGTCGGCCGCACTCGGGCGTCCGAGGACCAGGCCGAGGGCCTCGTCGAAGTCGCCCGCGAGGAGCGCCGCGCCGGTGCGCGCCGTGTCACCGCGGTGGCCGAAGCGCTGCTCGCCGAAGTAGTTCGGGACGCCCCGCCGCGCGAGCACGTCGAGACCGGCCTGCACGACCCCGAGGCTGCCCGGCTCGGCCGTGGCTGGACCCCGTAGGCGAATCCGAAAGCGGTTCCCGAGCAGGTGCCCGCGCCCGAGGCCCGTGCGGTGGCGGGTCAGCTCCAGGACCGTCAGCCCTGGGGCACCCCCAGCGCCGAGGACCGGGTCGCCCCCCCCATCCCCGCACAGCTCCCCGAGCAGCGCCTCTGCGTCGGCCGGCGCACGGTCCACGCTGATCCACTGGCGCGTCACCGCCCGCGCGTCCTTCAGCCCGGCGTAGCCCAGCCGGTTGGTCGGCAGGCCGAGCGCCTTGGCCAGGCGCCCGACCGCCGCGGGCGTCGTCAGGCCGCACTTCTCGATGCGCAGCCACAGGTGCTGCCCCGCACCCGAGGGCTCGTAGGAGCCGCGCTCCTCGACCCAGAAGTCGGCGGGCCGGTCCTTGTAGCTGGCCTCGATGCGGGGCAGGTCGCGGTTCAGGCGGGGGGCTTCCATCGCAGGAGGGTAACGGACGCGGTCGGGTATCCAGCGCGTCACAGCCACCATCGCGACTCGCCGTGTGGGCCCGCGCCTGTCACAATGCCCCGATGAGCAACCTCGCCCTGCGTCTGATCCCGCTCCTCGTCCTCGCTTGCCAAGGAGCGAGCGAGGTCGACGAGCAAGATGTCTCGATCTCGCCGCGCCTGAGCACCGAGCCGACCACGTCGCCGTCCTCCGAGCCTGGCCCCGCCGGCGCGGGCCAGACCGCGCCCAGCAAGGCCTACGGCGGCGCGACCTTGGCCACCGCCTCCAGCGGCGACGGCCTGGCCTTCTTCAGCGACGCGCTGGTCCCCGAGAGCGCCCACCGCGACCCCGAGCAGGGCACCTTCAGCAAGCGCGGCAGCCGCTACGAGCTGCGCGCCGGGCGCGGCAAGCAGGCCTTCACCTGGGCGATCTCGCCGGTCGACGGCTCGCAGCTCCTCGACGTGATCACGATCGAGGACGACGGCGCACGGGTGCGACCGCTCGCCGGCGCCAACGCGATCGGCATCGGCGCTCCCCGCATCCAGAACACGCGCCGCGTCGGCAAGTCCCTCGAGGTCACCTACGACGAGGGGCTGACGATGACCTTCACGGCCTATGGCCGCAGCCTGATGGTCGAGCTCGAGCGCACCGGCGGCGCGCGCCGGGGGCGCCTCGAGTTCGGGCTCGGCGGCGTGATCGCCGAGCAGGACGCGAGCATCGATCGCATCCTGCGCGTGCCCTACTTCGACACGTCGACGGTCGCCGCCCTCAAGGTCGACGACGAGGCGCGCTTCCTGAGCGCCTGGCTGGACCCGGCCTTCTCGAACTCGTCCCAGATCATGGCCGACGACCCCGACCGGCGCGCGCCCGGTGGCGGCCGCTACTACTCCCAGCACGCGCGCTACCTGAACGCGACCAACCGCCTGCGCCGCCCGGTGCGCGAGCGCCTGTGGATCACCTGGGGCAGCGAGCTGGCCGAGGCCCTGCCCTCGATGAACCGCGCCGCGTCGCCGGACCGCGCCGACCTCGGGAAGAGCTTCTACCTGTCGTACACCAACACGCCCTTCGAGAAGGCCGCCGACGAGCTCGAGCTGCTGGCGGGCATGGGGCTCGAGGACGTGCAGGTGTGGATGCACCACTGGCAGAAGGACGGCTACGACAAGGGCTACCCCGACGACGTGATGCCGCCGCGCCTCGAGTGGGGCGGCCTGGCTGGGCTGCGCAAGGTGCGCGACACCGCCGCGGCCGCCGGCTTCGGCTTCAGCCTGCACCACAACTGGCTGTTCAACTCGAACCGCGTGCCCGGCAACAGCCTGCTCAGCAGCGTTGGTGAGGCCGTCGCCACGGCCGAGGGCGGGCAGTACCTCAAGCACGGCCCGGCCCTCGCCATGGTCGACGAGGTCGAGGGCGAGATGCACGACAAGATCGGCACGCGCGGCACCTTCAGCGACTCGATCTCCGCCGGCTACCCGCTGGTCGACCTCGACAAGGACATCGAGGACTGGGGGCTGCAGCGCGGGCCGCTGGAGGCCTACCGCAAGATCCTCGAACGCCTGCGCGCGATCCATGGCGCGCCGGTGGCGGGCGAGGGCTCGCTCGGCGGCGGCAACGTGCTCTGGTCTGGTGTGATCGACGTGATGCCGGGCTCGCTGTTCGTCGCCTCGCAGCCGTCGATGGTCGGCCGCAACGGTCGCTTCGCCGATGTGATCCCCCACTTCGCCCTTGGTCGCCTGCACGACATCTCGGTGCGCGCCGGCATGGGCCCGCCGCGGCGCTTCGTCGCGCCCGAGCGCTGGACGATGGCCTCGGGCTTCCAGCCCAGCGAGCGCGATCTCGTGATGAGCCTCACCGCCCTCTACGGCAACGCCGGCTACCACTGGTGGTACCAGCTGACGCGCCCCGGCACGGCCGCCCGCGACTGGTGGAGCGGCCGCGAGGTGCAGACCGCGCTGAGTGCGCCCGGCCGCGCGCCGAGCGAGGTGCGCTACGTCGACGAGGCCGGCCGCGAGCGCAGCTTCGAGGAGCACCTCGTCGCCGGCGGGGACTTCTCGGTGGGTGCGGTGCGCCTGCGCCTCGAGTGGAAGGGCGGCGGCCAGCTGTGGGTCAACCTGACGCCGAAACCCTGGACGCCCAAGGGGCGCAAGGAGTCGATCGCCGCCAACGGGCACCTGTTCGTCGAGGGCGCGATCTTCGCCGGAATCCTCGAGCGGGACGGCAGCACGGTCGAGGTCTCCCACGGCCTGCGGCGGCGCTTCGTCGACGGCCGCGGGCAGCGCGTCGAAGAGGGCGGCCTGGCCACCGACGGCGCCGTCGGCATGCTGCCGCTGGACCTCGGCACGGACGAGGGCTGGCACCTCTTCCCGATCGCCGAGTACACCCTGTCGATGACGCCGCCGAGCCGCGAGCAGCTGGTCGAGCTGAGCTACATCGAGCTGACCGCGCCGCTGATCACGCCCGGCGAGTGGGAGCTCGTGTACCTGGACGCCGCGGGCCTCGAGTGCCACGGCGAGACGCGCACGGTCGGCGCTGACGGCCTGGTGATCGAAGGCAAGGACCTGGCCTGGTACGGGGCCGTCTCGGTCCGCGTGCGGCCCATGTGAGCGAGGGCTAGAACTGCTGGCCGTCGATCGCAGCAGGGGAGCGAGGCAAGCGGCCGCGCCTCCCGCTCGCTTGCTAGGATGTCGAACATGGATGCGAACTCGGAGACGAACTCGGGCGGGGCGACCCCGCGGCGTGGACTCAGCCTGACCGCCAAGCTGCTGTTGGTGCTGCTCTTCAGCGCCGTCGGCGTCGAGCTCGCGGCCCGCGCCGTGGACCACTTCCAAGACCGCGACACCGACTTCTACATGCCGGTGCGCGCCGACAAGAGCTTCTACGCGCCGCACCCCTTCTTGACCTACGAGATGGTGCCCGACCGCTCGCGCGAGGGCATGTACAGCTTCCACCACAACTCGCTCGGCTTCCGCGGCAAGGAGACGACGGTCGAGAAGCCCGAGGGCGTCTACCGGATCCTGTGCGTCGGCGGCTCGACCACCTACGGCACCGGCTCCACCAAGGACGAGCTGACCTACCCGGCCCAGCTCGAGGCGATCCTGGCCGAGAAGGTCCCCGGCCGGAAGTACGAGGTCATCAACTGCGGCGTGTCCGGCTACGGCACGACCGAGAACCTGATCAACATCCAGCTGCGCCTGCTCGAGCTCGACCCCGACGCGATCATCGTCTACCACGCCGCCAACGACGCGCGCCCGATCCAGGCCAAGGGCTTCAAGCCCGACTACAGCCACCTGCGCACGAGCTGGCGCGAGACCGAGCCCAACGCGCTCGACCTGACGCTCTTGCGCTGGTGTCGCCTGTACGCCTGGGCGACGCGCGGTCGCAACCCCGACAAGCAGACCGGCGCCCTGTTCACGCACATCGCGGTGCCGGACTACGAGTCCCTGCACGTGCCCTCGAGCGAGGGCGTCAACGAGGCCGGCGTCGAGGTCTTCATCCGCAACCTGCGCAGCATCGTCGCGGTCTGCCGCGCCAACGGCGTCGAGCCCGTGCTCGCGACCTTCGCCTCGTGCGAGTCCAAGCAGAAGCCCACCGACGAGCACTTCCTCGACACGGTCGACCGCCAGAACGAGCGCATCATCGAGCTCGCGGCCGAGCTCGACGCCAAGCTCCTGCGTCTGGCCGAGGGGCTCGACGACCGCCCCGAGTGGTACGACGACTGGATGCACTTCAACGACGAGGGCAGCCGCGTGCAGGCCATGGGCGTCTTCCAGGAAGCCCAGCGCGTCGGCGCCCTGGGTCTGTAGCGACGCTCCCACAGACAACCCCCACCCGCCCCTTGCGGATGCAGCCCATGTTCAAGTCCGCCCTCTTGCTCGCCCTGACCGCCTCCTGCGCCAACCTGGAGGTCCCGCGCACGAACTTCCTGGCCGACCGCGACGCCCTCACGCCGTCCGAGGCCCACGACGTGACCTTCATCCCCGACGCCGTCGAGCTGCAGGTCACGCCCGGCGCCACGGCGACGCGGTGGGAGCGCGTGATCGTCGACCCGGTGGTCTGGACCACGGTCCCCGACTCGCACCCCGACCTCGACGGTGACGACCGCGCGGAGCTGATCGCGGACTTCGAGCGCTACCTACGCGAGGACTTCGGCGACCGCTACGAGCTGGTCGACCTAGCTGGCCCGGCGACCCTGCGCGTGCGCGCGTCCCTCTCGGACGCCAACCCCCAGTGGCCCCTGTCCAACGTCCTCGGGCTCCTCTTGCTGGTGCCCTGGGACATGGGCGGCATCGCGGGCGAGGTCGAGCTCGTCGACGCTAGCAGCGGTGAGCGCCTGGTCGCCTTCGCGGCCCACCGCGACGGCACCCCGTTCCTGATCTTCGAGGCCTTCACGCGCTTCGGCCAGGCGCGCCACGGCATGCAGAAGTGGACCAGCCTGCTGCTCGAGCTGGTCGAGGCCGACGCCTAGGGACCCCGCGCCGGGGGACCCTGATCAGGACAGCTGCTCGCTCACCATCATCAGCAGCGCCAAGGCTGCGGCGCCGCCGAAGGTCCCAGCGGCCAAGGGCGGCAGGCCGTGCCACCAGCAGAGGC